>JBDHZK010000153.1:0-5729 GCA_039811865.1 Propionicicella sp. | reverse complement strand
CGAGCAAAGAGCGGCAGCTATCGGACCGATGGACCACACCGGCCCCCGACCCCACCACCCGGGCATCTTCACATGAGTCAACGAACCCCCCTACGCGGGCACATTGACATGAGGCAACAGGATCGACCGAGTTGACTGATGCTGGATGCCCGCGTGCGGGGAGTCGTTGACTCATCGTGAAATGCCCGCTTGCGCGCGAGCCTGAGCAGATGGGGTTGACGATGGCGCAGCGTCGACGAACTACCCCGACCACGCGGGCAAGACCAGATGAGTCAACGACTCACACCAAGCGGGCATCTGACATGAGGCAACAGGATCGAGCCGAAAGGGCCGGTGGCCGCGACTCCCGAAGGAGCGCGGCCACCGGATTGCGGGTGGGTCAGTTCTCGAAGGTGACGCTGATGGTGTCCTTGGTCAGGTCGGCGCTCATGCCGGTGATGTAGGTCGTGCCGACGTAGGACGTGCCGTTGGTGCCCTTGGCGCGGCCCTTGATCGAGATGAACGGGCTGCCCTTGCCGATGGCCGGATCCTCGTAGTCGAGGCGGGGCCGGACGCTGGCGAACGGGTCGCCCTTCGAGTCCACCGTCCAAGAAAGCGTCGAGAGGTTGATCTTGACGCCGGTTGGGGCGTTGAGCCCAAAGCCGCAACCCGTAGGACGAAGCGCCTTCTGCTTCAAGCAGCTGGCCAGCTTGGCGCGGGCGGCCTTGATGAACGCGGCCTGGCCGGCGCTGGTGAGCGTGGGCTGGAGGTCGACGGTGCTGGTGTACTTGCCTGGAGCCTCGACGGTGACCACATTCTTGGTCCCGTAGGAGATGTTCTCGACTCCGGTGGTCACCTCGTACGCGCCGGGGAACAACTCGACCTTGTCTTGCTTCAGTTCGATCCCGCCGATCAGCATGGGCAGGGTCTCCGCGCGCGCATAGCCGAAGTCGACCTCCTCGGTCACCTCGCGCAGCTTCCAACTGTCGCCGACCTTGATCACGCGGATCTCGTCGGAAACCGAGCGGGTGCCGATCTTGTAGGTGGCCGCCACGCTGTAGGCGCTGTCACCGGTCACCTCGGGCACGTTGATGTCGGTGATCGCACCCTTGGCCTGGGTGGCCTTGAGGACGTCGTTGGTGAGGAAGGTCTTGTCGGCGGGGTCGACCTGCGCATAGCTCAGCGCGGTGGCCGCGTCCCCAGCCGCGAGCGCCTTCAGGTAGCCCGACACCGCGTCGGAGGCGTACTTCGCGGCTGCGGGGCTCGGCGGGGCGCTCGTGCCATTGGTGCCGGTCGGTCCGGTCGGGTTGCCGCCGCCCGGTTTGAAGATCATGAATCCGGCGATGATGGCGATCACGACGAGGGCGGCAACGCCGCCGAGGATGGCAAACAATTTGCCCTTGCCGCCCTTTGGCTGGCTAGGCCCAGCGGGTCCTGCGGGCGGGAAACCGGGCCCGCCCGGTCCCCCGGGACCGCTGGGACCGCCGAAGCCGGGACCGCTTGGGCCGCCGAAGCCAGGACCGCTTGGGCCGCCGAAGCCAGGCGGGGGACCCGAGGGTGACGGTTGCGACCCGAAACCGGACGGTGGGCCGGATGGCGACGGCTGTGACCCGAAGCCGGGCGGCGGACCCGATGGCGACGGCTGTGACCCGAACGAGGGAGGGCCTGATTGACCCTGGGGCCCACCGAAAGCGGTTGGGGGTCCAGACGGCCATTGTGGTCCGGACGCCGGGGGCTGGTACTGGGTGGCGGCGGTGCCGAAAGTCGGGCTGGACCCAGATGTGGGGAAGCTGCCCGGCTGCCCGGACGGCGCGCCTGGCTGATTTGGAAGTGGCGGCGGGGTGTACGCACCGTGGACGACGGTGCGGTCGTCCGGTGGGTTATGACCCTGGGGTCCGGCCTGCCAATTGGGTGGGCCGCCCGCGCCCTGCGGGGGTTGGTATCCGGGCTGCTGTCCGTCGCTCATGGGTCCTCCGCGAAATACGTCCAGTGCTGGGCGACGAGTCGCCTCGCACAAGTTTACTGATCGGTCACCGTGCCAGTTGCCCGGCTCACCGTAACCGACGTGGTAACCGTCGCCCCTGGTTCCCTCCGTCGTTTTCCGGGGCGACCAGGGTCGATGTGAGTAGACTGCACCCGCCGCGCACCGCAGTGCTGGCAGCAGCCCCGAAGATCAGTAAAGAATCACGGGAGGGTCCATGAACCTGCGTGTGCCATCGGTCGTGAGCGGAGCCAGCCGCTCGATTCGGGCGGTGTTGCTCGCCGTCTTGGCCACAACACTCCTAGCCGTGGTCGCGTGTACGCCTGGGACGACCCCAACGGCGGCCCTGCGCAAGCTCAATGTTGGGGCGACCATCGAACCCCCCACCATGGACCCGAGCAGCAACACCGCCGCGGCCGTCCCGCAGGTCATGCTCTACAACGTCTACGAGACGCTGATTCGCGTCGATGCCGAAGGCCAGATCCGGCCGCTGTTGGCGCAGCGCTGGGACGTGAGCGCGGACGGCCTGACGTACACCTTTCAGTTGAACCCAGCCGCGAAGTTCGCCAGCGGGACCCCCGTCGACGCGAAGGCCGTCATCGCCAGCATCGAGCGGATCAAGAGCAGCGGCTTTGCCGTCCTGCAAAAGCAGATGGAGGTAGTGAAGTCGACCGCTGCGGTGGACGACAAGACGCTGACCGTCACGTTGTCGCACCCGAGCAACATGTGGCTGTACAACATGACGTCCACCGCTGGGATGGTCTACGATCCGGCCGGCTTCGCCGATCTCGCGACCAAGACGGCCGGGTCCGGGCCGTTCCGGCTCAAGCAATGGAACAAGGGCCAAAGCGTCGTCCTCGAGCGCAACCAGAGCTACTGGGGGACGCCACCGCGGCTGGACGAGGTCACCTTCCGATACTTCTCCGACCCCAATGCGATGAACGCCGCCCTGTTGTCCGGGGACATCGACGTCATCTCCAACGTGCAAGCGCCGGAGGCGATCGACCAGTTCAAGGACACCTCGAAGTACACGGTGATCGAGGGCACCACCAATGGCGAGGTGGTGCTCGGGCTCAACCACCAAACCGCGGCCCTGAAGAACCTCAAGGTGCGCCAGGCCATCACCATGGCGATCGATCGCAAGGCGCTGCTGACCACCGTCTGGAACGGCCGGGGCACGCTGATCGGCTCGATGGTTCCCCCCACGGACCCTTGGTATGAGGACCTGTCGGGGACCAACCCCTACAACCCGACCAAGGCCAAGCAACTGCTGGCCGAGGCGGGCTTCGCCGGTGGGCTCAACCTGCGCATGCGCATCCCCGCGCTGCCCTATGCCTCCAAGGGTGGCGCGTTCGTCGCCAGCCAACTCAAGGAGATCGGGATCAGCGTGACCATCGAGGAACTCGAGTTCACCCGCTGGCTGGACGAGGTGTACACCAAGGCCAACTACGACTTGACCATCGTCGCCCACGTGGAGCCGCGGGACATCGTCAAGTTCGCCGACCCCAAGTACTACTGGCGCTACGCCAACACCGACTTCCAGAAACTCATGACCACCGCGGACGAGGTCAGCGCCGAGGCGCAGATTCCGCTGATGAAGCAGGGGGCCAAGCTGTTGGCCGACGACGCTGCAGCCGTCTGGCTGTTCCTGCTACCCAACCTGGTGGTCACCAAGGCCAGCGTGACCGGCGTCCCGGCGAACGCCACCACCCTCAGTTTCGACTTGACGTCGATCGCCAACGGTTAGCGGCGGGGTTCGGTAGGGGAGCGCATTGGTCCGCGCGGTCGCCCGTCGGCTGGCGGTGTTCGCCGTCAGCCTGCTGGGGGCTTCGGTGCTGGTCTTCATCGTCTGTTCGGCCCTGCCCGGGGACGTGGCCCAGGTCATTCTTGGCGAGCATGCCGACCCCGCGGCGGTCGAGGCGTTGCGCGACCGGTTGGGGCTGAACCGGTCGTTGCCGGAGCGCTATTTCAGTTGGCTTGGCGGCATGTTCATGGGCGACCTCGGCCGCTCATACCTGACCAACGAACCGGTGGCGTCCCTGATCGGACCGACCATCGGGGTCACGCTTTGGCTCGTGTGCCTGGCCTTGTTACTGGCCCTGGTGTTGGCCGTACCGCTAGGCATGCTGGCGGCACTGAAGCGGCGCTATTGGCAGGGCTTCTTGGCCACTTCGGTCTCGCAGGTGGGCATGGCCATCCCGGCCTTCTGGGCTGGCATCGTGCTGGTGGTGGTCTTCTCGGTCGGGTTGCACTGGCTGCCGGCCACGGGCTACGTACCGCTGTTGGCCGATCCGGTCGATTGGGCGCGGCACCTGACCTTGCCCGTGCTCGCCCTGGCCGTCATCCAGGCGGCCGTGCTGGCCAGGTACGTCCGCTCGGCGATCGTCGAAGTGCTGAGTGAGGACTACTACCGGACGGCTCGCGCGGTCGGCTGGACGCAGTTCCGGGCCTTGTTGCGCCACGGGCTACGCAACGCCGCTTTGTCGGTGGTGACCGTGCTCGGCCTCCAGCTCGCCGGAGCTCTGGTCGGCGCGATCGTGATCGAGTCGGTGTTCGCGCTACCCGGGATGGGCTCGCTGCTGTTGAACGCGGTGGGCAAGCGCGACCTGATGATCGTCCAGGGAACGGTGATGCTGCTCGTTTTGGCGGTGTTGGTGATCAACGCGCTGGTCGACCTCTCCTACCTGGCCATCGATCCGCGCCTGCGCGCGCCGAAGGGTTCGATCGAGTGAAGCGGGCGGGGTTGGTGATCGGGATAGTCCTGGTCGCGGGCGTGGTGTCGATGGCGTTGCTGTCGCTGGTCTGGACGCCGTTCGACGCGACCCGGGTCGTCCCGGCTGACCGGCTACAGCACCCGGGCTGGCCACACGTGCTCGGCACGGACGGCTTTGGCATCGACATCGCCAGCCGCATCCTCGTCGGTAGCCAGACCTGCCTGACCGTGGGGATCATCTCGGTGGGCATCGCGGCCGTGCTGGGCGTGCCGCTGGGCGTCCTGGCCGGCCTGGTTGGTGGCTGGCTTTCGGAACTGATCATGCGAGCCACGGACGTCTTGTACGCCTTCCCGGCGTTGCTGTTGGCGATTTTGCTGGCCGCTGCGTTCGGCGGCTCGACGGTGACGGCGATGACCGCCATCGGAATCGCGACCGTGCCCGCCTTCGCGCGCGTCGCCCGGGCCGGGACGCTGCAGGTGATGGCCAGCGAGTTCGTGCTGGCGGCGCGATCATCCGGCACCAGCCGAACTGGGATCGCCGTCCGGCACGTGCTGCCCAACGTCGCTCCGCTGCTCGGGGTGCAAGCGTCGGTCTCGTTCGCGATGGCCATTTTGGCCGAGGCGGCCCTGAGCTACCTCGGGCTGGCGACACCGCCGCCCACTCCCACATGGGGTCGAATGCTGCGTGACGCCCAGGGCTACATGTTCAGCGCTCCTGAGCAGGCGCTTTGGCCAGGTTTGGCGATCGCGTTGGCCGTACTCGGCTTCAACCTGCTGGGCGACGGGCTGCGCGACTTCCTGGACCCACGGCTGCGGGAGGTGGCATGACCAGGTCCCTGCTTCGCGTCCGCGATCTCCACGTGGCCTTCGGACGCAGGCGTCGGGTGGCCGTCGACGGGGTCGGCTTCGAACTTGCCGCGGGGGAGCGGCTGGGGATCATCGGCGAGTCCGGCTCGGGCAAGAGCGTCACCGCTTTGGCCATCATGGGACTGCTCCCCGAGACCGCACGCCTCGCCGGCTCCATCGAACTCGACGGCCAGCAGATCGTCGGCGCCC
>JBDHZK010000152.1:0-5754 GCA_039811865.1 Propionicicella sp. | reverse complement strand
TGGCGGGGGTGGCCCTCGGCATCGGCATGTTCGTGGCGGTCATGGGGCTGACCGCGACCGCGTCTGGGCAGATCTCCGCGGCGTTCTCCGTGCTGAGGGCCACCGAGGTGACTCTCACCGACGCCGGCGGCACGGCCGAGACGCAAACCGTCTACAGCTTTCCGCCAGACGCCGACGCGAGCGCGCAGAAGCTGAACGCAGTAGTGGCAGCCGGTCGCACGTGGGACGTCCCCGGCAGCCCATTCGACGTGCGCCGGGCTCTGGACCCCAGGACGCCCACAGTCCGGTTGGCCCTCCGGGCGGCCTCTCCGGGCTACCTGCGAGCCATCGGAGCCAGCGTTGGCGCGGGCGCGCTGCCGGACGAGTTCAGCGAACGCTCCCGGCTGCACACGGCCGTCCTCGGCCGGGCGGCGGCCCGCGACCTCGGGATCACGACGCTCAACCCAACACCGACGATCTTCCTCGGCGGCTCTGGCTATGTGGTGACGGGAATCATGCAGGACGTCTCGCGCGATCCCGGGATTCTCGGATCCGTCGTGATCCCGGCAGCTACGGCGCTCGACGCCTTCGGCGAGCCGAGCGCGATCACCCCGGCCCGAATGGTGGTCGCGACCAGACTTGGGGCCGCAGATCAGGTCGCCAGGGAACTGCCGCTCGCTCTGCGTCCGGACCGTCCGGAACTGATGCGGGTGGATCCGGTCGCTCAGCCCTCCAGGCTTGAGGACGCGGTCTCCGGCTCCCTGCGCGACCTCTTTCTCGTGCTAGCCGCCGTGACCTTGCTGATCGGGGCAGCCGGAATCGCGAACATGACGTTGGTCGCCGTGCTGCAGCGAACGCGGGAGATCGGACTACGCCGCGCCCTCGGTGCGCGGCCCAAGGACGTAGTCGTCCAGTTCCTCGCCGAAAGCGCCATGCTGGGGCTGCTGGGCGGTCTGATCGGGACGGCGCTGGGTAACCTCGTCGTCATCGGCACGGCCCTGGCCAACGCGTGGACCGCGCTGCTGGACCCTTGGGTGACGCTGGGCGCACCGCTCCTGGGAGCCGTCACCGGGCTGCTGGCCGGCCTGTTCCCGGCACTGCGGGCCGCGCGAATCTCACCCGTGGAGGCTCTGAGGCGCTGACTCCCGCCGAAACGCCAATCGGCGCCGCCCCTTGCGAGGACGGCGCCGATCCGGTCAGGACTGAGCGCTTAGCCGTTGCACGCGCTCGCCAGGCTGCCGGAGTAAACCAGCACGGTCGGGGAGGCGCCGCAGACGCGGGCACTCGGCTTGGCGCCGGCCGCGATTGCGGGAGCCTGGCCGAACACGCGCGAGTCAGCGCCGAGCAGGGACGCCAACGGCCCCGGCTTCTCGGCGGTGACGACCTTCGTATCCGCGGCGGCGACGCCGGCCAGGTCGGCGGCGGCGCGGTAGGCGTCGTCCCGACCCATCACCGCGTCGATCAGGTGGTTCTGGACGGCCTGCTGAGCGCTGAAGAGGTGCGCGCCGAGGACGTCCTTGATCGTCTGCTCCGGGATCTTCCGGTTCGTACTGACGTGGTTGACGAACGCGTCGTACTCACCCGAGAGGCCCGCGGTGAACAGCTTGCGTTCCTCGTCGGTCATCGCTCGGAACGGGTTGCCGACGTCCTTGCCGCGGCCCTGGGTCAGGTAGTACTCCTTGATCCCACCGGTGGTGGTGACTCCGCCGCCGGCGAGCCCGCCCTCGATCGCCTTCACGTCCTTGTATTCGACGAACGGGCCGAACAGGACGCCGATGCTGCCGACCATCGAGCCGTAGTCGGCGACGATCTTGTCGGCGCCGGCCATGGAGTAGACGCCGCCCGAGGCGGACAGCCCGCTGACGAAGGCGAATACCTTCTTGCCGGTGCGGTCCCGGTAGCGCTTGACCGCGTCCGCGATCGCCTTGGAGCCGGTGATCGTGCCGCCCGGGGTGCTCAGCCGGAGCACGAGCCCGTCGGCGTCGGCGGCGCCCAGCTTGTCGATCATGTCGGCGACCTCGTAGCCGTAGGTTCCCTGGACGAACAGGCTGCCTTCGCTCGGGTCGGTGAGGATCGTGCCGCTGATGTCGATCTGGCGCAGCGTGTGCTTGGCGGTCTGGGCACCCCACACCGTCTTCAGTGGCTGGACGGTCGCGGTGTTGGCGTTCTTCATGGCACCGGCCAGGGCGAACAGCATTGCGCCCGCGATCAGCGAGCCGATGATGCTGAGCACCGTGACCACGACGCCAACGCCGAGGCTGGCGCCGAAACCGAGGCCGAAGCCGCGACGGAAGGGCCGGTCCTTACCGGGAGCTACCGCGGCGGGCTCAACGACGCGCGGCGCCGGGGCGCCCTGGTGCTCGATGGGCGGCGCGGGCGTCTGATCCTGGGTCGGTGCGTCCTCGGGGCGAGCGGGAGTCTCTGACATGGGGTTCCTTTCAGTTACTACCAAGAAGCTAACTCAGGCGAATGGGGGGCGGTCAGCCGCCCCGCGTCGATTCCCGCGGGACATGCGGCTATGCCTGCGGCGACCTTGGTCGAGGGCTGCGTCGGTGCTAGCCAGTAGGCTGTGCGGGTGACTGTCGCTCCCCAAGGCCGCCGGCTGCTTCGGGTCGAGGCGCGCAATGCCGAGACCCCGATCGAGAAGAAGCCGTCCTGGATCAAGACCAAGGCCGTGATGGGCCCCGAATACCGCGACCTGCAACGGCTGGTCAAGGACGAGGGCCTGCACACAGTCTGCCAGGAGGCCGGCTGCCCCAACATCTTCGAATGTTGGGAAGATCGCGAGGCGACGTTCCTGATCGGCGGCGACTCCTGCACTCGCCGCTGCGACTTCTGCCAGATCGAATCTCGCAAACCCACCGACTACGACACTGGCGAGCCGAGACGCGTCGCCGAGTCCGTCATGACGATGGGGTTGCGCTACGCGACGGTAACCGGGGTTTGCCGCGATGACCTGCCGGACGAGGGCGCCTGGCTCTACGCCGAGACGATCCGCCAGATTCACGATCTCAATCCAGGCGTCGGCGTCGAGATGCTCGCGCCCGACTTCTCGGGCAACGACGAGTTTCTCGGCCAGGTGTTCGACACCCGCCCGGAGGTGTTCGCGCACAACGTCGAGACCGTGCCGCGCATTTTCAAGCGGATCCGCCCGGGCTTTCGTTACGACCGCTCGCTGGCGGTGCTGACGAAATCGCGCGCCGCCGGCCTGGTGACGAAGTCGAACCTGATCCTCGGTATGGGTGAGACCCGCGAGGAGATCTCAACCGCCCTGGCCGACCTGAAGGACGCCGGCGCCGAGATCATCACGATCACCCAGTACTTGCGGCCCTCCCCCAAACATCACCCGATCGATCGCTGGGTAACGCCCGAGGAGTTCGACGAACTGGCCGAAGAGGCGCGCGGGCTGGGATACTCGGGCGTCCTCAGCGGACCGTTGGTGCGCTCCTCGTACCGCGCCGGCCGGCTCTACCGGCAGGCGATGGCCACGCGGGGTCAAGACAACTAGGCACGGAGCAGACATGGCGAGCGAAAAGGCGAAGGAGCTGGCGGCCAAGCAGAAGGCTGCTCGCGAGGCCGAAAAACTTCGCAAGAAGAACAGCACCGATCCGCGGGACTGGAATCAGTTCCGTCAGATCCGCGAGTTGTACCGGGTAACCAAGGAGCAGGATCCGCAACTGCCGTGGATCCTCCTGGCCTGCTTCGTAGCACCGATCGTCGTCTTCGCGATCGTCGGCCTGTTGCTCAACGCTTTTTGGAGCGCGCTGGCGGCGGGCGTCATGGTGGGGCTCGCGATCACGGCGTGGATCCTGCTGCGCCGCTCCAAGGTCGCCACTTACAAGCGCTACGCGGGCCAGAAGGGTTCGGCCGAAATCGGCCTGGGCATGCTCGACAAGAAGAAGTGGAGCTACACCCCCGGCCTGACCGCCAACAAGCAGTTGGACATGGTGCACCGCGCCCTCGGCCCGGGCGGGATCGTCCTGGTCGGCGAAGGCGAGCCAGGGCGGTTGAAGCCGCTCCTGGCGTCCGAGATCAAGCGGCACGAGCAGGTCGCCTACGGGGTGAAGGTTTCGAGCGTGATCATGGGCGACAAGGAGGGGCAGGTTCCCCTCCCCCAGCTCAGCAAGCACATCGGCAAGCTCCCCAAGGTGCTGGAGCCGCATCAGATCACCGAGGTCAAGCAGCGGCTGCGCGCGCTGGACAACATGCGTCCCCGCGCGCCGATCCCGCGCGGACCGATGCCGAACGCCCGAGGCGCCCACCGCGCCATGCGCGGCCGCTGACCCTTTGGCAAACCTGATCAACGCCGAGCGAATCGGCAAGTCGTACGGCACGCGCGTCCTGCTGGACGACGTCAGCCTGGGCGTCGGCAAGGGGGACGCCGTCGGCGTCGTCGGCCGCAACGGGGACGGCAAGACGACGCTGCTGCGCATCCTCGTGGGCGATGTCCGGCCGGACTCGGGCCAGGTGATCCGCTCTGGTCGCGTGAGCGTTGGCTGGCTCACCCAGGACGACTCCTACGCGCCGCACGCAACCGTCCGCGACGTCATCGTGGGCGGCGAACCGGACCACGTCTGGGCCGCCGACCCGCTCACTCGCGGGGTGGTCAGCAACCTGCTTTCGGGGATCGACCTGGACGCCCGCATCGACGCGCTTTCCGGCGGGGAGCGGCGGCGCGCCGCCCTGGTCAGCGTCCTGCTCGGCGGGCACGATCTGATCGTCCTGGACGAACCCACGAACCACCTGGACGTGGAGGCGATCGGCTGGTTGGCGGCCCAGCTCACGGAACTTCGCTCGCGCCAGGTGGCGATGCTGATCGTCAGCCACGACCGCTGGTTCCTGGACGCGGTGTGCGAGCGCATCTGGGAGGTCCACGACGCCCGGGTGGATGCCTACGACGGCGGTTACGCGGCCTTCGTTCTGGCCCGCGCCGAACGCGACCGGCAAGCCTCCGCTACCCAGGCCAGGCGCCGGAACCTGCTGCGTAAGGAGTTGGCCTGGTTGCGCCGCGGCGCCCCCGCGCGGACGTCCAAGCCGAAATTCCGGCTCGAGGCGGCCAACGTCCTGATCGCGGACGAGCCGCCGCCACGCGACCGCCTGGCCCTGGAGCGGTTCGCCACGGCCCGGCTCGGCAAGGACGTGTTCGATCTGCATCGCGTCGGGTTGAGCCTTCCGAACGGCCGCGAACTCCTTCGCAACCTGGACCTCTCGATCGGACCGGGTGACCGGATCGGCATCGTCGGCGTCAACGGGTCCGGCAAGTCGACCCTGTTTCGGCTTCTGGCCCACGAGCAGGAACCCTCGGCCGGCAAGGTGAAACAGGGCAAGACGTTGCGGCTTGGACACCTCTCTCAAGACGTCGGCGAGTTGGACGACGGCGAACGCGTCCTGGACTCGATGACCCGGCTGCGCAACGAGACCCGGCTCGCTACCGGTCGGGACGTCACCGCGACCTCCCTGCTCGAGGAATTCGGGTTCACCGGCGACAAGCTCGTCACTCGAATCGGCGACCTCTCGGGCGGCGAGCGACGGCGGCTGCAACTGTTGCGGCTCCTGTTCGGCGAACCAAACGTGCTGCTCCTGGACGAACCCACCAACGACCTCGACATCGAAACCCTGACCGTGGTCGAGGACTATCTGGACAGCTGGCCCGGAACGCTGCTGGTGGTCTCGCACGACAGATACTTCCTCGAACGCACCTGCGACGTGGTCTACGCGCTGCTCGGCGACGGCAAGTTCGTCCTCCTGCCCGGTGGCGTGGAGGAGTACCTCGCC
>JBDHZK010000151.1:0-5757 GCA_039811865.1 Propionicicella sp. | reverse complement strand
CGGCGGTGGACCTGTACTGGCGGGCTGAGCCGCGACTGGCCCTGCCCTACTCCGACGGGGGTCGGCGGCGCGGGTTCGCTTTGCTGCGCGGGCTGGACTCGGACGAGGTGGTCGCCGACATCGCAGCGGCGCAGCGGCTGCTTGCGGAGGTCGCGCCCGGGACGTCCGCCCTGGTCGGGTTCAGCGCGGGTGGCTATCTCGGCCTGGTCGCGGCAACGCGGCTCACCTTCGACGTCGTGGCCGCGGTGTACCCGGGCTGGACCCTCAACGGTGGCGCTCCCGTTGCGGGCCCGCCGCCGCTCGCCGACGCCGAACGCTTGCGCGATGCCCTCGTTCTGTTCGCGGCCGGGACGGCCGACAACCTGGTCGCGGCCGACATCGAGGGCGTTGAGCTGCGCCTCACCGAGGCGCAGGTGCCGCACCGCATGCTCGTCCTGGACGGCGTGCCGCACGGGTTCGCGGCGCCGGGACGTCCGGCTCAGTTCGACTCGGACGCGGTGGAGCGCACCTGGCAATTCGTCCTGGACGGTCTGGACGCGGGCAGCAGCCGGCGGCCCGGGACGTCGCCCGAACCTCCAGTGCTCAATCACGACTCCGAACTGCCTCCAGCGCACAGAATTCGGTCCGAAACCGGCAATCGCCGTCGTGATTGACCCGAACGTCAAAGCCAGCGCACCCAGGCGCCGTGATGGTGGGCCAGCGCGACGGGCTCACCGTCCAGCGCGAGGACGAAGAAGTCGCGGTCGTCGGACGCGATCAACCCCGCAACCGGGACGAAGTCCTGCAGCACGCGCGGGCCTTCCAGGCACACCCAGTGGACGCCCGCCGCGCGCACGGCCGCGACGAACTCCCGGCGCTGGTCGCGCGCCAGGTATGGCAGCACCGTCGAGTGCATGACGACCGGCGTCGTCCCCGGGGCCGCGCAGCCCAACAATCGGGGCAAGTCGTCGACGGCGTCCCCGGCCAACAGGGTTGCCGGGCGCCGCCTGGCGGCGGCCAGGCACTCGACCAGCCGCGCCTCGCGGGCGTCCTCGCCGGGCCAAACCAGCGCCCGCAGCCAGCGGGCGTCCTCCGGATCGGCTGGGTCGAGCGGATTGCGGTCCAGCCCCGCGCGGGCCGCGATCGCGGGCAACGCGAGCGCCGGCGGCGCCCCCGCCGATTCGCACTCGATCAGCGGACCTTCGCCCAACCCGCGGTCTGAGTAGCGGTAACGGTAGGCGTCCAGGTGGAGCAGGAGACCAGCCGAGCAGCCCACTTCCAGCAGCGAAACCGGTTGCGGCAGGCTCGCCACCAGCGGCGCCAAGACGGCCGCGCGACCCACCTCGTTCGTCTGGGTCTCGCGCTGCACGATCAGCGCCTCGACATCGTCCCAGTGAGCCTCGACCCAGGCCAGGAACTCCGGGCCCGGACTCGTCGGCCCGCCGAAGTAGCGCACCGCCGCCAGGAACAGGTTCGGCTGGCGCTTCGCCCCCGGCAAGGCGTCCAGTCGGCCGCGCAGTGCCGGAGTTCGGGCGATCCAGCGGCACAGGCGCCCCCAGGTCGGCGAGGTGTCCTGGGCGGAGGCGGCGAACCATTCGTACAACTCGTCGATCGGCGCCGTGGCGAAGAATCCGGTGGCGAACACCCGGACAGTCTGCCGGCCAGCGCGGGCCCGCCGTCAATCAGATCCAGCCGCGCTCGCGCGCCCGCCGGGCCGCCTCGTGCCGGTTGGCGGCCCCCAGTTTCGCGGCAGCCGAGCTCAGATAGTTGCGGACGGTGCCTGTCGACAGGTGGGCCCGCGCCGCGATCTCCTCCACCGGGCCGCCGGACTCGGCGAGCGCGAGGACGTCGGCCTCTCGCGGCGTGAGCGGCGAGTCCCCGGCCCCGATCGCTTCGGCGGCCAGGGCGGGGTCGACGTAGCGCTGCCCGGCGGCGACCCGGCGGACGACGTCCGCGAGCGTTGCCGCCGATGTCGTCTTGGGAAGAAAACCACGAACGCCCGCGGCCAGCGCCTGCTTCAAGTAGCCGGGACGCCCGTGCGACGTGACGATCACGCAAGCGCACTCGGGGACGTCCACGCCGATCCGGCGGGCCACCTCGATGCCGTCCAGGTCGGGCATTTGCAGGTCGAGCAGGGCGACGTCCGGGCGGGTCTTGCGGGCCTGCGCCAGCGCCTCCGTCCCCGACGCCGCGACAGCGACGACCTCAATGCCATCCGCCAGCCCGACCAAGGTCGCCAGCGCCTCGCGGATCAGCGTCTCGTCGTCGGCCAGCAACACCCTCGTCATCGGGATCCCCTCCCCCACGGCACGCTCGCGGTGAGCACGAACGAGCCGTCGTCATGGGCGTGCTCCAAGCGTCCCCGCAGCCGGGCCAGCCGGACGGTGAGGCCGTCCAGCCCGCTGCCGCGACCGGCCTCGTCCGTTCGGACGCCATCGTTGGCGATCACCAGTACCGCACTGTCCCCGTCTCGCTCAAGCAGCACCCGCACCAGGCGGGCGTCGCTGTGCCGGATCACGTTCGTCACGCCCTCGCGCAGCACCCAGCCGAGGCCCCCGCTCACTTCCGGGGGCAGGGACCCGGGCTCGACCCGCAGGTCGACCTCGCAGCCGATCCCAGCCGACGTGAGCAGCGCGCGGGCGCCCTGCAACTCTTGGCCCAGCTCCACCTCGCGCGGGCCGGCGGCGATGCCGCGCACCTGCTGCCCGGCCTCCTCCGCGATCGTGCGGACCGACTCCAGCTCGGCGAGCGCTTGCTCCGTCCGCCCGTGGGCGACGAGGGCTGAGGCCAACTGGCTCTTCACCGCTACCGTCGTCATGGTGCGGCCGATCAGGTCGTGGAGGTCGCGGGCCATCCGCAGCCGCTCCTGGGCGACGGCCAGCTCGGCGGCCTGCGTCCGGGCGGCCTCGAGTTCGTCAACCACCCGGACCATCCAACCGTTGGACCAGGCGGCCGCGACCATCGCGACCACGCTGGACCCCATGCCGACGGCCCCGATCGCCGCCAGCCAGATCGGACGTCCGGTGACGCCGGCAACCACAGTCGCGACGATCAGCAGCAACGCCAGCAGGGCACCGCAGCAGACGCCGAGCTGCCGCGCGCCGATCAAGGGAGCGATCCCGATGACGGCCAGGGCCACCGCGCAGCCGACGGTCAGCGCCCAGCCAGTCGGGTCGGCGACCGTGGCCACGCTGACCGCGAACGCCAGGGAAAGCCCGACCTGAACCCAGAACGGCCAGCGGGGCGCGGCCAGCCAGGCGGACCGGGGCTGGCGCAATCTGGCCAGAGACAGGCTCGTGAGGTAGGTGGACCCGCCCAGGGCCACCATGCCGAGCAACATCGGCCCGACCGCTCCCCGGACGATGGTTCCGATCGCGCCCAGGGCGATGAGCCCGGCAAGCGGAATGAACAGGAAGGACGAGGCGGCCACCATCGTCCGGAGGCGGCGGGCGTTCGCGGCCGGCCCGGACACCGGTGCGGTGCTCGGGCCGGCCGGGGTCATGGGCTCCATGCTGTCAGTTGGACTGCAGGACCGGGTTGCTGGGCCGGGTCATGGTCTGGGCGTTCAGGCGGCGGGCGCTGATCACCAGGCCCGCACCCAGGATGGAGATCGCGACGACTTGGACGAGCATGAACGGTCCGGCGACGCCCGCCGAGCGGTCGAACGCGGTGCTCATGTCGGTGGTCAGGGCCGCGATGACGCCGAACACCACATTGTTGGCGGCGTGCAACAGGGTCGACCCCTCGAGGCCGCCGGTGTAGCGGGCGATCAGCGAACAGGTGACGCCGAAGCAGAAGTAGTACAGGTTTAGCCAGGGGTCGCCCGCGCCGTGCGCCAGCATGAACAGCACCGAGCTGAAACCGGCGCCGAGGACGAGGGCGATCGTCGGGTTCAGGTTCCACGTGCCGGCCACGCGGAGCATCAGCCCGCGGAACCCCTGCTCCTCACCGGCCGCCTGAAGCGGCAGCAACACGATCGACAGGGCGAGGATCGCGACCCAGTCGGCGCCGCGCGTCCCAGGGGACGGCTGGATCAGGTTGAAGACGAACCCGTAGGCCGCGAGCAACGGGACCACGAACAGTGCCTGCTTGCCGAACAGTGCCCAGCGGAACCGTCCGGTGACCGAGCTCAGGTAGCCGGCCCGAATGCCGAAGCACACCCGCTGCAGCAGCATGCTGAGGGGAGTCAGCGCGGCCAGACCGAGGACGAGCGCGGCGTACAGCGCCGGGGTCATGGCGATGCCCTTCGTGGACGGTTCGGGTCGAACCCCCGTTGTGCCCACGTCGAACATGATCGCCGCCGCGGAGAGCAGCACGCTCACGACCAGATAGGCCACGGCCAAGCCGACCAGGGCGAGGACGCCGCGCCACCACTGCGGGCGGGGCTCGGTCAGCAGGCCCTGGTGGTATGCGCGCGGAACGCGGGGTTCGGGCCCGGCGATTCGCGGGGTCGACGTGGCACCGGGCGAGGGCACGGCTGGCGGGTCGCCCTGGCCGTCCTGGGGGAGCTGGGCGTTGGGGGAAGCGGGCGAGGCGTCCGACCCGGTCGCCAAGGGACGGTCGCTCTGCCGGGCGTCGCAGTTCGCGGCGTTGGGAGTTTCGGGCTGCGTTGTGATCATGCGTCCAGCCTCGGCCCGGTCTGCGCCGGACGCCCGTGGCGGGCATCACCGAACTTCTCGCCCGTTTCATCGAACCGGCGTGACGTTTGTCACAAAGCTCGACCCGCCGAGAACGCGCGGCGATCCCGGGACACAGCTCTACACCGCGCCTGGGCACGCGCGTCGGTGGCCGAATCGCCGCATAATCCCCACCCCCGCGCCGGGGGCTGTGCGCTGACCAGATGTCCTCGCGCGCTGCGCATGCCTGGTCGCTGGATCGCCGACCTCGCCGTGCCGGTGGAAACGTGCGGCGATTCGGCGCACCACCGCGTGTTTGCGCTCAACTCCCGCGACAGCAAGTCGACGCGCCGCACAAAACCACCCATCACGAGGGGCCCACCGGCGCACCCACCCCTCGGGGGGCTAGCCACCTGCCCGGATCGACGGGTAGACCGAAGGGACGACGCGGCGCCGAGCCCAAGGAGTTGAGCGGCATGACTGCTCTCATCGAGGCCATCGAGACCGAACCCGCGCTGGACAAGGGCGCCCAGTGGTACGCCAACTTCTCCGCCAACTGGACGAAACCCGCCGTCCTCAAGAATCTGCTTTCCGGCACGTGGCTGGGCCACCCCCTGCATCCCTTGCTGACCGATCTGCCCATCGGCGCCTGGGGAGCGGCGCTGCTGCTCGACCTGACCGCCGGTGACGAAGGCGCGGACGCCGCGCGGCGGCTGGTTGGCGCGGGCGTCCTCGCCGCCGTGCCCACCGCGGCCGCGGGAGCGTGCGACTACTCCTCCACGCACGGCGCCGAGCAGCGGGTCGGCTTTGTCCACGCCGCCGCCAACGTGATCGGCGTTTCCCTGCAGGTGGCGTCCTGGCTGGTCCGGCGACGCGGGCACCGGACGCTCGGGGTCGTCCTGACCGCTGCTGGCCTGGGAGTGACCTCTGCCGCGGCCTACCTGGGTGGGTACCTCTCGTTCGTGCGCGGAGTCGGGGTCAACCGCACCGCGTTCCAGGAGCCGCGCCCCGTGTGGACGGACGTCGCCGGCTTCGCCGATCTGGCCGAAGGTCGTCCGCACAAGGTCGCCGTCGACGGCGTGGACGTCGTTCTGGTCCGAAGGGGGGCCAAGGTCTTCGCGGTGTCCGCCGTATGCACCCATGCGGGCGGTCCGCTCGACCA
>JBDHZK010000150.1:0-5858 GCA_039811865.1 Propionicicella sp. | reverse complement strand
AGACGATCCCCAGCGGTTTGCTGCGGCCCAGCAGGGCGACGGTGATGGCGTCGAAGCCGACCGTGCCGACCAGCCCGAGCGACAGCGGCGTCGCGACTCCGTCGGCGCCCGGGCCGAGAGCCGCCTGAACCCCGGCCAGGCCCGCCAGCGCCCCGGCGAGCGTCATCGTGATCACCGTCGTCCGCGCCACGCTCATCCCGGACGTAGCCGCCGCGCTCGGATTGGCGCCGACCGCGCGGATCGCGAAGCCGATGGTGGAGCGATCCAGCAGCCACCACACGGCCGCCGCGGCGATCAGCGCCACCAGGAAGCCGACATGGAACTGACCGTAGATCTGCGGGAAAGCCGCCGATGGGTCGATCTCCGGAGAGATCGGGTCGGTGCGTCCCGGTCGCAAGAAGGCGGGAGTGGTGAGCAGCCACGAGAGAATTCCGCCGGCGATGGCGTTCATCATGATCGTCACAATCACCTCGTGGGCGCCAGTGCTGGCCTTCA
This sequence comes from Propionicicella sp., assembly GCA_039811865.1. Taxonomy (GTDB): domain Bacteria; phylum Actinomycetota; class Actinomycetes; order Propionibacteriales; family Propionibacteriaceae; genus JBDHZK01. Next base: position 5,363 of record JBDHZK010000150.1, on the reverse strand, counting down.
GCCAGCCGACGATGCCACCCCAGAGCGCGCCGCCGACCAGACCGCCGATTACGGCGACGACTAGGTGGATCACGATCGGAAGGTGCCAGGCGAAGCCGATGTAGGCGGCCAGGATCGACCCCCAGATCGCCTGGCCCTGCGCGCCGATGTTGAACAGTCCCGCCCTGAAGGCCAGGCCGACGCCGAGACCGGCGCAGATCAGCGGCGCCGCTTGGGCCGACGTCTGGGCCAGCGCGGCGGGACTGCCGAGCGCGCCAACCAGCAGCGCCCCGTAGGCTCCGCTGATCTTGGCCCAGGCGCCACCGAGCGCCAGCCCGGGTGCGGTGAACAGGTAGGCGAAGTTGGCGGCCACCTTTGCGTCGGCGACCACCATCAAGATCGCGCCGACGATCAAGGCCAGGACGAAGGCAGCCAGCGTGATCGCCCAGTCGCGCCACCGCGTCGCCACCCACGCGCCGAAGCCAGCCTGGCCCCGGGCCCGCGGCAACGCCCGGGTGGGCTCAGCGGACGCGGCGGGCTCGCCCTCGGCCAGCCGCCGCGCGGGCGCTTCGGCCGCGTCGTCCTCATCCATCCGTGTGGGCGTCTCGGGGTCGGCCGGACCGGCGCCGACCGGGACGTCCTCGGGCTTGGGCAGTTCAGACTGGCTCACCCGCATCCCCCTTCTCAGTCGCGTCGTCGGCGGCTGCGGCGGCGAATGCCTCCGCTTGCGGGACGCCGGCCATCATCAGCCCCATCACGTCACGGGGGGTGTCCGGTCCGACGACGCCAACGATCTTGCCCCGGTACATCACGATCACCCGGTCGGCCAGCGCCTCCACCTCCTCCAGTTCGGTGGAGATCAGGACGACGGCCGTACCCAAGTCGCGCTCGGCGACCAGGCGGCGGTGGAGGAACTCGATGGCGCCGACGTCCACGCCGCGGGTCGGTTGGCTGGCCACCAGCAGCGACAGGTCCCGGGACAACTCGCGAGCCAGCACCACCTTCTGCGCGTTTCCACCCGACAGGGACGACACCGGGCTGGTCACCGACTCGGTGCGGATGTCGAACTCGGTGCGCAGCCGCTCCGCGTTTGCTTGGATGGCGTCCAGGTCGAGCGCCAATCCCTTCGCGAACGGGGGGCGGTCGAACCGGTTCAGCACGAGATTCTCGGCGATGGTGAAGGAGCCGATGTAGCCGTCGTGTTGCCGATCCTCGGGCACGAACCCCAAGCCCGACGCGATGGTGGCCTTGGGGTTGGCATGGGTGATGTCGACGCCATCCAGGGTGATCGATCCGTCGCGCACGTGCGCGTTGCCCAACAGGGCGTCGGCGAGCTCGGATTGCCCGTTGCCCTGGACGCCGGCGATGCACAAGATCTCGCCGCCGGACACCTCGAAGCTGATCTTGTCCACAACGACGGCGCCGGCCGGGTTGGCCACGACCAGGTCCTTCACCTCCAGGCGGACGGCGCCGATCTTGGGCCAGGACTTCTCCAGTTCGAGGGAAACGGCGCGGCCCACCATGAGTTCGGCGAGGTCGGCCTCGGATGTCCCCGGCTCGGCCGAGCCGACGATCTTGCCGCGGCGGATGACGGTGATCTTGTCCGCGATCGCGCGCACCTCGCGCAGCTTATGGGTGATGAAGACGATCGCCTTGCCCTCGTCCCGCAGCGCCTGCATGACGGCCATCAACTCGTCGATCTCTTGTGGCGTGAGCACGGCGGTGGGCTCGTCGAAGATCAGGTATTTGGCGTCGTTGGCCAGGGCTTTGAGGATCTCGACCCGCTGCTGGATGCCGACCGGCAGGTCCTCGACGACGGCGTCCGGCTCGACGGGCAGCTTGTACCGCTCGGCGATCTCGCGCACCCTGGCGCGGGCGGCCTTCATGTCTACGACAACACCGGGCTCACGGCCGAGGATCATGTTCTCGGCGACGGTGAAAACCTCCACCAGCATGAAGTGCTGGTGAACCATGCCGATGCCGGCGGCCATGGCCTGGCGTGGGTTGGCAAAGTGCTGGACGGCGCCGTCGATTTCGATCTCGCCCCCGTCTGGCTGATACAGACCGTAGAGGACGTTCATCAGCGTCGACTTGCCCGCTCCGTTTTCGCCGAGCAGGCAGTGGATCTCACCCGGCACGATGTCCAGGTCGACCGAGTCGTTGGCGACGAAGCTGCCGAACCTCTTCGTGATCCCCCGCAGTCGCAGGCCAGTCCGGTCGAAGCGGTCGGGACGCTCCAGGTCGCCGTCCCTTTGCCGGGGCGCCGAGCTGCCCGGGCCCTCCGCGGTACTGGTCAGTTCCGACACAGCGCGATCCTCCCATGGGGTGCTCAATTGCACCGGCGGACGAGGGCGGTTGCGCCCCCGTCCGCCGCCGCCGTGCGTCAGACGGTTACCTTGATGGTGCCGGCGATGATGTCGGCCTTGATCTTGTCGAGCTCGGTCTTGGTCTCGGCGGAGATCTTCGAGTCGTAGTCGTGGAACGGCGCCAGGTAGACGCCGTTGTTCGCCAGGGTGCCGACGTACAGCTTGTTGTCGAAGTTGCCTTCCTTGGCGGCCTTGATCGCCTCGTAAACCGCGACGTCCATGGCCTTGCCGACCGAACTCGGGATCACCGAGCAGTACTGGGCGACGCTGACGCAGCCGTCGGTGTCCACCCACATGGCCGAGACCTTGCCGCCGGAGCCCTGGGCCACCTGAAGCGCGCCTTGGCCAGCCTGGCCAGCGACCGGCAGGATCACGTCGGCACCCTGGGCGACCAAGTTCTCCGCGACCTGCTTGCCGCCCTTGACGTCCTGGAACGGGTTCTGGCCGGGGATGAACGAGCCGTCCTTCTTGGCCGAATCCCAACCCAGCACGGCGACGGTCTTGCCCTTCTGGGTGTTGAAGTACTTCACGCCCTGCGCGTAGCCCTCCATGAAGGAGGTCACCGTGGGGATCTTCATGCCGCCCAGGGTGGCGACCTTGCCGGTCTGCGACAAGGACGCCGCCAGGTAGCCGGCCATGAACGAGGGCTCACCGGTGTTGAAGACGAGACCGCGAACGTTGGCCTCGGGCTTGTCGTAGGCGAAGTCGACGATGGCGAACTTGACATTGGGGTTGGCCTTGGCCGCCGCGGCGGTGGCGTCACCGAGCTTGAAGCCGACGGTGATGATGATGTTGCACTTGGCATCGACCATCGACTTGATGTTCTGCGCGTAGTCCGCGTCGCTCTTGGACTGGATCTCGTTGGTCTGCACGCCCAGCTTGTCGCGGGCGTCGTACATGCCCTTGCGGGAGGTCTCGTTGAACGACTTGTCGTCGAAGCCGCCGGAGTCGGAGACCATGCAGGCCTTGAAGTCGGAAGGGGTGACGGAGGTTCCGGGGGTCGCGGTGGACGCCGGCGGCGGGGTCGCACACCCGCCCAGCGCCAGGGCTGCCGCGCCGAGCAGCGCGGCCGGCATGGCCAAAGACTTCTTCACGAACTGCCTCCTGTGGCATCAGATCTGTGGGCACGGCCGCCTTCGGCCGGTCTTGTTCGCACTCTAGCGGCGCCGTCTCGCGCTGTCGCCGGACGCATGGGGCGATGTAACGCTCTGATACGCAGTCGTGATGTACCCCGCGAGTAGTTAGCGCCCAGATGCGAACGCGTGATTCCGTCACCGACAGAAAGCTCATGCGGGCGCCGGCGAAGGGTGGCGCGCCAGCCAATGCGGGTTGGACATCACTGCCAGCACGTTGCCGAACGGATCTCGCACCGCTGCCGTCGCAAAGCCCTGACCGCGCGACGTGACCGGCTGATGCTGAACCGCCCCGCGCTCGATGAGGCCGGCGAGCGCGGCGTGCAGGTCGTCCACGTGCCAGTAGACGAACGCGCCGCCGTCGGCCGCGCCGTGGCCCGACGGGAGGAACCGGCGGTCCATGATGCCGAACTCGTCCTCGTCGTCGCCGACGCGAAACTCGACATAGGCGAGGCGCTGGTCTGGACCGGGCCGCGAGAAGTACGGCTCCGTCCCGAAGACCCCCGCGTACCAGGCGGACGCCGCCGCGACGTCGGCTGCGGTGATGGTGACGGTGGCAAGTCCTCTGAACATGGCTGACTCCTCACTGATTCTGGCCCGGACGGCCTGGTCACAAAGATCGCAGTGAAAGTGCTCATCTGCTGAGCAGGTTTAGCGGCAGGATCTCAGGATGCGCGCCGACCGACTCGTCTCCCTCGTCCTGCTGCTCCAGGAGAGGGGACGCCTGACCGCGGCCGACGCCGCCGCGGAGCTCGAGGTCTCGGTCGCGACCGCCCGGCGCGATCTCGAGGCGTTGTCGGCCGCGGGAGTGCCCGTGTACGCGCAACCCGGACGCGGCGGCGGCTGGCAACTGCTGGGCGGCGCCCGGACCGACCTCACTGGCCTCACCGCCGGCGAGGCCACGGCGCTGTTCACCCTGATCGGCATCGGCGCCGCGGCGACGCCTGCCCAGCAAAGCGCGGTGGCCAAGCTCGTCCGGGCACTGCCGGCCACGTTCCGCGAGGACGCCCAGCGCGCCGCAGCGGCGGTGCACGTGGACGCCGGCGCCTGGGGCGCGCAACCGGCCGCCCCTCCCCCGCACCTGGCCGAACTCCAGGCGGCCGCGATCAGGCGCGAGGTCGTCGCGCTCGACTACGCGAGCAAGGGCCGCCAACCGCGGCGCCGCGTCGTCCGTCCGCACGGCACGATCGCGAAAGCCGGTGTCTGGTATCTCGCAGCCGGAACCGAGCGCGGCCCGCGGACGCTGCGCGTCGACCGCATCCAGGCGCTGACCAGAACCGGCGAACGCTTCCCCGACGAAGGCTTCGACGTCGCCGGCTACTGGTCCGGGCAGGTCGAGCGGCTAGAAGGCCACCGCGGGAGCGTCGCTGCGACGGCACGCCTGCCCAGCGACCTGATCGGCGTAGTCAGGACGCAGTTCGGCCGACACTTCGAACTGATCTCCAACGACGGCCGCACCGGCGTCGTTCGGGTCCGGGCCAACCTTCCGGTCGCGCTGGCCGAGCAGTTGGCTGGCTGGGGCAATCGCATCGAGGTGCTCGCCCCCTCCGAGGTGCGCGCGGAACTGGCGCGGATCGGGTCCGAGCTGAGCGCGCTCTACGAACGCTGATTGCCGGTGAACGGCTGGTCGGGCCGCTCCCCTGGGCCTGCCGAGAGGCGCGATCCGGACTCGGCAAACCGCCACCGGCCGCCGCGGACTCCCAGGAATGAGGATGCGCGAATCAAGCCTGCGCGCAACCCCGCCAGCCGGACTCGGCGACATCGGCCGCCCAGGCCGACATGACCTCGTCCACCGCGTCGAGCGCGCTGAGGCGTCCGGCGCGGATCTTCTCCTCAACCCAGGGCGTCGCCGCCAGGGCGCGGGGGCTGCGCCGCATGGAGTTCG
>JBDHZK010000149.1:0-5870 GCA_039811865.1 Propionicicella sp. | reverse complement strand
GCGATCCACAGCCATTCCGTCCGCGAAGGCCGCACCGGTACCCGCCGCGCAAGCAAGCGGAATACCGCCAGGCCGACGCCCGATCCGCAGTACAGCAGCCCGGCGAGCAGCCAGGGATCCACCGCCTTGTCCAGCAACAGCTTCGCGGCGGGGGTCCCGACACCGAACAACAGCGCGGCCAGCAGAGCCGGCCAGACGCCGGGTCTGCGCAACCCCGCGGCGGCGTTTCTCATGCCCGCATCCTCCACCCGTTGGGCGGCGTGTCGCCCAAGGTATTAGGCGACTCGCGCAACCTCTGACCTAGGAGTCAGCGGCGCAGACCGGCGGCCGATCCGACTGAACCCGACGTTTTCGACAATGGACGCATGGCAACCCACTCGCCCCTGGCCGTCCCGATTCCGACAGCGTCCGCCGCGCCGAGAACGAGCTTCGCGATCGGTCGCTGGGTGGCCCGCGTCCTCACCGGCGCTGCGCTGATCGGCGACGCGATCCTAGTCGGGCTGATCCCTGGCGGACGTCTGGCGGCGCTGGACGTGCAAACCCTGCTGATCGCGGCCGGCACCGTGGGCGCGTTGGGGATCGCCGCCATCGTGGCCGGGATGGCGACCAGGTCGGCTGGTCGCGTCCTGCTCGTCGCCCTCGGTTGGGCGGTGTTGTTGCTCCCCGCGCTGCTCGGCTATTTCGCGCCGGGCTGGGTGGCGCACGTCAAGGTCTGAGCCGGCCTAGGGGCCGGGCAACTCCCAGGTGTGCACCGGCTCGTTGGTGTGCATGTTGCTCGCGTAGGCGGCGAGCATTTCGCGCAGCGCCTCGCGTCGAGACCTTCCCCTCGACTCGAGGCGCTTCACCGTTTCGGTTTGCCACTCCGCACCGTTCATCCCGGTCAGGCAGCGCCCCTCGATGATGCCCAGCAGCCGGTCGCGGACGTCCGCGTCGACGCCCCAGTCGGCGAGCCCCTCGTGCGCGATGGGCAGCAGGTAGCGCAAGACCAGTTCGCTGGCGGGGATCTGACCGTGCCCGGGCCAAAACACGTCCGCGTCGATGCCGAAGCGGGCCCCGGAGTAGAAGTTCTCGCTGGCCGTCGTGAACGCCATCCGCGACCAGACGGGGCGCTCGTCCTGGGCCAGCGAGCGCAGCGCCCCGTAATAGAAGGCGGCGTTCGCCATGGTGTCGGCGATGGTCGGTCCGGCCGGCAGGACCCGATTCTCGACTCGCAGATGCGGCGCCCCGTCGACGATGTCGTAGATGGGCCGGTTCCAGCGGTAGATGGTGCCGTTGTGCAGCCGGAGTTCGGCGAGCTTGGGGACGCCCCCGGCGGCCAGTACCGCCCTGGGATCCTCATCGTCCAACTCGGGCAACATCGCCGGGAAGTACCTGACGTTCTCCTCGAACAGGTCGAAGATCGAGGTGATCCACCGTTCGCCGAAGAAGACCCGGGGCCGGACGCCCTGATTCTTCAGTTCGGTGGGACGGCTGTCGGCGGCTTGCGCGAACAACTCGATCCGGGTCTCCGCCCACAACTGGTGGCCCATGAAGAAGGGCGAGTTCGCGCCGAGCGCCAACTGTGGTCCCGCCAGGGACTGCGCAGCGTTCCAGTAGGTGTCGAAATCCTGGGGACGCACCTGCAGGTGCAACTGCATCGAGGTGCAGGCCGACTCCGGCGCCAGCGAGTCGGCGTAGCGCTGGAGGTGCTCCCCGCCGGGTCCCGCGATATCGATGTAGATGTCCTCGCCCCGGGCCGAAAGCATCGCGTCGTTCAGCGCCGCATAACGAGCGTTCTCACTCATCCACTCGACCTCGAAGGTCTCCGGCATGATCGTCGGCAAAATGCCGATCATGACGATGTGCGTCCCGAGTTGGACGCAGCGCCGCTCGGCCTCGTTGAGGGACTTGCGCAGGTCGGCCTCCAACCCGCTGGCACCGGCGCCCTCAAGGGTGCGGGGGGCGGCATTGAACTCGATGTTGAACCGGCCGAGTTCGGTTTGATACTCGGGATTGTGCAGCGCGGCCAAGATGGCGGAGTTGTTCATCTGCGGCCGATAGTCGGAGTCGACCAGATTCAACTCCAGCTCAAGGCCGGTCATCTGGTGGTCGAAGGCGAATGCGCTGGTCGCGAGCATCTCCTCGAAGACGTCCAGGCACAATCGCACCTTCTCCCGGTAGCGCTGCCGTTGCTGCCGGGTGTATGTGGTCGACTCGATGTCGCGGCCCATGCGCGCAAGTGTGCCCGCCGACTTGCCCAAGCGCTACGGGTCGTCCGAGTTGACAAGCAGGGTCACTGGCTGGCGGTTGGGTTCCCCGCTTAGCCTTGGGACGTGCCGGGTCGCTGGATCCAGATCTTGAGTTCGTTGCTGGTCGGCTTGGCCGTGCTCGCAGCCGGGTGTGCCCGCGCGCCCGCAACAACTTCCCCGGCCTCGCCGCCCCCGCCTTCGGCGAGTGCCCGAACACCCGTCGCCTCCGCCACGCCGACGACGCCGGCGTCCACCGCGTCGCCGAGGCGAACGAGTTCGTCGTCGGGCGCCCCGACAGGGGCGTCCTGTGCCATCCCGGCGGCCCTGCTCGGCCAAGACATCGAACGGATCCCCGGCGGCGGCAAGCGGGTGGCGCTCACTTTCGACGCGGGCGGTGCTCCCGATGGCGGCGAGCGCATCCTCGCCACGCTGGCCGCCCAGGGCGTCCCCGCCACGTTCTTCCTGACCGGCGACTTCGCCACCGCGTTCCCGGGCCTGGCCAGGAGGATCGCGGAGCGGTTTCCGGTGGGCAACCACTCCATGACCCACCCGGACCTGACCAAGCTGACCACGGCTGACGTCCGCGACCAGGTGGAGCGCGCCCGGCGGGCGATCCTCCGCGTCACCGGAGCGGACCCGCGCCCCTACTTCCGCTTCCCGTTCGGCGAGGTGGACTCGCGAGTGATCTCGGTCGTGAACTCGCTGTGCTACGTGCCGTTCCGGTGGAGCGTCGACAGCCTGGGCTGGCAGGGGACGTCCGGCGGGATGAGCGCCGCCAAGGTGCGCACTCGCGTTGTCAACGGCATCGGGGACGGCGGTATCGCCCTTCTGCACGTCGGCTCGAACCCCGACGACCACACCTCCTTGGACGCCGACGCGCTGCCGGGCATCATCTCCGATCTGCGCAAGGCCGGATACACCTTCGTCACCCTGGAACAGGTGCTGCCCGCGACCCCCTGATCGACTCGCTGGCCTTGTGGTTGGCTCAATTGGTGCTGTCTTGCGGGTGGGGCGGAAAGGTGGCCCGCCGAATCAACGAGCTGTGGGCGAGCGGCATGCCCGTCCCCGCATGTTGGCCACAGGAGGCCAGCAGAGCATCGGCAAACGCTCGTGGCCCCCGCACCGGGTGATTGCGTTCCCCGAACAAGATCACATCGAGCCAAGCATCACTCGGGTCTTCATCCTTGGGCGGGCTCTGGGGCCGAATCCTCGGGTGGGGGCGTCGCGGGCTGGTCGCCGGGGGCGAGCCAGAGCCGTCGCGGCTCGCGGTGGATGATTCCGCCGACCCACCAGGCGATCTCGACACACACGGCTCCGGCGAATCCGATCATCAACCCCGTGTTCATGGCGGCAGCATCACCCACGTCCAGCAGGAAGAGCCCCTGGGTGAGTGGCCAGGTGAAGATGGCGAGGTAGGCCCCGGCGGCCGCCGCCAAGAGCCCTAGCTTCCACCACTGATAGGGGCGGGCGACGACGGCCAGCACCCAGGTGGCAGCCACGATCAGCGCAGCCAGGGCCGCGGTGCTCGCGCGTGCCGGCGTCGTCATTTGGCGGGCGATCAGGAAGGCTGTGAAGGTAACCAGCGCGACCAGGACGCCGGCGGGCAGGCCCAGGCGCAGCACCCGCGACGCGAAGCCCGGTCGGGCGCGCTCGTTGTTGGGCGCCAACGACAGCAGGAACGCTGGGATCCCGATGGTGAACCAGCCGGTGATCGTGACATGGATCGGCTGGAAGGGGAAAGGCACGCGGGCCAGCACGACCAGCAGGGCCAGCAGCGCGGAGTAGACGGTCTTGGTAAGGAACAAGTTCGCGACCCGCTCGATGTTGCCGATCACCCGGCGTCCCTCGGCCACGACGTACGGCAGGGTCGCGAAGCGGTCGTCCAACAAGACGATCTTGGCCACCGACCTGGTCGCGGCGGCTCCCGAACCCATCGCCACGCCCAGGTCGGCGTCCTTCAGCGCGAGGACGTCGTTGACGCCGTCACCGGTCATCGCGACCACCCGGCCCTCGCTTTGCAGGGCTTTGACCATGGCACGTTTCTGAACGGGCGTCACCCGCCCGAAGACGCGTCGAGTCGCCACCGCCGCTGCCAGCGTCGCCGGGTCGGTCAACCCCCGAGCGTCCACCGGGTCGGTTTCCCCCACGCCCAGCTCGCTGGTCACCGCTGCGACCGATTTGGCGTTGTCCCCCGAGATCACCTTGACCTCGACTCGCTGCGAAGCGAAGAACTCGAGGGTCTCGCGGGCGTCCGGACGGACGCGCTGAGCCAGCACCACCAAGGCGGTGGGGACGACCACACCGGGAGCGGCCGGATCGTCGACGGGCGTCGTGCTGTGCCCGAGCAGAAGCACCCGCTGGCCGGTATCGGCGATCTGCTGCGCGCGCTGACCGGCCGGTGACTCCTCCGCCGCCAGCACGTCGGGCGCCCCGAGCACCCAGTTGCCAGGCCCAGCGAACGTGGCGCCGGACCACTTCTTCGCCGAAGTGAACGGGGCCCGAGCGAGCAGCGGCCAGGGCCGGTCCGGCCGACGCACCTCATCGGCCACCGCCTGAAGGCTCGCGTTCGGACGCGGGTCGGCGCCGGCCAACTGGCGCAGGGTCTCGCGCACGTTGTCCTCGGTGTCGCCCAGGCAAACCAGCTCAGCGAAGCGCATGCCGTTCTCCGTCAACGTGCCGGTCTTGTCGGCGCACACCACGTCCACGCGCGCCAGCCCCTCGATCGCGGGCAACTCCTGGACCAGGCACTTGCGCCGGCCGAGGCGGATCACGCCCAGCGCGAACGCCATGGACGTCAGCAGCACCAAGCCCTCCGGCACCATCGGGACGAGCGCGCCGGCCATCCGCAGGACCGCGTCGCGCCAGGCCACACCGGGCTGGCTCAATTGCGTCCAGATGGTCAACAGGCCCACCGGGACCAGCAACCAGGTAATCACCTTGAGGATCTTGTTGATGCCGCTTTGCAGCTCGCTGTGCACCAGGGAGAACTTGGCCGCCTGGGCGGTCAGTTGCGCGGCGTAGGCGGCGGCGCCCACGCGGGTCGCGCGATAGGTCCCCGTGCCGGCGACGACGAAGCTTCCGGACTGAACCTCATCCCCCACTTCTTTTGCCACCGGATCGCTCTCGCCGGTAAGTAGCGATTCGTCGATCTCGAGGTAGGACGCCGCGACGATCTCGCCGTCCACCACGATCTGGTCGCCCGGCCCGAGCTCGACCAGGTCGTCCTGCACCACCTCTCCCCGACCGATGGCCACCGACACGCCATCGCGGCGGACCAGGGGACGCGCCTCCCCCACCACCGCCAGACCATCCAGCGTTTGCTTCGCCCGCAACTCCTGGACGATGCCGATGATCGAGTTGGCGATGATCAGCAGCCCGAAGGCCGCGTTGATCCAACTGCCGGTCGCCAGCACGATCACCAACAGCACCGTCAGGATCGCGTTGATCCGCGTGAATACGTTGGCCCGCACAATCCCCCCGACCGTTCGGCCAGATCGCGGCGGCAGATCGTTTTGCTTGCCCTGTGCCACGCGTTGGGCGACTTCGGCGGCGGTCAGACCGTTCAGCAAAGCGGGTTGGGACGGCACGTGCGAAAGCCTGCCACACGCCACCCACACCGCCACGGAGGCGGTGGCCTCCACC
>JBDHZK010000148.1:0-5897 GCA_039811865.1 Propionicicella sp. | reverse complement strand
GCCAAGGCGAGTTCGGAGGGCTCGCACGCGAGCGCTCGCGGGCGGAAGCTCACCTGCCGCAGATCGCCCCAGACACCCACCAAGACCTCGACAAATGCTGTCTCGGCTCGCCCATCGATCGCCGCGACCAGCTCGGCCTGTTCGATTGAGCGAGTTACTCGACGCTCGAATTGACTGCGAATACGGTCCTGAAAGCCGTGGGGATCGTCCATCATGCCGGAAGGGCGCATACCGAGTTGATTCAGCGCCGCCTCGATTCCTCGCGTCCGGGCCACCTCGAAAGCGCCGTCCAACTGCCGCCCAAAGGCTTCGTCTGCCACCCGGGTGAGCGGTACGGCCAGTTGCGATTCACCGATATCGGGCGGGGCAGCAAAGTCCCGGCCATTCGCCGCGTCCCCGAGGCGAGCCATTCGCTCGCGAGCCGAAGCCGCGGCCACCTCGTAAACGTTCATGACGGAACGAGCCAGACGCGCTGGGGAGGAGAATGCCAACTCGGACGTGAACCCGATCTCGATGATCTGCCCGGCCGAGTCACAGGTGATTGTGGTCAACCCATCGCTGTAATCGGCCGTCTCTGCGTCGGCCAGTTCGGCGGCTTGGGCACGTAGTAGCTGGGCCTTGGTTCTCAAATCCGCGATCAGCGACTCGACTTCGCCCAAACTCATGCACCTATAGTGCCAGTCTCCTGCTCACTACTTCAGCCAAAGTATCCGCGGTGGCCTTCGCAATTTCGGGAGTTTCCGCCTCGACCATGACGCGAACCAGCGGCTCGGTGCCCGATGAGCGCAGCAGCACCCTTCCGGAATCGCCCAGGGCCGCCTCAGCCGTCGCAATTGCGGCGGCCAACTCCTCGTCCGTTTCGACGCGGCTCTTGTCGACGCCCTTGACGTTGACCAGCACCTGCGGCAGGCGGGTCATCACACCCGCCAGATCGGCCAGCGATCGGCCGCTGGCCAGCACCTGAGCGGTCAGGTGCAGCCCGGTCAGGACGCCGTCGCCGGTCGTGGCGAACTCGCTCATGATCACGTGGCCGGACTGCTCGCCGCCCAGGGCAAACCCGTGGGCGTTCATCGCCTCGAGGACGTAGCGGTCCCCCACTTTGGTCTGCTCGACGCGCAGCCCGTGGGCCCGCATGGCGTTCAGGAAGCCCAGGTTGCTCATCACGGTGGCGACCACCGTGTCCGCGACCAACTTGCCGGACCGCTTCAGGCTCAGCGCCAAGACAGCCAGAATCTGATCGCCGTCCACGACATTGCCCGCGGCATCGACGGCCAGGCAACGGTCGGCGTCCCCGTCCAGTGCGATGCCGAGGTCGGCTTTGTACTCCACCACGGCGGCTTGGAGATCGCCCAAGTGGGTAGATCCGCAGTCGCGGTTGATGTTCTCGCCGTCCGGGTGATCGTGAATGCCGAACACCTGCGCCCCATGCGCCCCGAAGGCCGCGCTGGCGGTGCGGTAGGCGGCGCCGTTGGCGGCATCGATCACGACGCTCACGCCGGTCAGCAGGCCCGGGTCGCCCAGGCTGCCGACCAGGTGGTCGACATAGGCATGGACGAGGGCGGCGTCCTCGCGGACGCGTCCCACAGCGGCCCCGGTGGGACGCTCCCACTCCGCACCGATGCACGCCTCGATGGCGTCCTCGAGCGCGTCGTCCAGTTTGACGCCACCGCGGGCGAAGAACTTGATGCCGTTGTCGGCCATCGGGTTGTGGCTGGCCGAGAGCATCACGCCCAGATCGGCGTCGAGGTGCCCCACCAAGAACGCGAGGCCCGGGGTCGGGACCACCCCGACCCGGACCACGTCCACCCCGGCGCTGGCCAATCCCGCCACGACGGCGGCCTCCAGGAACTCACCGGATGCGCGCGGATCGCGTCCGACGACCGCGGTGGGCCGGTGCCCGCTGCCGAACTGGCCGGTCTCGCCCAGGACATGTGCTGCCGCGACCGAGAGGTCCAGCGCCAGTTCGGCGGTCAGCTCCGCGTTGGCCTTGCCCCGAACCCCATCGGTGCCAAACAGGCGACCCATCGCCTGGTCAGCGCTTGCTGTACTGCGGGGCCTTACGGGCCTTCTTCAGGCCGGCCTTCTTGCGTTCCTTGATCCGGGCGTCGCGGGTCAGCAAACCGGCCTTCTTCAGCGCCGGACGGCTCGCCTCGGTGTCGATCGCGTTCAGCGCCCGGGCGATGCCGAGGCGCAAAGCGCCGGCCTGGCCGCTGACGCCACCACCGTGGATGCGCGCGATCACGTCGTACGAACCGGCGACGGCGGCAGTCTCGAAGGGCTCGTTCACGATCTGCTGGTGGATCTTGTTCGGGAAGTAGTCGTCGAGGCTCCGGGCCCCGTTGATGGACCACTGACCCGAACCGGGGATGAGCCGAACGCGCGCGACGGCCTCCTTGCGACGGCCGGTGGCGCCGGCGGGCGCGATGACGGCGGGGCGTCCGCCCGGGTGCTGGACGGCGGCGGCGGCCTCCGAGCGGTAGGCGATCTCACGGTCGCCGTCCACGAACGGAGCGGCGGCGACCTCGGCTTCGACGATCTGGTCGGTCATGGCGTCCTCGAACTCACTGAGCGATCTGGGAGATGGTGTATGCCTGCGGCTTCTGCGCGGCGTGCGGATGCTCCGGGCCGGCGTACACCTTCAGCTTTTTGATCAACTGCCGGCTGAGCCGGTTCTTGGGGAGCATGCCCCAAACGGCGCGCTCGACCGCCTTGCGGGGGTCGGTGTCCAGAAGATGCCCATAGGAGACAGCCTTGAGTCCGCCCGGACGTCCGGAGTGCCGGTAGGCCAGCTTGGTCTGGCGCTTGTTGCCGGTGAGCGCGATCTTGTCCGCGTTCACGATCACGACGAAGTCGCCGCCGTCCACGTGCGGAGCAAAGGTGGCCTTGTGCTTGCCGCGAAGCAAGGTCGCGGCGGTGACGGCCAGCCGGCCGAGCACGACGTTGTCACCGTCGATGACATGCCAGTTCCGGGTGATCTCGCCGGGCTTGGGGCTATACGTAGACACGGTCGTCGACCATCTTCCAATCAAGTGAGCTGTCAATGGGCACGGCTGCCCCGCGAACCAAAGACTCGTGGACGCCGAAGCGCAACAGCGCCCAAGGCTACCTGGTGAGCCGATTAACGGTCAAAACCGGCCCGCCGGTTGCCCGCCAGTAAGGACGAACCCGGACTCCCCCGCAGCCGTCCATAAGGTTTGCGCATGACCGAATCGCTGAGCGTTCGCGACAACCGCACCGGAACCGAGATCGACATGCCGATCACGGACGACACGGTGCGGGCGGTGGATCTGCGCAAGATCCCGTCCAGCGACGGCGTCGGGTTGGCCACCTACGACCCGGGATTCGTCAACACCGCCTCCTGTAAGAGCGCGATCACGTTCATCGACGGCGATGCCGGCATCCTGGAGCATCGCGGCTACCCGATCGAGCAGTTGGCGGCGGGTTCGACCTTCCTCGAGGTCGCCTATCTCTTGCTGAACGGCGAGTTGCCCACTGCGGCGGAGTTGGCCGACTGGACGGCCGAGGTCAACCATCACCGCCGCATCCCCGAGAACACCAAGACGCTGATCCACGGCTTCCGTTACGACGCCCACCCGATGTCGATGCTGATGTCGGGGGTGGCGTCCTTCCATTCGTTCTATCCGGAGTCGCGCGACATCGCCGACCCCGAAGGTCGTCGAATCAACATCGTCCGGCTCTTGGCGAAGATGCCGACCCTGGCCGCGTTCGCCTTCCGGCACTCGCAGGGACGTCCCTATGTCTACCCCAGCGACCGGCTCGGCTTCGTGGAGAACTTCCTGGCGATGCTGTTCCAAGGCCCCGATCAGGTCTACGACCCTGACCCGCGCCTGGTCTCGGCGATGGAGATCTTGTTCATCCTGCACGCCGACCACGAGCAGAACTGCTCCACCAACGCGGTGCGAGCCGTGGCATCCTCGGGCAACGGTCCGTACATCTCTTGTGGCGCGGGCATCGGCGCGCTGTACGGACCGCTGCACGGCGGGGCCAACGAGGCCGTCTTGAAGATGCTTCGCGAGGTCAAGTCCGTGGATCGGGTACCCGAGTTCATCGAGGGCGTCAAGAACGGCCGGGAGCGGCTGATGGGCTTCGGGCACCGCGTCTACAAGAACTACGACCCGCGCGCCAAGATCATCAAGAAGGCCGTCGACGACGTGTTCGAGGTGACCGGAGTGAACCCGCTACTCAAGGTCGCCCAGGAACTGGAGAAGATCGCCTTGAGCGACGAATACTTCGTCAGCCGGCGGCTCTACCCGAACGTGGACTTCTACTCCGGGTTGATCTATGAGGCCCTGCAGTTCCCACCGGAGATGTTCACCGTGCTGTTCGCCATCCCGCGCACGGCCGGATGGCTCGCGCAGTGGGAGGAGGGCGTCACCGATCCCGAACAAAAGATCGCCCGACCAAAGCAGATCTACACCGGCTACGCCCGCCGCGACTTCGTCCCGATGGCGCAGCGCTGAGTCCCTGCGGGCCGTCCCGAGCTAGCCGACGGGGCAGGCTCGGCGCCCGAAGCCGGAGGCCAAGGCGCCACCTCAGCGCTGGCCGTAGACGTTTTGGTATCGGTCGTAGAGGCGGTCGATGTCGGCCTGCGGAATACGGATCGGTTCGCCCAACTGGCGACAGATGTGGACGGTCCGGGCGACCTCCTCGCACATGGCTGCGGCCTTGACCGACGCCCGGGCGTCCTTCCCGATCGTGAACGGCCCGTGGTTTCGCATCAGGACGGCGGGCGATCGGGAGTCGCGCAGGGTCTCGACGATCCCCTTGCCGATGGAGTCGTCGCCGATCAGGGCGAAGGGGCCGATGGGGATGTCCCCGCCGAACTCGTCGGCCATCATCGTCAGGACGCACGGGACGGGCTCCGCCCGGGCAGCCCAGGCCGTGGCATAGGGCGAGTGGGTGTGGGTGACTCCCCCGACCTTCGGCAGGTGCCGGTACACGTACGCGTGCGCCGCCGTGTCCGAGGACGGGGTCAGCCGGTCGGGGGTGCCGTCGTCGATCTTCTGCCCGTCCAACGTGCAGACGACGACGAGTTCGGCGCTGAGCTCGTCATACGACACCCCCGACGGCTTGATCACCATGAGGTCGGTTCCGGGGACCCGGGCGGACACGTTCCCCGCGGTCCACACGACGAGGTCGTAGCGCGTCAACTCCGAGTGGAGTGCCGCCACCTCCGCCCGCGCCGTCTGGACCGCCGCCTGCACATCGTCGGGCAGGTCGGCCAAACAGATCCCCATCACCGCTCCTCAGGTGCTCTTGGGGTTAGTGGCCGTGCTTGCGGGAGCTCGCCCGGCGCTTGATGTCCTTCAGCCGGTACATGGCCTCGTTTTGCCGCCGGCCGAAGTAGTCGTGCAGGATCTTGTACTCGGCGTAGAGCTCGTCGTAGAGCTTGCTTGCCTCCTCATTCGGGGTGTACGCCTTCGGGATCTTCTTGCCCATCGCGGCAGCGGCGGTCGGCACGTCCGGGTACGCCCCGCAGGCGACCGCACCGTGGATGGCCGAGCCGAGCGCGCCGGCATAGTTGGACACCGCCAAGGACAACGGCAGGCGGGTCACGTCGGAGTACATCTGCATCAGGAACTTGTTCTTCAGCAACCCGCCGGCGGCCACGACCTCAGTGATCGGGACTTCGGCGTCCTGGAACTGCTCGATGATGCGGCGGAAGCCGAAGGCCGTCGCCTCGAGCAGCGCCCGGTACTGGTCCTCCGGCGAGGTGGTCAGCGTCTGACCGAGAATCATGCCGGAAAGGTTGGAATCCACCAGGATCGAGCGGTTGCCGTTGTGCCAGTCCAGCGCGACCAGTCCGTGCTGGCCGATCTCCTGCTGCTCGGCCTTCTCGGTGAGCAGCTGGTGCACCGAGATGCCACGACCGTGCG
>JBDHZK010000147.1:0-5900 GCA_039811865.1 Propionicicella sp. | reverse complement strand
CCGGTTTTCGGGCGGGGCCCTCGCCTTCCCGACCGAAGGTGCTTGTCTTGGACTAGTGCACCAGGCCCCGTTCGCGGGCGAGGGCCGCGGCCTCGGTGCGTCCGGCCGCACCGAGCTTGGCCAGCAGGTTCGACACGTGCACGCTGACGGTCTTGGTGCTGATCTGCAGCCGGTGCCCGATCTGTCCGTTGGTCAATCCGCGGGCCAGCAGGGTAAGTACCTCCTGCTCCCGCGGGGTGATCGCCGCCACGTCCGAAAGCGCTGCCCCACGGGGGAACACGGCCAGCAGTTCGTCCAACAGCGGTTGAGCGCCCAACTCCGCGGCGGCGTCGTGGGCCACCGCCAGCGTCGCCCGGGCGCCGGGCTCGTCCCCGGCGAGCCGCTGCGCGGCTGCCAGGCGGGCGCGGGCGCGGGCCGTTTCGTAGACGTGGCCGTAATCGGCGGCCACATCGATGGCGTGTTGCCAAAGGGCGACCAACGCGTCCGGGCCGCCGTTAAACGATCCCTCCGCCCAGTCCAGCCGCCCCAGCTCGGCCCGCAGCCTGACCAGCCAGACCCAAGACTCCCGATTTGTGGGGGCGAAGGCGCTGGACAACCGCTCGAACGACGTCGAGTCGTCCAGCCGTTCGCCTAGCACCGCCTCGACGTGGCCGCGCAGTTGGGTCAGGACGAGGCGCGCACGCTGGCGCTGGGAAGCGCCGATTCGGGGGTAGCAGGCGGCGGTCTGCCCGGCGAGCAGCGCCGCGATCCGGATCGCCGCCTGGCTCGGCCCCCAAGATTCGTGGATCACTTGATTCGCGTCCTGCGCCAAGTCCAAGGCGGCGTCGAAGTCGCCGCCGTGGGCGAGCAGGTCGATCCCGAACGAGGTGGTGAGCACCGTGACCAGCGTGTCCAGGGGCCACCATTCGCGAAGCGCGCGTACCCGGCCGGCGTCCCCGGTGCCTCTGCCGGCGGCGACGCTGAGTGCGGCGGCGTCAATCATGGCGCGGCCCGGCTGGGCCCGGCCGCGCCGCTTGAGCAGGTTGGCCGCCTCGTCCCAATGCCCACGCTCGTAGGCGACCAGGGCTGCCTGCACGTGGCATTCCAGGCCCCACGGCGAATGCTCGCGATTCAGCCGGCGGGCGAGTTGGGCTCCCTCGCGGTATCGCTCCAGGGCGCCGTCCAGGTCGCCACGTCGATGGCGCGAGGCGCCCCGCATGTAGTGCACCCGGATGCAGATCGGGTCGTTCGGCGGGATCTTCGCCAGGACGTGCGCCAGGTAGTCCTCGGCGGCGTCCAGGTCGTCAAGTTCCTCGACGACGCGGGTCAGGATCACCCGAACCTCGGTCAGTTCCCGACGCCGGCCCAGACGTTCGGCCAACTCGATCGTTTCATCGCCCCAAGCGACCGCCTCACGCAGGCGGCGGGCGTCCACAAGTTGCTGGACGTGCGCGACGCGCACCCGCAGTAGGACGTCGTCGTTACCGCTGGGGACGATCTCGAGGGCCCGATTCGTCATGGCCAACCCGTCGAAGGGAAGGTCGAGGACGCGCATCGCGGTGACGTAGGCGGCGAGCAGCTCGGCCTCAAGAGCCGGTTCCTGACCGACGACCGGATGGTCGAGGCCGTCGCGCAGCAACCGGGTGCAGCGCAGGGAATCCCCCGCGGCCCAGGCCGCGTCCGCCGCCCTCAGCATCAGCTCGTTGCGATCCGGGTCGTCCTCGGTCGTCAGATCGATCGCCCGCTCGAGGTGAGCCAGCGCGTCGGACGGCCCCCCGACGGCCAGCGCGTGCGCCGCGGCGCGCCGACTGGCGGCCACCGCCGTGAGTCGGTCGCCGCTCGCCGCGGCGTGCCGGGCCAGTTCCGCGTCGGAGGCCAGCCCAGGGTTCTCGGAAAGGACGTGGGCGAACCGGCGATGCAGCCGGCGCCGCTCCCCGGGCAGCAGGGAGTCCGCGATGGTCTCGGCCAGGACAGAGTGACGAAGGTCGTACCCGTGTTCGTCGGCGACCAGGACGTGGCGGTCCACGGCCTCGTCGATGGCCGACCTGAGTCGGTCGTCGGGCAGTTCGAGGAGCAGCCGCAGCAGCTCATGTGAAGTGCGTCCAGACCCGAGCGCGACCATCCTGGACACTTCGCGGGCATCGGCGTCCAGGGCCTCGACGCGCGCCTGCAAGACGCGGCTGAGACTGCCCGACGTGCCGTAGCCCGATGCCGCGCTCACCGCGAGCTCTTCGGCGAAGAACGGGTTGCCGGCGGCTCGTTCGACCACCGTATCCGCGGTGGCCTGGTCGAGGCGCACCTCGGGGAGTTCCTCGATCACCGAGCGGACGGCGGCGTCCGGCAGGGGACGCAGCTCGAGATGCTGCACCTGAGAACTGCGCGCCCAGATCGGCAGCGTTTCATGCAACGGGTGGCGGCGGTGCAGGTCATCGGAACGGTAGGTGACCACCAACGCCAGCGCCGTCGGGAAACCCCTGGTCAGCAGCACCGTCAGCAACTCGCGGGTCGAACTGTCGGCCCAATGGACGTCCTCGACGATGAGCAGCGTCGGCCTGGCGGCGCCCAAGGCGACCAGCAGGGCGTAGACGGCCTCGGCAACCATCGTCTTGCGACCCGAGGTCGGGCCGGCGTCCTCGGGCTCGCCCGCCCCGGACAGCTGCGTCAGCGCGGGGTGACGGTGGGTGACCGCGTCGACGACCTGTGGGACGAGCGCTTCGGCTCGGGAGATGAGCTCCAGGAACGGCAGGTAGGCCATGGTTGTCCCGGACAGCCCCACGCAGTGCACGGTGAGCGTGAGCCAGCCGTCCTTGGCGGCCGTCGCCGCGAGTTCGGCGGCGAGGCGGGACTTGCCGATCCCGGCGTCGCCGCCGAGGACGACCATGCCGGCCGGTTGGCCGGTCTGGATGCCGGCGACGGCACTCAGGCGAGCCAACTCGGCCTGACGGCCGAAGAGCCGACCGGCGGACGGGAGCATGTCCCGATTATGTCCGTCGGTCGGCGCTGGTGGGTTCGTCACTGGGACGAGTTGTCGGGACAACCCGGAGCAGGGCGGTGCTCGCTCAGTGCTGCTGTCGCAGCCACGCTTCCGCGGTCGCCTTCGCCCGCAGCAAGATGTCGAGCGACGAGCGACGGCGGCGTCCGACGTGCTCAAGCTCGCCGTAGCGGCGCTCGACCTCGCCGTGCCACACCTCGGGGATCACTGGATTGAACATGACTCGCCTCCTTCGCGGAATCTGTTGATGAACCCAGACTCCGCCCCTGAGGTAGGCACACACATCGGGCGAACTCCCTAAGGCAGGAATTGCTACCTCAGACGTGGCTGGCGGCCGGGCGTGGTGCCCATATGACCGGCTACCACCCCGGCCGCAGGCGCTCGTGGCGAGGGCGAAGGCAGCAGGCGTCGCTCTTCGCGGTGGCGGGGGCGCCCCTAGCCTTGGGGGATGGTTGCCAACCCAGTCGTTTCCTGTCCGGCGTGCGGCGCAAAGAATCGAGTACCCGTCTCGTCCGCCGGGCATCCCAGATGTGCCAAGTGCAAGGCCGACCTGCCGTGGCTGGTGGAGGCCGGCGACGCGGACTTCAGCGCCGCCGTCGACACCAGTCTCTTGGTCGTGGTCGACCTGTGGGCGCCCTGGTGCGGCCCGTGTCGCATGATCGCGCCAGTGCTGGAGGCGCTCAGCCGAGAACAGGCGGGCAGGATCAAAGTGGTGAAGGTAAACGTGGACGACTCACCCGAGATCGCCCAGCGCTACCGCGCCCAGAGCATCCCGATGGTGCTGATCATGGATCGTGGCGCCGTCGTGGACACGATCGTGGGGGCGCACCCGGCCGAGAACTATCGAAGCAAGATCTCCGCGCGGCTCGCCCGGCGGGGTTGAGACCCGCCGACGACCTCAAAGCGGCGCCTCGACGGGCGTCCCGAGCAGGTGCGCCGCAGCCGGCTCACCGGCGGGGTCATGGACGCCGCGGGAGGCTCGCTTCTCCGCCTTGCGGGCGGCCTTGGCCGCCCGGGACGCCTCGTGGCGCACGGTGGCCACCAGCAGGTCGGCGACGTCGGCCGGCATCGGGCGGGCGGGTGCCTGCGCCAGGGTGGCCGGAACGTCGGCCACTGCGCGAGCGGCCTTGCCGCACTCAGGACACACCTGGGCGTGTGCGGCGACTCGCGCGGACTCAGCTTCGGGAAGGAGCCCGGCGTCCGCGTCGGCCAGCTCGGTCCAATCGACGTGGTTCGTCATTTCGATCTCTCTGCTGGTGGTGGTTGGTCCGGCCCGAGATCGTCGTCGGGACGGAGCGCGGGCATGTCCGATTGGACGTCGGGACGGGTCGTGGAGGTTCCCGGTTGGGATGCATCCGGCTCCGGGATCAGCCCCCGGATCTGCAGGCGGTCGCGGATCGTCGCGGAGCGAGGGTCCAGTTCGGCGGTCGGGCAGTAGCGATCCAGCCACCGAAACAGGGTCGAATGGCCGCGTTCGACGCCCGAGGTCGGCACGAGCTGGCGTCGCCCGTCGGCCGTGAGCAGCCAGAAATCGGGGCTGGCGCCGTTCATCTGGTAGCGCACCCTGCGGACCGAGGCGGCCTCGACCGATCGGGTCGACCAGGCGCGGCGGATCGTCAGCCGCGGCCCGGCGAACATCAGGCCAGACTGCGAGCCGACCCAAGCCCAGCCGGCGTAGCCCGTCCAGAACAGCAGTACGACCGCGACCACCGTGATCCAGCCAACCGGACGTTGCACGGCCAGCACCGTCACGATCGCCAGCGCCACGATGCCCGAGATGACGGCCCGGCGCTCCCAGTGCCGGATGCTCGCCAGCGTGACGTCGCTCGGCTCGGATTCGGCCCCCGGCGCGGTCAAGACGCCTCCCGCAGGTGCGCGAGCAGCGGCGCGATCCGGGCGCGGCCGCGCGAGCAGCGGCTCTTGATCGTCCCGGGGGCGCAGCCCAGAATCGCGGCCGCCTCCTCGACCGAGTAGCCCTCCATGTCGACCAGCACCAGGGCGGCTCGCTGGTCCGGGTTGATGCGACCCAGCGCCTCGGCGACGTCGGTGCGCAGTTCGCCGACGAGCGCGGCGTCCGGGCCCGCGTCCGCGCGCGAAAGCAGGTCCGAGCGGTCGACGTCGTCGGGCAGAGGCTCGGTGCGGCGCACCTTGTTGCGCCGGATCCGGTCCAGCGAGGCGTTGACGACGATCCGGTGCAGCCAGGTCATCACCTGGGCTTCTCCTCGGTAGCTGGAGGCCCGCCGAAAGGCCGAGATCATAGCGTCCTGCAGGGCATCGGCGGCGTCCTCGGGGTTCCGGGTCGTCCGGACGGCCACAGCCCAGAGCCGGTCGCGGTGGCGCAGGATCAACGTCGGGAAGGCATCGGGGTCACCGGCGACGTGGGCACGCAGCAGAGCCTCATCCGCCAGTTCCTCGTGCTCCGGCGAACTCATCGATCCACCTCTACCTCGTAGATCCCGCCGCGATACCCGCTGCCGTCCTTGGGCAGGGACGTCAGGTAGACCAGGAGGTAGCGAGTCGTCTCGGACGCCTTCGGGGTGAGCGTGACCGTGCCCGAGGCACCGGTGACGGAGGCGATCGTCCGCCACTGCCGCTCGGAGTTCATCGGCGGGCTGTCGTTCGCCGCGGAGATGGGGACACGCGCCGCGACGTCCGTGCCCGCGCCGGCGAGCGTGACCTTCACACTACCCACGCTTACGGCTTGCCCCAGATCGATGACCAGGCCGACGCCGGGCTTGATGCCACCCAGCTTCGGGCTGCCGTAGTAGATCTCCGTGCGCCACAAGGTCTTGGGGTTGCCGTCGATCGCCAGTCGGACCGAAGCTGTGCTCTCGTCGTTGGAGCCGCCGTCGGCGGCCGGATCGAAGTCCTTGGCGGACTTGATCGGGTAGGCCGATGGCGTCGGGGCGGTAGCGCTCGGCGTCGGGCT
>JBDHZK010000146.1:0-5967 GCA_039811865.1 Propionicicella sp. | reverse complement strand
AACAACCACCTTCGAGCTTTCAAGGCTTGGTCGGTCGGCGGCTCCCCGGTCAATGGCCGGCAGGACGGCGGCAAGGCGAACCGAAACGGCCCGAACGCCGAGGAACGAACCTGTGCCGGGAGCGGAGCCGGCCAAGGCCAAGGCCAACGGCGCGGCCGGGGCCGATGAGCCCCCCCAACCCCGGGGTGCTTCCCAGTGGTCCTGCGCCGCCGATTTGATCGGGCCCACGAACGAGCGGGCGCGCCCATCGACGCCAAGGCCGAAAACCGGGGACCCAGTGGCTCCGAAGTCCCCTTCAGAGGTGGATCGGGGGGCGAATCACGTGGCTGCGCGGCCTTCGCCAAAGCGATGTCGGGACGAGGGCAGCGTGGCCACGAAGGTGGCCCCCCGGCCCGGACCATCCGAGTGGGCCACCAGGTCGCCGCCATGGGCTCGCATGAGCGCGCGGGCGATGGTCAGGCCGATTCCCGAACCCTCCGACTGCCTGGCCTGCTCCCCGCGATAGAACCGCTCGAAGACTCTGGTCCGTTCAACCGGGGACAACCCCACGCCCGTGTCCCGGACGCTGATCCGCGCCGTGTGCGCATCCTGGTTACCGACGTCGACTTCGACGCTGCCCCCGGCAGGGGTCGCCCGCAACGCGTTGCCGAGCAGGTTGGTGACCACCTGCGCGACGCGTTCCGGATCGGCCGCCAGCACCACGGAGTCCGCGCGCTCCACGACCAGGGTCACCCCGGCGTCGTCGAACTGCTGACCCAGCCGCTTCGCCGCGAACTCGACGATCTCGCCGAGATCAATCGTCCGCGGATGCAGTTCCCAGCGACCTTCCTCGCTTCTGGACAGGGACGAGAAATCGTCGGCGAGTCGATGCAGGCGCCGCGTCTCCGAAGCCAGGGCCGCAAGATGCTCGTGGTCGGTTGGGAAGACGCCATCGATCATCCCCTCGAGATACCCGTCGATGACGGCCAGCGGGGTCCGCAACTCATGCGCCACCTCCGACAGCAACCGCACCCGCCGCTGCTCGGTCTGTCCGATCGCTCGGCCCAGCGCCGTGATGTCATCGGCCAGCGCGGCCAACTCCGGCTCCGATGGTCGCGGTATGGCCACGACGTAATCCCCCTCCGCAATCGCCCGGGTAGCCTCCCGGACGCGGCGCAGCGGACCGAGCAACCGGGTCACCGCCAGCCAGGACAAGGCCAGGGCCAGGACGAGTGATCCACCGAGCGCGAGCCAGGTCGCCGAATCGATTGCCGTCGAAACAGCGTCACGCAGCGGCGATCCGCCGCGTCCGCGCCCCATGCCCTGAGTTGCGGCGTCGAACAACTGCGGCACCAGCACGCGAAGCACGATCGCCACGGTGGCCGCGCCGACAAGAGCGACGGCGACGTGCGACGAGACGAGCCTGGTGGACAGCCGCTTCACGATCGCCTGCGCAAGAACTTGTAGCCCACCCCGCGCACGGTGCCGATCAACTGCGGGCTGGTCGCGTCGTCGGCGAGGGCCCGGCGCAGTCCGCGGATGTGAACGTCGACAACCCTGACGTCGCCGAAGAAGTCGTACCCCCAGACCTTCTCGAGGAGTTGTTCGCGGCTGAACACACGCCCGGGGACGTCCGTCAACGCCTTCAGGATGTCGAACTCCAGTGCGCTTAGCGCAATGCCTACGCCAGCCCTGGCCACTTCGCGTCGTTCGGCGTCGATGACCAGGTCACCGAACCGGTCGACCCTCGAATCGGGGCCTTCCTGTCGGCTCCGGCGCAGCACCGCGTGCACACGGGCGACGACCTCGCGCGGCGAGAAGGGCTTGGTCACGTAGTCGTCCGCGCCGGCACTCAAACCGAGGAGACGATCCAGCTCCTCGCTGCGTGCGGTCACCATGATCACGTACGCCTGGGACGCGGCGCGGATGCCGCCGAGCACCTCGAACCCGTCGCCGTCCGGCAGGCCCACGTCGAGTAGGACGACGTCGGGCTCGGTCGCCCGCACCGCCCGCAGGGCTTCGCCGGCCCCGCCCGCCTCGACCACCTCGAACCCAGCCGCCAACAAGTAGCCGCGCAGGACGGCCCGGATCGAGGACTCGTCGTCGACGATCAGTACCTTGCGCACCGAAACCACCCCAACCTCAGAGTACCCCTGGGGGTATCTGGTTGGGGCCGGCGAACACACGACGAGCGGTGGCCGGGCCGCCGGACGCGGCGGCCTTGGGCCAGCGCTCGTCGCGCTTTATCTCGGCCTAAGCACTAGAGCACCTTGGAAAGGAACTCCTGGAGCCGCGGGGCTTTGGGATCGCCGAAGATCTCGTCCGGATGTCCCTGCTCGGTGATGATCGAATCGGCCATGAACAGCACGCGGTTGGAGACCTCCCGCGCGAAGCCCATCTCGTGGGTGACCAGCACCATCGTCATGCCCTCCGACGCCAGCCCGCGCATTACGGCGAGCACCTCGCCCACCATCTCCGGGTCCAGCGCCGAGGTTGCCTCATCGAACAACATGATGGACGGCCGCATGCATAGCGCCCGCGCGATGGCGACCCGCTGCTTCTGCCCGCCGGAAAGGGAGCGCGGCATGGCGTCCGCCTTCTCGGAGAGCCCGACGCGGTCGAGCAACGCCAAAGCCCGTTCCCGGATCTCCTCCTTGGTGCCCTTCTTGAGTTCGAGGGGGGCCATCATCACGTTCTGCAGCACCGTCAGGTTGGGGAACAGATTGAAGTGCTGGAAGACCATGCCGATGTCCTGGCGCACCTTGTCGAGGTTGGTGGTCTTATCGACAAGGTTGACGCCGTTGACGAAGACCGACCCGGCGGTGACGTCCTCAAGCTTGTTCAGGCAGCGCAGCAGGGTCGATTTGCCCGAGCCGGACGGCCCGATGATGGTCACGACCTCGCCCTCGTAGATGTCGAGGTCGACCTTCGACAACACGACGTTGCTGCCGAACGCCTTCTTCAGGTCGCGGACCTCGATCACGACCTTCCTATCGGTATCGGTGGCGACGCTCACTTGTTCACCTTCTTGTCGACGAAGTTACTGGCCCAGGTCAGGAGTGTGATCACGATGAAGTACAGCGCCGCCGCCGCCAGCCACAGTTCGCTTCGGAAAGTCGTCGCGATGATCTGCTGGGTTTGGTAGGTCAGCTCGGCCAGGCCGATGACGGCGACCAGCGAGGTGTCCTTCAGCGTGATGATGAACTGGTTGATGAAGGCCGGGGTAGCGATCTTCACCGCCTGCGGGATCACGACCTTCGTCATGGAGCGCAGGTAAGGCAGGCCGAGCGAACGCGCCGCCTCCATCTGGCCTGGGTCGACCGACTGGATGCCGCCGCGGACGATCTCGGTCATGTACGCGCCGGCGTTCAAGGACAGCGCCATCACACCGGCCGTGAAGGCGGACAGTTTCCACCCCGTGGCCTGCGGAACGGTGAAGTAGAAGAAGAAGATCTGGACCAGCAGCGGCGTCCCACGGAAGGCCGCCACGTAACCGGTGGCCAGCCAGCGCAGGGGCGCGATGGTGCCCACCTTGAACGCGCCGAAGACCAGACCGAGGATGGCCGCGATCACCAGTGACAGCGCCGTGACGCCGATGGTTTCCAGCAGGCCCCGCAACAGGTTGGGCATCGCCTTGACGAGTTGCGCCCAAAGGCTGTTGTCGCCGGAGGACGCGGTCGACAGATACTTGTCCACGATCTTTTGGTACTCGCCGTTGGACTTCAGCTTGGCCAACCCGAGGTTGAACGCCTCGATCAGCTCTGGGTTCTTGCCCTTGTCAACAGCCATGCCGTAGTCGCCCTGCGGGACTTGCTCGCCGACCAACTGCATGGCCAGGCCGGTCTTGATCGCGTAGGCGACCACCGGATAGTCCTCGATGTAGGCCGCCGCCTGACCCGCCTTGACCGCGTCGATCATCTGCGCGGTCTGGCCGAAAGCCACCGTGGTGAAGCCGTACTTGCCCTTGATGGAGTCGGCGTAGCTGGCGCCGGCCGTCCCGGTCTTGACGGCGAGCACCTGGCCCTTCAGATCCGCCACGGTCTTGACCGCGCTGCCCTTGAGGGCCGCGATTTGGAGACCCGTCTTGTAGTACGGATCGCTGAAATCAAACGTGGCCTGGCGGGCTGGGGTGATCGTCATCCCGGCGATGACGGCGTCCACCTGGTTGGCCTGCAGGGCCTGGACGGCCGCATCGAAGCCGAGCGCCTTGATCGTGATCGTGAAGCCCTGGTCCTTGGCGATTGCGGCGATCAGGTCCATGTCGATGCCGACCATGTTGCCCGTGGTCTCGTCGCGCATCTCGAACGGGGCGTAGGTGGTGTCCGTTCCGATGATGTAGCTGCGTCCCTGGGCAGGCATTGGGTCGGCCCTGGCAACGGCTGCCCCTGGACCAAGCACCAGGGCGGCACCGATCACGGCGGTGATCGCGGCGGTGAGGAATCTCTTCCAGCGTGCGGTATTCATGTGGCCTTCCTTTGAAGGGCGCCGAATCGATCCGCCGTCGTCGGGGGCTGGGGGCTTGGACCGGCTCCGGCGGTTCAAGTGACCGTATGGTGAGGCGACTAGGGCGAACGAGCGTCCCAACCACTCGGAACATGGCTGTAACCCCCGGGGCCAATTGGCACACAGTCGTTACATTTCGCACAGCGACGGCATAGCCAACTAGGTCCGGGCGCAAGCGATTGGGGCCCGGCGAGAATCGCCGAGCCCCAATCGTGGTGAATCACGGGGTTTGCGTCAGGTCATAGACCGTCGAGTTGCCCACGGTGGTCGATTTGAACGTGGAGGTCACCCACGAGCTGATCTCGCTCGCCGAGGACGATCCGTTGCCGCCACCTGGTCCACCGCCCATCTGCCCACCGGCGATGAAGTAGTGGATCTGGCCGGAGGCTACGAGTTGCTTGAACTGCTCGAGCGTGACGTTGTTGTCCGAGCCGCTCCAGCCGCCGATGCAGTACACCGCGGTGTCGGTGTTGAGGATCAGACCGGCCGCGCTCTGGTCGCCGACCACGGCCGCCGACCACTTGGTGCCGGCCGAGTTCAGCAGCGCGATCAGCTCGGCGCTGGTGGACGCGCCGCCGCCGGGGCCGCCGTCCGTCCGAGTGCTGGTGCCGCCGTCCGGCCGAGTGCCGGTGTTGCCGCCGGGCCCGCCGCCCATGCCGAACGCCACCACACCCGCCGGACCCGACGTGGGGATCGAGCCGCTGTGTCCGGTCGCGGCGGTCGCCACCGTCCAGGACGCCATCGGCACGACGGCGCCAAGGGCCCCGACGATCAGGCCGGTCGCCGCGATCCGGCGCCAAGTCAGACCGTCGAAGAGCCCGGCGAGCACGTAGGCGACCGCGCCGCCGACGCCTGCGATCAGGGCCGTCCAGCGCAGGACCGGGAGCCAGGACGCCGCGTAGGTGGCCATCAGGTAGAAGCCCCAGGCAGCCGTCCCGGCCAGGGCGAGGGCCAAGACGCCGCGCCAGACGAGAGCGAACCGCCCCCCGGCCTGGACGCGATCCCAAACCAGCTTGCCGCCGATGGCCGCCGTGGCGCCGATCAGGGGCGCCAGCGCCACCGCGTAGTAGGGATGGACCGTGCCGCTCATGTAGCTGAACACGACCGCCGTCGCTAGCATCGAGCCGCCCCAAAGCACCAGGGACGCGCGCTGCGGGTCGCCCAGCGGACGGCGTCCGGCGGCGATCAGCCCGGCCACCAGCAGCAGCAGCGCCGCGGGCAGCGCCCAGGAGATCTCGGGTCCGAACGCGGCGTTGAACATGCGCAGCAGCCCGGACGTCCCACCGAAGCCGGTGTTCTGGCCGCCCATGCCGCCGCCTCCACCGTTACCGGCGCCGCCGAAGATCCGGGCCAGTCCGTTATAACCGAGGGCCAGTTCCCACAGCGAGTTGTTGGTCGAGCCGCCGATGTAGGGACGCGACGCGGCCGGCCATAGCTGCGCCAGCACCATCAGCCAGCCGCCGCTCACGATCAGCGAAACGGTCG
>JBDHZK010000145.1:0-6022 GCA_039811865.1 Propionicicella sp. | reverse complement strand
TCCGGGCAGGACTCCAGCACCGCGGAGACTTGCGTCCACATCGATCCGGCGGCGTCGAACCGCTCGGCGATTGGGAGCAGGCGATCGTCGGCGAGTAGCACCGCGGCCTCGCGCAGGAAGTTTGCGTACATTGGCCGGAAGAGCCCGCCGCCGGTGCCGCCGTGCTCCATCACGAACCCGAGTTGTGCCAGGTCCGCGGCCGCGTAGGTGACCCACCCAGGCAGCAACTTGGCGGCCTTGCGGATCCCGCGGGCGCCGAAGTTGGCGATTGGTGGATTCAGGTAGGCGGCGGCGTTCGCCCCGATGGCCGCAGGGAGCACGCGCGGCCAGTCGACTTCGGGGGGTGTGGCCCCGATCGTCCAGGTCAAGGCATCGGACGCCATCGGCCCCCGCCACCGGCGGGCGGCCTCGAACGACTCTCGGCGGGTCGCCTGGGGGCCGCCCTGACCGACCGTGTCGACGACGAAAACCCGTTCGTCGTCGTAGCCGTAGGCGGCGACGTAGTGGGCGGCGAAATCCACCCCCGAGCGGTCGTAGTCGAGCAGGCGCATGTTGAGCTTCACGCCGACCAGCCGGCCCGCGTCCAAGAACTCGGAGACGTTGTCCCAGGCGCGCCTGCGCGACCTGGTTTGCCGATACTCGAGGGCGAAACCCAGGTTGCGAGCAAGGGCCTGGGTGATTTCCTCGGGGCGCGGACGCCCGCCGAGGAACGGCGCCGCCATGCCCTTGAACGCGAAGACCCCGAACGCCAGGCCCTCGCCGACCCCGTAGAGCATCGGCTCGCTGAGCTCCAGCCCCGCGGCCTTCAGCAGGTTGCCGGTGGTGTTGGTCTCGCAGTGCTGACCCGCGAACGGCTCGAACCCTCGGATCGCGCTCATGCGATACCTCCCCCATGGTTTCGGGTGTTTCGCAGCCGGGCGGCGGCGGTCTGGGTCCAGCGCCGTTCGGCCTCGATCGCGCTGGTGATGCGCTCGAAGAGCAAGTCGGCAGCAAGCGGGAGCCCCGCCTGGGAAGTCCGCACCTCGGCTAGTCGGCCGGCCTCGACGCCAAGAAACTCGGCGCGCTCGGCCAGGCGGTCGGCCGCCTCGTCGAGACCCAGTTGCTCGATCCCGGACAGCGCGATGTTGAACCGCGGATCGTGCTCGCGCGAGGTGGCCAACCCGTCGGCGATGGCCGCCCGCAGCGCAGCCAGGCCTGCCGTGGTTAGGCGAAACGCCTGCCCACGGGGGCCACGATCGCGCTTTTGGTGATCCGGGGCCGAGGCGGCCAGGCCACGCGACTCGATGCGCTTGAGCCCGCTGTAGATCGACGACGACGCGACGCCCGCCCAGGCGGCGAGACCACGCTCCTCGGCCAGGCGCCGAATCGCGTAGCCGTTGATCCCTGGCCGCTCCGCGATGAGCAGCACGAGGACGAGTTCGGGGTTGGCGAGTTCTTCCATAGATGGAATATATCACTCCGGGAGTATTCACCCCGGCTTCGGCTGAATCGGTGGTTTTGTGCGGCGCGCCGACGGCTGACCGCCGCTCCCAAGGCGGAACGACCACCAGCGCACGCGACTCGCCGCACGAAACCACACCGCGCCCCAAGTAACCGGTCTAGCGCCGCCCCCTGGGGGGTCGGCGGCTGAATACCCTGGCCCGGTGACCGACGACACACCCAAGGGCGGGGGCAAGCGCACTGGCCGGCGCCCTGGAAAGCCTGAGACCCGAGCCCTCATCCTCGAGGTGGCCCGCGATGCCTTCATCGCCGATGGATACGCGAAGACCTCGGTGAGAAGCATCGCTCGTCGCGCCGGGGTCGATCAGGCCCTCGTGCATCGCTATTTCGGCAGCAAGAAGGGTTTGCTCCTGGCAGTCGCCTCCATCGCCTTCGACCCGACCGAGGTGATCGCCAAGGTCGCCCAGGGCGGGCCGGACGGCATCGGGATGCGACTTGCGACCACCGCGATGACGGTCTGGGAGTCGCCCGCGGGACGCCGGTTGGCCGAAACTCTGCGTTCGCACCCGGGTCTGATGCTCCCGCTCGCCGCCTACATCGGCGGCAGCCTGGAGGCGACCAGAGCCCACCTGGAGTTCGCCCCCGGCGACAGCGACCTGCGGGTCAGCGTCGTTCAGGCCCAGATGGCCGGGATGCTGCTCGGCCGGTACGTGGCGCGGATCGAGCCATTGGCGTCCGTGCCCGGCGACGCGCTGGCCAGGGCCATGGCACCGTGGCTGCAGCACGTGCTCACCGGCAACCTCCGCCCCGCCCTACGCTGATGGCGTGAGCGTCGACACCACGGGCGGCAAGCGCACTGGTCGGCGTCCCGGCAAGCCGGAGACGCGCGAGCGGATCCTCGAGGTCGCCCGCGAGGCGTTCATCGCACACGGGTACACACGGACGTCCGTGCGGGCGATCGCTCGCGAGGCCGGCGTGGATCAGGCCCTCGTGCACCACTACTTCGGCAGCAAGAAGGGCCTGATTCTCGCGGTCGCGCGGATGACCTTCGATCCCACGGACCTGGTGGAGAAGATCGCCGACCACGGCATCGTGGGTATCGGCCCGCGGATCATCGCCACTTCGACGGGGATCTGGGAGTCTCCCGCAGGCAGGGTCATGACAAAGACTCTCCGCGCCTATCCCAACATCATGCTCGAGGTCGCCGGCATCGTCGCCGAGAAGATCTTGGCGATCGCCCGAGCCCACCCCGAGTTGCCGCGCGAAGATCTGGAGGTGCGCATCGGTCTGCTCGAGGTTCAGATGGTCGGACTGATGACCGCTCGCTATGTCGCCCGCGTCGAGCCGCTCGCGTCGCTTTCGCGCGACGATGTCATCCGCGTCGTCGGGCCCATCCTGCAGCACATCCTCGTCGGTAACTTGCGGCCGCATCGTTGAGCCTCCCGCCCCGATATGGTGCGGACATGCCGACCCCCATCCTCCCGCCGCGAGTCGATTCCCTGGCCCGCACGGCCTTGCATGGCTCGCGTCGCGCAGCCGCTTGGGCCATCACGCAGAGTTGGAAACCCGCTCTTGGAGCTCCCGGCGGGGTGATCCGAGCGGTCAAGGCGGCCCTGAGTCGAGGAATGGATCCCGCCGAGAAGGTTTGGATCGATCGGATCGAGAAGACTCGCCAGGCGCTGCTCGCGTCGGTAGAGCCGCTGGAGATCGTCGACTTCGGGGCCGGGAAAGCCGCCGATCTCGGGCCCGACGACACCGCCGAGGTCAAGACCACGACTCGCACGCTCGGCCAGATGACCTTGTCAAGTCAGCGTCCGCGAGGCGCGTACCTGCTGTTTCGCATCCTGCGGGAACTGAAACCCACCAGCGTCCTTGAGCTCGGCTCGTGCGTGGGAATCAGCGGGAGCTACCTCGGCGCCGCCCTCGAACTGAACGGCTCGGGACAACTGGTCACCCTCGAAGGCGCGCCTGTCCTGGCTGAGCGTTCGCGGCGGACGGTGGCCGACCTTGGGCTCGGCGACCGGGTCGAGGTGGTCCAGGGGCCGTTCGCCGAAACCCTCGGGGCCACTTTGGCCCGGGTTCGCCCGCTGCAGTTCGCCTTTGTCGACGGGCACCACCTCGAGTCGGCCACGCTCGACTACCTGGAGCGCTTGATCGGCGAGATGGACGTCGAGTCGGTGATGCACTTCGACGACATCAACTGGTCGGACGGCATGCGACGGGCCTGGAAGCGGATCGAGGCCGACCCGAGGTTCGCCCTCACGATCGACCTCGGCTCGTTCGGGGCCGCCGTCTTGTCGGCTACGCCGGCCGAGCCGCGTCATCTCAAGATCCGCTATGCCTAGCCCGCGGTCTCGGGGCCGCTCGACTTCGTAGCGGCTCACCGCTCAGACCATCGAGCTGACCATGCCGGTCAGGTAGGGGACGAGCCAAAGCGCCCAGACCCAGGTCGAGAACTTGTGGAAGCCCGAGAGTTCGCTCGGCCGGTTTCGGAACAGGACGACGATGGCCCAGGTCGCGTGCAGGGCCATGAGAATCAGCGCTGCCGCACCGGTCACGGCCATGATCTGTGTGAGGACGCCTCCGATGCCTGAGGAGACGGTTCCGCCGGAGCGGGCGATCATGCCCATCACAGCGGTGCCGGAGGCGTCGAAGGCCAACCCCAGCCAAAACAGGGCTACGTGCCCCCAGCGCAGGACGCCGGCCTTGTGTTCGGCCCAAACGCCGACGGTGTAGGCGACCAGCGCCGAGGAGATCAGAACAATTGCGGTAACAAGCATGAATCCAGGTTCGCCTCGCGGACGTTTGCGCACATCGCCCACCGGAGCGAGATCGCGGCATCGTTCGGATGACCCCGACCAACCATTTGGTTGATGGGCGCACGACAAGTCAGCACTTCGACGGCGATCGGCTGCGATCCGCGCCCAGAAGGCGCATCAGGCGGCGCCGCGAAGTCAGCGGTCGTTGACTGCCCCCTCCGCGCGGCGCAGGCTTGGGGCGATCCAGGAGGCAAAGTGCGGAAAAGCAGAGCGTTGGCGGGCTGCATCGCCGGCGCAACCCTTTTCGCCGGCTGCTCGACTCCGGCCGACGAGATCACCATCGGCGGCCGGGTGGACGCCACGACGCTGAATGTCGCGGTCCCCGCCCTGCAGGCTCCCCGGGTCAACCCGGACGCCGGCTTCCAGGTGAGCGCCAGCACCGTCGTCCGGCCCGCGATCGCGGCCGTCTCGCGCGTGGTCACCGTCCACGCCGCCGAGGGCGATGTGGTCAAGAAAGGCACCATCCTCGTCGAGCTGGACGCCACCGCCCTGGACGCCGCGGTGGCTGCCGCGCAGTCCGACGCCGGGGTGGCGGCGTCCGCCCTGCCGGTGCTGGACAATGCCATCGACAAGACCCACGACGCGCAGGACACCATCGCCGACAAGCGCAAACAGGTCCGCGACGGGATCGCCAAGCTCAACAGCGCGCGCGCCGACCTGCTGAGCAAGCGTGCCCAGGCGACCAAGCTGCTCCCTCAGTTGAAGTCGAAGCTGGCCGGCGCGAGCAAGCTGGCGCCGACGTTGCGCTCGAAGCTGAACCAGGTCAACGGCATCCGGACGACCATCCTCGGCAAGCTCGCCCAGGCCAAGACCGGACGTCGCCTCCTGACAACCAACCTGGCTAAGGTCGACTCCAATCTGACGACGTTGCGCGCCAAGCGGGCGCAGCTTCTGGCCCAACTCGCCCAGCCGCTGCCACCGCCCGTGGAGCAGCAACTGCGCGCCGCGTTGGCGCAGGTGGACGCGGGCATCGGCAAGCTGACCGGCGTCCGGACCATGCTTCAGGGCAAGCTGGCGCAGGTCAACGCGGGCATCGCGAAGGCAAACTCGGCGCTGGCGAAGGTCAACGCCGGCCGCGCCCAACTGCTCGCGGGCATCGCCAAGCTCAAGGCCGGGATCGCCCAGCTGAAGGCCGGCATCGCGAAACTCACCGCCGGACTCAGGCTGATGGCCACCGGCCTGGCCAAGATCGACAGCCTCAAGGCCAAGGCCGCCGACGGGCTGCGAAAGCTGGACGACGCCGAGCAGAAGGTCCTGGACGCCCGGGCCACCCTGCAGGGCAACCGCCGTCTCGCCGTCGTCGCCGGGACGAGAGCCCGCACCGCCGTCCTGCAGGCGCGGACTGCGCGGGCGCAGGCGGTCGTCCGAGCCCCGGCGGACGGGACGGTCGTCACGATCGCGCACGTAGGGGACGTCCTTTCTCCCGGTGCGAGCGCCGCTAGCCTGCGCGAACCCAAGCCCGTGGAGATCATCACCTGGCTGGCGCCGACGCAGGCCGCGCGGGTCTGCGTCGGGGCCGCGGCGTACGTCCGCGGCGACTGGATGAGCGCCGGCGAGCAGGACGCCGGCCAGGTCAGCGTCATCGCCACGCGGGCCGAGTACCCACCCACCTATCAAGGCACGACCCAGGTGCACCTCACGCGCGCCTTCGCCGTCCGGATCCGCTTGGACGGACCCGCCACTCTGCCCGCCGGCGTGCCGGTGGACGTCCGTATCTCCCCTTGCCGGAAAGGCTGAACCATGGCCGAGAACCACCGCCGCCG
>JBDHZK010000144.1:0-6221 GCA_039811865.1 Propionicicella sp. | reverse complement strand
CGACCAGCGCCTGCTTGATGCCCTCGCCCGCCACCCAGATCACGATCACGTCCTCCAGCCGAGCGCCGGTCTCGGCGTCGACCGCGTCCGGCCGGGGATTGCGGAAGAACACGAACGACTTACCGCCGACCTGGTAGACCGGCCGGTCCTGCGTGCCCGGGTAGATGGTCACGTGCGGCATCGCGAGCGCGGCGGCGTGGACGTCGGCCACGGTGGCCGGACGGTCCTGCTGCGCCGCCATCAGCCGAGAATGGCCGCGCCGAGCCAGTGCTCGGGGATCCCCAGTCCGTCAACCAGCGCGATCGCCTGCGGACGCAGGTCGGCGCACGCCTTGTTCACCCCGGCGATGACGGCCTTGGAGCGCGCGGAGTTGATCCAGTGGTGCTCGGCGAACCAGCCGCGGTCGGCCTCGATGCTGCTGAGCGCGTACAGGTCGCAAAGCTGGTTCAACGTCCCCCGGACGTCCGCGGGCGCCGCTTCGATCGCGGCGATGAAGGACTCCAGGATCACGCGGTCCATGTGCACGCGGCCGGCGAAGATCAGATGGTCCTGCACCCGGTTGTAGGCCTCGAACGAGTCCGGCTGGGCCGACGCGGCGCGCATCCGCTGGGCGAGCGACTCCAAGGTGTGCCGCTCCCGCTCCTCGAACATCAGCGCCTGCCAGCCACGATCGAAGACGGCCACGTTTTCGCCCTGCCGGCGTGCGGTCGCGACGAGGCGGTCGATCAGGCGGCGGGCCGCCGTCCGCTCGATCACGGCTCGCCCAAACAACCGCGCGGTCGCCTGGACCGTGCCCATCATGTCCAGATCGCCCCATTGCCCCTTGTAATTGATCAGCACCGCCTTCGCGACCAGTTGCAGGAGCACGGTGTTGTCGCCCTCGAAGGTCGCGAATACGTCGGTGTCGGCCCGCAGCTTGGTGAGCTGGTTTTCGGACATGTATCCCGCCCCGCCGCAGGCCTCCCGGGCCGCCTGGATCGCATCGTTGGCGAACCAGGTGGTGACCGCCTTCAACCCGGCGGCGCGAGTCTCCAGCTCGCGCTGGTCGCGCAGCGTCGTGGCGTCCTCCCCTTGCACCGCCACCAGCCGAGCAACCAGTTGGTTCTGCGCGAAGCCGAGCGCATACGCCTTCGCCACCGCCGGCAGCAGGCGGCGCTGATGCGAGAGATAGTCGAGCAGGAAGACGCCGTCGGGACGTCCCGGCGCCGTGAACTGGCGCCGCCGGCTGGAGTAGCGGACGGCGATCGACAGCGCCCGCCGGGCGGCGATCGCAGCGCCGGCACCGATGCAGACCCGGCCGCGGACGAGCGTCCCCAGCATGACGAAGAAGCGTCGGTTGGAGTTCTCGATCGGAGAGGAGTAGTTGCCCTCGGCGTCCACGCCGCCGTAGCGGTCGAGCAGCATCGCCCGGGGGACGCGCACGTGATCGAAGGAGATCGTGCCGTTGTCGACGCCGATCAGCCCACCCTTGGAACCCTGGTCGCCGATGGCCACCCCGGGCGCGGCGCCGCCCGCATCGTCCCTGATGGGAACCAGGATGACGTGGATTCCATGCCGCAAGCCGTCGACGATGAGTTGCCCGAACACCGCCGCCAGCTTGCCGTCTCGGGCGGCGTTGCCGATGTACGCCTTGGTGGCGGTGGGCGTCGGGGAGTCGACGACGAACTCGTCCGCGGCGTGGTCGAAGGTGATGGTCGTCTCCAGGTTGGCGACGTCGCTGCCGTGCCCGAGTTCGGTCATGGCGAAGCACCCCGGGATCGCCAACGAGGTGATCCCGGGCAGGAAGTTGTCGTGATGCCAATCGGTGCCCAGGTTGATCACCGCGCCGCCGAACAGGCCGAACTGGACGCCCGACTTGATCCCCACTGACTGGTCGCCGTGCGCGAGCGTCTCGAAGGCCACGACGGCGGCGGTCGGGTCGGCCGATTCGCCCGCGTGGCGCGGCAGCCCGGCGCTGCCGAGTCCCGCCCGATTGAGTTCGACGAGCCGGTCGAACGTCCAGCTCCGGGCCTGGTCGACGCTCAAGTCGGGCGCCATCAGCATGGGCGAGAGCCCGCCGAATACCTCCCGCGCGGCGGCGCGCTGCTCGTGCAGTTCACCGTCGAGGGCGGCGCACAGGGCGTCCCCGTCGGGCGCGGGGTCGGGCAAGCGGGCGGCGGTGGACACATTGACCTCCTGGGTCACGAGGTGGTGATCAGCCCCGCCGCGAAGGCGGGGCGAAACAACGCGGTGATTTCGTCGACGATGTCGGCCCGGGAACGTCCGCCGGGATCGACGAGCCAGTGGTCTGCCGCGGCGCGAACGAAGCCGACCAGCCCGTGCCCCCAGGTGTCGGCGGCCTGGGTGGGTAGGCCACGGGTTTCGAGATTGGCGCGGATCGCCCGGCTGACGTGGGCGGCAATGCGTTCGGTGAGACCCGCGAGCAGAGCGTCGGCGGCCGACACGTCCGCGACGGGCCTGGTGACCACGAACCGATAGATCTCGGGGTCCCGCTCGACCAGGGCGAGGTAGCCGTCGGCGAGGCGGGCGACGAGCACCCCCAGATCGGAGGAGTCGGTGACTGCCAATGCCGCGCTGAGGTCGGCGTGGATGAAGTCGTGCACTGACTCGACGACCGCCTCGTACAGCCCGGCTCGGTCGGTGAAGTGGCGATAGATCACTGGCTTGGACGTCCCGGCTTGAGCGGCGATCTCTTCCATCCCGACACCGGCCCCGTGTTTGCGAATGGCCCGCAGGGCATGCTCCACCAGTTCGCGTCGCCGGCGCCGGCGATGGGCGTCCCAGCGGGTGCTGCGTCCGTCGGTGCTCACCAGCCCAGGGTAACCGGTACGAGATGTATCTGCTACTGCGCGTATCGGCTAATCTACAACGCGTCAAATATCCGGAAAAATACTTGAGTTGTAAACTACCGTTGGGCTCCGCGTGCTGTTAAAGTCCCTTGCAGCAGGCAAGAACATCTGGTTACCAACGAGTTGCGAACCCATCCCCCCGGGCGCGCAGAGCGGATGGATCAGGTGCTCCTCCCGCTTCGTCGACAAGTCTCCGCCCCCCGGGAACCCAACCGACGAACAGCGAGGCGAGTGAACGGCACGCGTCCCCCCGGGCGGCGCCGGTCACAGATCCACCAGCGACGGTGTTCCCCCCGAACCAGCCGCGGGTCGATCCGCCGAGACGCCCCGGTTGAGGGCCTTCCTCGGGGGCCGGAAGAGTTCCGGCCCTGGAGGGAAGCCCTCGGCCGGGGCATCGTCTGGTCGCTTCGGCTCCTCCGGCCGGAGCCTCGAAACCGCGGCGGCTAGGCTGCCAGCAGGCGCGCACAAGGGAGTGGCGATGCTTGGCTACCAGTTTCAACCGGACACTCGCCTGCGGGTGAGCGAGGTCGCGGAACCGATCCCCGCATCCGGCGACGCCGTGGTCGAGGTCGAATGGTGCGGCATCTGCGGCACCGACCTGAAGATCGCCCGCGGCGAACACCGCTTCTATCCCGTTGGGACGACGCGAGTCCCCGGCCACGAAATGTCTG
Source organism: Propionicicella sp. (assembly GCA_039811865.1). GTDB lineage: Bacteria > Actinomycetota > Actinomycetes > Propionibacteriales > Propionibacteriaceae > JBDHZK01. The sequence goes on along the minus strand of JBDHZK010000144.1, from coordinate 2,701 downwards.
GACGCATCGTCAGCGGAGCCAGGCTCGACCCGGGGACGCCCGTGGTCGTCGCGCCGAACTTCGCCTGCGGGAGGTGCCCAGCGTGCCGCCGGGGGCGATCGAACATCTGTTCCTCCTACGATGGCATCGGACTGACGGTGGACGGCGGCTTCGCCGAGCGGGTCCTCGTCCCCGCCAAGGCGGTGGCGCACGGCGTCTTGTTGCCGGTGCCGCCCGGGCTGGGGCTGGACGTCGCCGTCCTCGCCGAGCCGGTAGCCGCGGTCGTGCGGGGCATGGACGCCGTCCGCGCGGCCCGCGGCCAGTCGCTCCTGGTCGTCGGCGCCGGGCCGATGGGGCTGATCAGCGTGATCGTGGGGCGACAGTTGGGGATGGCGCCGATCCTGGTGTCGCAGCGCAGTGCCGCGCGGCGCCAACTGGCGTCCGACTTCGGCGCCCAGACCATCGATCCGGTCGCGGACGACCTGGTCACCGCGGTCTCCCGGCTCACCGGGGGCGACGGCGTGGACGTGGTGATGATCACCACGCCGGTCGCCGAGGTGTTCACCCAATCGCTGCGGTGCGCGGCGCCCGGGGGCCGGATCAACTTCTTCGCGGGCCTGCCGACGGGGCGCGGCGAGGTCTGGTTGGACGCCAACCTCGTCCACTACAACGAGTTGACGATCACCGGAAACACCGCAAACACCCCTGCGGACAATGCCGCGGCGCTCGCCATGATCGCCAGCCATCCAGCCGCGTTCGCGCCGCTGGTCACGCACCGCTTCCCAATCGCGGAAGCTGACGAAGCGTTCGCCGTCGCCAAGGCCGGCTCGGCGCTGAAGGTGCTTCTCGGCGGGCGCTGAGTCGAACGAGCCAAATCACGACGGCGGTTGACCGCCGCGGGCCGATGCTGGGTGGTGTTCGGCCGTCCGGCGTCGTGATTGTTCGCCTGGCTACACGGCGTCGAAGTTCGACCGCTGCGCCCGTTTCCCGGCCTCCGGAGAGCATCTGACGTCGCGCGATCGAAACAGTCCCGGCGAGAGCGCTCCCCGGACGCGGCCTGAATCGCCGCTCACTCGCGCATCGCGATCTACTCAGCCTCCGGTGTACCTGCTACTCTCGGTATCGGATACCTAGCTTCATGGAGGCAGCTCATGGCTCGCGGAAACCCGGTCATCGTCGGCGGCAACCGGACGCCGTTCGGCAAGATGGGCGGCGCGCTGGCGCGGGCGTCCAACCTCGACCTGCTCACCGCCGCCCTGGACGGCCTGGTCGCCCGCTTCGGGCTGGCCGGCGAGCGCATGGGCGAGGTCGCCGCGGGCGCGGTGATGAAGCACAGCCGTGACTTCAACCTGACCCGCGAGGCCGTCCTCGGCTCGGCGCTGGCGCCGACGACGCCCGCCTGCGACCTGCAGCAGGCCTGCGGCACCGGCCTGGAGGCAACGATCTACATCGCCAACAAGATCTCCCTCGGCCAGATCTCCTCGGGTATCGCGGGCGGGGTGGACGCCGCCTCCGACACCCCGATCGCGGTCAGCGATGGCCTGCGAAAGGCGATGCTCGCCGCGAATGCGGCCAAGACGCTGCCGGATCGGCTCCGGGCGTATGCACGGCTCCGGCCGGCTGACCTGATCCCCCTGGCCCCGCAGATCGCCGAGCCGCGAACCGGGCTTTCCATGGGTGAAAGCCAGGCGCTCACCACCAAGCGCTGGGGCATCACCCGGCAGGCGCAGGACGAACTCGCGCTGGCCAGCCACCGCAACCTCGCCGCGGCCTGGGAATCCGGATTCTTCGACGACCTGGTCACCGGCTACCTGGGCCTTACCAAAGACCAGAGCCTGCGCTCCGACACGACGCTGGAGAAGCTGGCCTCCCTCAAACCCGTGTTCGGCAAGGGCGAGGGCGCCACGATGACGGCGGGCAACTCCACTCCCCTGTCCGACGGTGCGGCGGTCGTCCTGCTCGGCGACGAGGACTGGGCCCGCGAGCACCGCCTGCCCGTGCTCGCCCGGTTCGTGGACGCCGAGGTGGCGGCCGTCGACTACCCCGCCGGCGACGACCTGCTGCTGGCACCGGCGTACGCCATCCCCAGGCTGCTGGCCCGCAACGGCTTGGCCCTGGACGACTTCGCGCTCTTCGAACTGCACGAGGCGTTCGCCTCGACCGTTTTGGCGACTCTTGCCGCCTGGGAGAGCGACGAGTTCTGCCGCCAGCGGCTCGGCCTGGACGGCCCGCTGGGGACGATCGACCGCGCCAAGCTCAACGTCGCGGGTTCTTCGTTGGCGGCGGGCCACCCCTACGCGGCCACGGGGGCGCGCATCGTCGCGACCACCGCGAAGCTGCTCGCCCAGCGCGGCTCGGGCGCGCGTGGGCTCATCTCCGTCTGCGCCGCGGGCGGGCAAGGCGTCACCGCGATCCTGGAGGCTGTGTGATGAAGATCGACCTCAACTCCCTGCTGCGTCACCCGGTCGGCAAGGCGGTCGGCAAGCGCGTCGGGCTGCAGGCCGCCCCCGTCCTGCGCCGCGGCCGCGAACTGCCCGCCGGCCCGATCGCGCTGGCCGTGCTGGGCAGCGGCGCCCGGGTCACCGACGCCTTGGCCGGGCTCGGCATCGCCAGCAGCGCCCCCGTCGTGGACACTCCGGACGCCCGGACTACCGACGCCGAGGGCAAGCAGCAGCCGCCGCGATACCCCGCCCCACTAGGAGCGTTGGTCATCGACGCGACC
>JBDHZK010000143.1:0-6590 GCA_039811865.1 Propionicicella sp. | reverse complement strand
AGCTCCAGCGAGTGTTCGATCTCGGCGAAGCCGTGCTCGGCTGCCACCGACTTGGCCCAAGCTTCGAAGTCGGGGGCGGAGACCTCGACGGTCTTGCCGCAGGATCGGCAGATCAGGTGATGATGGTGGTCGGTCGAGCAGTTGCGATAGGCGGCTTGGCCCTCGAGGTTCCGGATGACGTCGAGCTCGCCGGCGTCGGCCATCGCCTGCAGGGCGCGGTAGACGGTGGCCAGGCCCACGTTCTCGCCTGCTTCGCGCAGTCGGGCGTGTAGTTCCTGCGCCGTGCAGAACTCGGTGGCGCCGGCCAGCAGTTCGGTGATCGCTGTCCGCTGCCGCGTCCGGCGCTGCGCTGCTGCCCCCAGCGAGTCAGTGCTCGTCATAGTGGCCCTCGTGGGCGGCGTGCCGGTGCCCGTCGTGGATGTAGTCGTCGTGGTCGCCGTGCCGAACCAGCGCATGGCCGCAGCCCGGGTGATGCACGTGCGGATGCGAGTCGGCGCGCGTGTGCGGGAGTTCCTCGACCTCTTCCACCACAGGGACGCCCCGACGCCGCCGCTCCAGCAGCAACCCGGCCGGCCAAGCCAGGGCGAACAGCGCGATGGCCAAGACGACGATCGTCGAGCCCGGCACGGCGTCCAGGTAGAACGAAGCGAACACGCCGCCGGTCGCCGCCAGAACGCCTACCCCCATGGCAACCGCAATGGACGACCGGAAGCCGCGCGTCAACTGCCCGGCCGTGGCCACGGGGACGACCATCAGCGCGCTGACCAGCAGCAGCCCGACTGTGCGCATCGACAGCGTCACCGTCACCGCGGCGGCGACGACGATCAGCAGGTTGTACCAGCGCACGGGCAGCCCCAGCGTCTTGGCGTACTCCTCGTCGGCGCACACGGCAAACAGTTGCGGAGCCAGCCCGATCGCCGGAACTGCGACCAACGCCCCCAGGATCAGGATGAGCCACAGGTCGTCCGCCGTGACCGTCATCAGCGATCCGAAGAGGTACTGGGACAGCGCGCCCGCGCCTTGGCCGGCACGTCCGGCCAGCAAGACGCCGGTGGCCAGACCTCCGTAGAACAAGATGGCCAGGCCGATGTCGCCGCTGGCCCGTCCCGTCTGGCGCAACAACTCGACGCCGACTGCGCCGATTACGCACACGGCCACCGCCACCGGTAGGGGAGCGGTTTGGGTGGCCAGGGCCAGGCCCACGCCGGCGATCGCGACGTGGCCCAGGCCGTCGCCGAGCAGGCTGAGCCGGCGTTGGACGATGTAGGTGCCGATGGCGGGGGCGATCAGGCCGGTCATCAGTGCCGCCAGCAACGCCCGTTGCATGAACGCAAGGGTGAGAATCTCCATCGGTCAGTGCCTTTGGTGGTGGGAATCCATGGCGCCGATCACCAGCGGCGGAGTGTGCGCCAACTCCACCTCATGGCCGTGCGGATGCGCGTGCACCTGAGTCGTGGACATGAGCGGGCCGTTCGCCACCACCCGCCCGTTGCTGAGGGTCACGGCGCGGTCGATGCCGGGTGCGAAGGGACCCAACTCGTGGAGCACGACGACCACAGTGAGCCCGTCCTCGGCGTTGAGCCCAAGAATCAGGTCGGCCAACCGGTCCTGCGAGGGGACGTCCATCGCCGCCAGGGGCTCGTCGAGCAGGAGTAGCTCGGGTTCCCCGACGAGCGCCCGCGCGATCAGGACGCGCTGCTGCTGCCCGCCGGAGAGGTGGATGAAGCGAGCCGATCGGCGCTCCAACAGGTCGACCCGGGCCAGTGCCCGTTCCACCGACTCGCGATCCCGCGCTGGGACGAACGGACGCCGCCGCGCCAGTCGTCCGGAGGCGACCACTTCGGCCACCGTGGCCGTCCGCATCGTGAGTGCTCCGCGTTGGGGGACATAGCCGACCCGCCACCACTGCCGGAACCGGCGGACGTCGGTGCCGAACAGCCTGGACTCGCCGGTGCTCAGGGGAACCAGCCCGAGCATCGCCCGAAGCAGCGTCGTTTTACCCGATCCGTTGCCGCCCACAAGGGCGACCACCTCGCCGGATTCGACACTCACGGACGCGTCCCTAAGGACCGGGATGCCGTCGAAGGCCACCCCGAGGTGCTGGGTCAGGACCACTGGGTTCACTTGCAGCCGTTCGCCGTCTTGAGCGCGGCCAGATTCGCCGTCATGACGCCAACGTAATCGGAAGCCTTCGAGGCCGAGGTGATCCCCTCGATCGGGTCGAGGACGTCGGTGCGCAACTTCAGGTCGTCGGCGATGGCCTTGGCCACCTTGTCGGAGACCAGCGTCTCGTAGAAGATCGTCGTGATCCCGTGCTGTTTGACCAGCTTTTGCACCTCGGTGATCCTGGCGGGCGTCGGTTCCACGGTCGGCTCGAGCCCGGAGATCGGAATCTGGGTGAGGTTGTAACGGTCGGCGAGGTAGGCGAACGCGGCGTGAGTCGTCACGAACATCCGGCGATCGCACTTCGCGAGCCCGGTGCGGAAGCCGGCATCGAGTTTGCCGAGTTCGCCGACCAGGGCATTGGCATTGGCGTCGGTCTGCGTCTGATTGGCCGGGGACAGCTCGGTGATCGCCTTGGACACCGCATCCGCGAGAGTCGCGACGTTGGTCGGGTCTAGCCAGGCGTGCGGATCGAGCGCGCCGGGTGTCTCGGCCTCATCGCCCACCGCGGGCTTCAGCGTCCAGACGCTGGCGGCGTCGACCACCTTCTTGGGGGAGGCTTGCGCCACGGCCGTGTCTACGGCCGCCTGGAAGCCCTTCTCGTAGATGACCAGGTCGGCCTGGCCGAGGCTCGCGATCTGCTGTGCGGTGAGTTCGAGGTCGTGCGGTTCGGCGCCGGGCGCGGTCAGGTTCTCGACGCTCACCGCGTCTCCGCCGACCCGCTGAGCGACGAACTGCAGCGGGTAGAAGGCCACCACGACCTTCAGTTGCCCGGACGTCCGGGTCGGCGACGCGTTGGGCTGAGCCGCGCAGGCGGTCAGGGCGACGGCCGAAACGACGGCGACGGCGAGTGTCTTCCAGAAGGTCATGGGAATCATTCTCATTAGGGGCGGACGCGGAGTCAAGTCCCGCGGGATACCCTGCCGGCGTGGATGTCGGACAGCTCACGGTGGTGAATCGGTTTCGCGTTCGGGTTGACGAGCGCATCGAGTTTCGCGCTCAGGTGGACGAGGTGCTCGCCAGTTGGCGGCGCCGGCCGGGCCTGCTCGCCCACGATCTCGGGCTCAACTTGGACGACCCCGAGCTCTGGGTGCTGATCTCCACCTGGGTAAACGTGGGCGCCTACCGGCGAGCACTGGGCGGAACCGAGGCGAAGCTGGCCGTCGTCCCGCTGCTGACCAGGGTCATCGACGAGCCCTCCGCGTTCGCAGATCCGGACGAGGTGGGGCTGAACCGGCCGCGCGGTCACTGAGGCGGGGGCACCGGTACCCTGGTGCCCGCGTGCCTGCCAGCCGGGCAGTCGCCCAAGCGAGAACGAGGTGTGTGGCCGTGGCCAGCCGTCTGGAGAATGTGATCAGCCTGTGTAAGCGGCGAGGGTTCGTGTACCCCTGCGGCGAGATCTACGGCGGTACCCGGGCGGCGTGGGACTACGGACCCTTCGGCGTCGAACTGAAGGAGAACATCAAGCGGCAGTGGTGGAAGGCCGTCGTTCAGGGACGCGACGACATCGTCGGCATCGATTCCTCGATCATCCTCCCTCGCCAGGTCTGGGTGGCCTCCGGCCACGTGGGCGTGTTCTCCGATCCGCTGACCGAATGCCTGTCGTGCCACAAGCGCTTCCGCGCCGACCAGCTCGAAGAGAACTTCGAGCACAAGTCGGGCCGCAAGCCGGCCGGGCTCGCGGAGATCAACTGCCCCGAGTGCGGGACGCTGGGCCGCTTCACCGAGCCGCGTGATTTCAACATGATGCTGAAGACCTACCTCGGCGTCATCGAGGACGAATCTGGGCTGCACTACCTGCGTCCGGAGACGGCCCAAGGCATCTTCGTCAACTTCAAGAACGTCGAGCAGACCGCCCGGATGAAGGTGCCGTTCGGCATCGGCCAGGTCGGCAAGAGCTTCCGCAACGAGATCACTCCTGGCAACTTCATCTTCCGCACCCGCGAGTTCGAGCAGATGGAGATGGAGTTCTTCGTCGAACCGGGCACGGACGAGGAGTGGCACCAGCACTGGATCGACACCCGGACCGACTGGTACACCGGGCTCGGCATCGCGCGTGAGAACCTGCGGCACTACGAGCATCCCTTGGAGAAGCTGTCGCACTACTCCAAGCGGACGGTCGACATCGAGTACAACTTCGGCTTCGCGGGTGGCGACGGCTGGGGCGAGTTGGAGGGCATCGCCAACCGGACCAACTTCGACCTGACCACGCATACCGAGCACTCGGGAACCGATTTGTCGTACTTCGACCAGTCGAAGGGGGAGCGCTACGTCCCCTACGTGATCGAGCCGGCGGCCGGGCTGACGCGGTCGCTGATGGCGTTCCTGGTCGAGGCCTACTCCGAGGAGCAGGTGCCGACCGCCAAGGGCGGCACCGAGACACGCGTCTCCCTGCGCCTGGATCCGCGGCTCGCCCCGGTGAAGGCGGCCGTCCTGCCCCTCTCGCGTAACGAGCGGCTCTCCCCGGTCGCCCGCGACCTGGCCCGGCAACTGCGGCGCAACTGGAACGTCGACTTCGACGATGCCCAGTCGATCGGACGCCGCTACCGTCGCCAGGACGAGATCGGCACCCCGTTCTGCCTCACCGTCGACTTCGACACGCTGGACGACCAGGCGATCACCATTCGCGATCGCGACACGATGAGCCAGGAGCGGGTTGCGCTTGACCAGGTGCAGGGCTATCTCGCCCAACGGCTGGTCGGCTGCTGACGAGATCGTGAGCCTTCCGGGGACGGCGCCCGCCGGGCCAGTGACCGAGGCGTTCGCCGGCGCGCGGCAGTTGCGCATCGGTCCGCTGGGGCTGGCCCACCCGGTCGTCCTTGCGCCCATGGCGGGCGTGACCAACGTCGCCTACCGCCGCCTGTGCCGCGAGCAGGCCGAGGCCGGGGGGTCGGGCCTGCGTCCATCGGGCCTGTTCGTCTGCGAGATGATCACCTCGCGCGGCATCGTCGAGCGCATTCCCAAGACGTTCGACATGCTCCGCTTCGATGCGGACGAGCCGGTGCGCTCCGTCCAGTTGTACGGGGTGGACCCGGCGGTGATGGGGGAGGCGACCCGAATCCTGTGCGCCGAACTGGGCGTTCAGCACGTAGACCTCAACTTCGGCTGCCCGGTGCCGAAGGTGACGCGGCGGGGCGGGGGCGGCGTCCTGCCTTGGAAGCGCGACCGGCTGGCGGCTCTCCTGCGGGCCGCGGTGGCGGCGGCCGAGCCGTACGGCGTGCCGGTCACGATGAAGACGCGGCTCGGGATCGATCCCGAACATCTCACCTACCTCGACGCCGGCCGTATCGCCGAGGACGCCGGCTGCGCGGCGATCGCGTTGCACGGCCGGACGGTCGTCCAGGCCTATTCGGGGCAGGCGAACTGGGACGCCATCGGCGAGCTGGTCGAGGCCGTGAGTATTCCGGTGCTGGGCAACGGCGACATCTGGGAGGCGTCCGACGCGCTGGCGATGGTAGCGGCGACCGGCTGCGCCGGCGTCGTGGTCGGGCGCGGTTGCCTGGGACGTCCGTGGCTGTTCCGCGACCTGTCGGACGCCTTCGCCGGCTTGCGGCGGCGCGCCCTCCCGAACCTCGGCGAGGTAGCCCAGATGGTCCGCCGGCATGCCGAACTCCTGGCGGCGATCGAGGGGGAGCGCCATGGCCTCACCGAGTTGCGCAAACACATGGCCTGGTACTTCAAGGGCTTTCCGATCGGCGGCGACCTGCGTCGTGGGCTGGCCATGGTGAGCGGCTTCGCCGAATTGGACGACCTGCTCGGGCAACTGAACGGGGTCGCAGCGTTTCCGGTTGGCGAACTCGGTACGCCGCGCGGGCGACAGGGTGGGCCGCGTAGTCGGGTCGTGCTGCCCTACGGCTGGCTGGATGACCCGTGCCTCGGTGATGCGGACATTTCCGCGGCCGAAGACGACGCTTCCGGCGGTTGAGCCGGTCGGGCTGGACCTGCCCCCCAGCGCGCGGACCAGCCCGACCGGGGAGGCAGCCGGACTTCGATTCCCCCGTCAGTACCTCTAGCCGGCGTACTGGGCCAACGTCGGGTAGACGGCCGCGTAGAACGCCCCCAGCCCGATGAACAAGCCAAGCGCTCCGATGACAATGCCGGTCACGGCCGCCGGCCTCCCTGAGCGGCGCACGGTCGCCACGATGGCGAGGATCCAGCCGACCAGGCCGACGACGCTGGCGATCGCGAACACCACGAACATCGTCGACATGCGCTCCGCGATCGGGCGCGTCGTCGGATTGATGTCGGCCTCGGTCACGGAGACCTTGCCAAGTGCGCTGACCAGGGCCGCCATCTCGGTGCCGGCGAACCAGCCGGCAATACATACCCCAGCGGTTGCCAGCAAGACGATGATCAGCGCGATGACCCCAAGCGCCGCCGATCGCTTCGCCGGCATGGGCTGCTGGGGTTGCCAGCCCGGCTGCTGA
>JBDHZK010000142.1:0-6619 GCA_039811865.1 Propionicicella sp. | reverse complement strand
AAATCGAACTGCGGGTGAACGGCGTCACCTACCCCGTGCGAGCCGAGACGCTAACGGGGCAGGACTACACCGACACCTGGCAACGAATCGTTGCCGAGCAGCCGCAATTCGCGGCGTATCAGTCCCAGACGGATCGGCAGATTCCGGTGGTACGGCTGACCAGAGTGAACCCCTGACCAGGCGCAACGAGTCATCGCCTGAGGGGCCTCGTCACGCCCCCGTCCGCGGCGCCGGCAGCCGGCCGAGCAGCCCGGACTCGCCGATCTCCTCGGCGTGCAGGGCGAACATCTCATGATCGCGCCAGTCCCCGTCGATGTGCAGGTAGCGAGCCCGCCGGCCCTCATGCCGAAACCCGAGCTTCTCCACTACGCGTAGCGACTTCGCGTTCTCCGGGCGGATGGCGATCTCGATCCGGTGCAGTCCGAGCACCTGAAAGCAGTAGTCGGACGCCAGGGCGACGGCCGTCGGGATGATCCCGCGGCCCGCCCAACGCTCATCCACCCAGTAGCCCACCTGCCCCCAGCGGGCCGAGCCGTAGGCAATCCCGGACACCGTCAACTGACCAGCCAGCACGGCCGCCGACGACGCCGGCCAGTCGGGCGCGAACCAGACGAACCACGGCAGGATCGTGCCGCCGCGTGCCGCCTGATCGAAGGATCGGATCATCGCGTTGAAGTTCGCGGGGACGTCCCCGCCGTGCCCGGCTGGTGGGGTGGCGTCCCAGGGGCCATGCCAGGCCCGGTTGCGCGCGCGGATCGCCTCCCAAACCACACGGTCGCGCCGCCGCATCGGACGCAACTCGACCGGCCCGGCGGCGATGGTCACCGGCCACCGCGGCAAGACCGGGAACCGCGCCTGGAGCGGCTGGTTCTCGGCCAACTACTGGCCTCCGTCGAGGAGCCAGCAGACGACGGCCTCACCCGCCCGCGCGGACCCGCCTTCTGGGAGCGCGATCAGCGCGTCCGCCTCGGCGAGCGCCGCCAGCGGCCCGCGATCGGTGAGCGGCGTCGCCTCACCGTCGCGGACGCCGGCCGGGATCAACTGCGCCCCGTCCGTCGAAACCACGTCGCGGGTGAGCTTCAGCCGGGCCTGCTCCCAGTCCATCGGCCGGGCGCCCAGCAACCGGCGGACGACGGGGCGTCCGAACGCCTGCATGGACGCGTAGGCGGCGTCCGGATCGCCGGGGAACAACAACATGGGCAGTTCGTCATCCCCGACCAGCGCGAAGCCCTGCGCGCGGGCATGATGCAGATTCACCTCGGCCAGATCCGCCACCCCGAGCCCGGCGGCGACCTTCCCGGCGATCCCGCCGTCGAGCCGTAGCCCGCCGACGACGATGATCAGGTCCGCCCGAATCAGCTGATCCGAGACCACCGCCTCGAGCTCCGCGTCACTCTCACCCACGAGCCCGGCGTCGTAGACCTGGGCGCCCTCGGCCCGAGCGATCCCGGCGACGAGCGTGGTCGCCGCGCTGAACGCCTGCCCGGGCTTGAGCGTCGGCGTACCGGGCCGGACGAGGTTGGCACCAACTCCGACCACGACGACGCGAGGGCGCGGCCGGACCAGCACTTTGTCGACTCCGACGCCGGCCAGCACCGCCAACCGCCTCGCCGTCAAACGGTCGCCGCTACGCGCGATCGTGGTGTCGCCGGCGATGTCCGAACCGCGAGCCGAGATGTTCTCCCCGGGGGCCACCGCCCGCCGGATCTCGACATCGAACTCGCCGAGGTCTGTCCATTCCGCGGGGACGACGGCGTCCACGCCGTCGGGGATCGGCGCGCCCGCGCGCAGGATCATCGCGGTCCGCGGCGGCAGGGAGTCCTCCGCCACGCCTCCGGCGTCGATCTCGCCGACGACCGCGAGCTTGACCGGCAATCCGCGAGACACGTCCACCGCGCGCACCCCGTACCCGTCCACGGCCGCCTGGTCATACCCGGGGATGTCCACATCGGCCTCGATCTCCTCGGCCAGGACGAGACCGAACGACTCGAGCAGGCTGACCCCGAACGGCATCAGCGCCGGCACCTGAGCGAGCAGGAAGTCCAGGTGCTCCGCCATCGACCGGACGCGCTCGGGGGCGTCCGGGAACAGTGGTGCAGCAACCGGTTCAGGGGCCGGGGCAGGCTTGGGCTTGCGACCGAACAAAGGCATGGGATTCACCCTAAAGGCGCCAACTTCGGAATCCTCGGCGCCTCGCGACCCGTCCGGGCAACACCCGCCCGATGCGCGCCAGACAGCCGGCGGCCCACCCTGGACACTTGGTCCCATGTCATCGGTGTCGGACGAGGCCGCGAAGCGCGCGGCGAAGACTCGGCTGCGCGCGCGGATCCGGGCGGTCCGGCGAACGCTCGATCCGGACGTCCGGGCGGCCAACGACACCGCCCGGGACCTCCACCTTCTCGACTTCGCCCCTTCGTATTGGCGGATCGCGGTCTACGTATCGGTGCCGCCGGAACCCGGGACGCACCGCCTGATCGCCGATCTGTCTTTGGCCGGCCATCCGCTCCTCCTTCCCGTCCTGGGCGCCGCTGGTCCCCACTGGCCGGACTGGGCGTGGTACGACGGTCCCGACCGGATGCGCCCCGGAATGCGCGTTTCGCAAGGGACGGTCCTCGAACCGGCCACTCCCCACCGGGGCGCCCCGGCGCTGGCGCTGGCCGACCTGATCCTCGTTCCAGCGCTGGCGGTGTCGGAGGTCGGCGCCCGCCTGGGAACCGGCGGCGGCTGGTACGACCGCGCCTTGGCTCATCGCCGCCCGGACGTCCCGCTGGTCGCGCTGGTCGGGGACGACGAGGTGCTCCCGGACTTGCCGGTCGAGCCGCACGATCGCGGGGTGGAGTATGTCGCTACCCCGGCTGGCGTCCTCTCGTTGCGGCCCTGCGGGTCGGAATAGGCCGCGCGCGTGGGCGGTTGTCGTTAGCAGTCGATAAGATCGAGTGATAACGCGAGGCGCAAGAAACGGGAGCTCATGCCCACCTACCAATACCGCTGCACCGACTGCACCAACGAACTCGAGGCCGTGCAGCGCTTCACCGATCCCGCGTTGACCGAGTGCCCGGATTGTTCGGGCCAGCTTCGCAAGGTGTTCAGCCCAGTGGGGGTCGTGTTCAAGGGCTCGGGCTTCTACGCCACCGACAACCGCACCAAGGGCAAGGCCAACGCGGCCAAGCCCACCGAGTCGTCCACGTCGTCCTCATCGGGCGAGGCCGCCAAACCCGAGTCGAAGTCCACCGACAAGGCGGGTGCGACGGCCAAAGCTGCCGCCTCCAGCGGAGCCTCCACCGCCGCCTGAGCAGGTCAGGGCCGCTGCTTGGTTCATCGCGAACTCGGTTGTGGAGAACTCGCAGGCCCCGGGCAGGCCGCCTAAGTTGCGACTATGCCTGCCCCAAAGATCCTCACCTCACTCAGCCGAGCCGTCCGCTGGCACCGCCGGAAGCTGGCGGCGGTTTGCGCCGCCGGAGCCGTCCTGGCCGGGTTGTCGGCGATTGCTCCACCGGCGCCGCCGACTGCCTGGGTGGTAGTGACCTCCCGTCAGCTTGCGGGAGGAACACGCCTCGCCGAGGGCGACCTGCAGCGAGTCCAGCGACCCATTCAGGCGCTACCCGAGGACGCCGTCGCCGAAACCGAGACCCTGGTGGGCCGGGTGTTGGTGGGCCCATTGCCCGCCAACACGATGCTGAGCGGGCTCAGCGTGGTGAGCTCCAGACTCGCCGGAACGACCCCGGGCCTAATGATCGTCCCCGTGCGGCTCGGCGAGTCCGATCTGAGAGCGCTCCTGCAACCAGGCGACCGGATCGACCTGATCGCGCTGTCCGACCGGGGCGGCCCGGCGACGGTCGTCGCGAAATCCGTGCGGATCGCCGCCATCCCCGCGTCCGAATCCGGCGGCGGGTTCGGCGGCTCGAGCGACAGCCGCGGCCTGCTGATCCTCATCGAGGCGGATGCCCAAACCGCTACCCGGGTGACGGATGCCGCAGTCACCTCGAAGCTGGGCGTGGCGATGCGCTGACCGCGGAAGACAAGGCCAACCGCTGCAAATAGTTTTGGAGACCAAAACCGGCTAAGGTACCGTCACGTTGGCAACAGTCAGACTCCCACCCCGGCGAGTCTTGCCATTGCGAAAGGCAGCTATGAAGGGCTTTAAAGACTTCTTGATGCGCGGCAACCTCATCGAGTTGGCCGTTGCGTTCATCATCGGTGGTGCGTTCGCCGAGGTCGTGAAGGCGTTCACCAAGATCATCATGGACATCATCGGCAAGTTCGGTGGCTCCCCCGACTTCAGCAAGGTCGCCGTCGCCGACATCAACATCGGCGTCTTCTTGACCGCGCTCGTCTCCTTCGTGATCATGTCGGCCATCGTCTACTTCCTGGTCGTCCAGCCGTACGAGAAGATCCAGGCTCTGCTGACCAAGGACAAGGCGCCCGAGGTCGAGGCTCCGACCACGGACGAGATCCTGAGCGAGATCCGCGATCTGCTCAAGGCGCAGAACAGCACTCGCTAACACCCCAACAGCGAAGGCCCGTCACAACGATGTGACGGGTTTTTTGTTGTTCGAGGCGTCCCTCCGGGCGGCGCCGAATCCTCCGATGAGCGCCTAGGAGCCGTGGTGCGGAGGCACCTCGGCCAGGAGCCGGCGCTCGTCGGCATCAAGCGGACGGGCGTCGGCCACATTCACAGCCGCTGGCACCAGAACATCCACGACCCCGCGCACGCAAGCATGCAGTTGCGCGGCCCCGAGCGATCCGCGCACCGAGCTCGGCACCGGAAACGGCCAACCGGCGGACGACGCCCGCAACTCCCGCAGCCGGGCCTCGTCCCAACCGGCAGCGGCCAACTCGGCCAGGAGGGCGTGGACGTCACCGGCTGGGGCGGCGAGCGGCAACTCGCGCCCGGTCAAGGCGTAGCCGAGGGCCACCGCCCAGTCCGGCAGGTCACCGCGCACCCAGCACCGCCCCGTCCGGCACGCTGCCGCCGCCTTCTAGCAGGACGTCCCCAACCACCCGGACGCCGCGCCCGAAATTCCAGTCGCCGCGCACCGTCAGCGAGCGCGCGTCGCGCAGCGAAGGCGGGTTCGGAATCCGGGCCTCGAAGTCGGGCAGCTTGCCGTAGAACGCGGGGTCGAGGTTGACCTCCGGCTGTTTGTCGACGACCGCGACGAGGCGGGCGTCCTCGGTGAGCTCGTAGGCGTCCGATCTGACGAGCAGCAACTCGTTGGTCGTCTTGACGGGCAAGAACCGGCCCCGCTCCACCAACACGGCAGACGCGCCCGGGAACACCTCGATCGCGGCGCCCATCGCCGACTCGATCTGGATCACCTTTGGGGTGCTCGAATCGCGCGGGTCGACCGTCTTGGCATTCCTGATCAGCGGCAGTCCCAGGACGCCGTTGCGTTGCGTCAGCGCGGAGCGCAGTGCCGGCAGGTTGAGCCACAGGTTGTTGGTGTGGAAGTACCGATGCCGCGACTCGTCGGCGAAGTAGCCCTGGTCCTGAGTCGGAGTCTGGGCCGAGTCCCGCAGGATCAGCCGGCCGTCGGCCTTGCGGACGGCCAGGTGCCCGCCCTTTCGGTCGTTGACCGTCCTAACGCACACCTCGGCGGCGTAGGGGGCGCCGCTGGCGGCGAACCAACCGGTCAGCCCAGCATCGGGGGCCGCGCCCAGGTTGTCCCCGTTCGCGATGGTGGCATAGCGGAAGCCGAGCTCCAGCAACCGGTCCAAGATGCCGGTGCCCAGCAGCGAGGCGTAGACGTCACCGTGACCGGGCGGGCACCACTCCAGGCCCGGATCCGCCGGCCATTCGACCGGGTCCAGGCTGTCGGCCAAAAGCTTCGGCTCCTGGCTCTGCAAGAACTCCAGCGGCAGATCGGCGACCGCCAACTCGGGGTAGGCGCGCAGGGCATCCAGCGTATCGCCGCTTGTCCGGAAGGAATCCATCAGCAGCAGCGGCAAGCGCACGCCATACCGCTCCCGCGCCCGCAGCACCTGCTCGACGAGCAGGTCCAAGAACGACTTGCCCTCCCGGACGGGCAAGAGGGTCTTCGCCCGATCCAGGCCCATGGACGTCCCCAGCCCACCGTTGAGCTTCACGATCACGGTCTGGGCCAAGGCCGCCCGGCAGGCCTCTTCATCCGCCGGGGCGTCGGCCGGGGTCACGGGAGCGGCCATCGGCTCGATCGACGCCTCGGGGATCAGTCCCGTGGCACCGTCTGCCAGCTGTTGGTAGTAATGCCCGAACGCCTCGATTGCCGGCGGGGCCACCCCCGCCGCCCGCATCTTGGCAATGGCCCGGCGAAGTCCTTCGGCGCTCATATCGCCATCGTATGGCGTCGCGTTGACCGACTCGGGGCGCGGCAACGGCCCAGTCGCGTCAGGCGGGATAAACACAAAGGGAGAGCGGCGCCAGTCGAAGGGCTTGAAGCCGTCTACCCACCCCCAGGAGACATCATCAAACCGGCGCCGCTCTCTTGACCCACACTCTAGGACATTTCTCGGCCGCGCGGTAATTACGTCCAGCACCCCGCGTGTCACCCCCGTGGGTGACACCGTCGAACGCTGCGCGTCGCCCCACCGCAACGACCGCCGGTATGCTGTCCCGGGCCGGCTGCGCATCCTCGCCAGCCGT
>JBDHZK010000141.1:0-6635 GCA_039811865.1 Propionicicella sp. | reverse complement strand
CCACGGCCTTGGCCACGAGGTCAGGCAGCAACGTCCCCGCCGATTCGGCCGCCCGCTTACGCAGCGGCGGGTCGACCAGCCAGTCGATCAAGGCCTCGTGCAAAGCGACGTAGCGCGACTTCTCCATCGAGGTGACCAGGTCCGCATGAGCCTCGTCGTGGGTCTGGGTCAACGAGTCCGAAAGCCGCTTCGCCACGGGGGGGTGCACCTGCTCGTCCGGCACGGCGGCGAGCAACTCCAGCAGCCGTTCGCGCAGCACCTCGGCATCGCGGGGCGCACCCAGTTCGTCGGCATGCCACTTAAGTTCGGCCCGCAACGCCTTGACCCGGTCGCGGTCGTACAGGCGAGCGAAAGTGGCCAACGCGCTGCGCAATCGCCGCGTCGCCACCCGGCTGCGATGGACGGCGTCGGGTGCGTCCGCCCGGACATCGTTCGCCCGCCCCTGCAGCACCCCCACCTGTTGCGCCAGGTAGGCAGTCACCGCATCGCCGGCCGGGGAATCCGGAGTCAACCGCTCGGGCTGGCGTTGGAGTTGCTCGGCGAGGGCGTTCGCGATCTTCGACCCGACGCTGGCCAGGTGGATGCCGGCTTGACCGAGGACGTCCTCGATGCGGTCGAGCAGGTCGAAGTCGCCCTCGACGAGTTCCACCTCGACCTCGGCCCAGGACGTCACCTGGCCGTCCACCTTGGCGCCCACCTGATCCTCGGCCAGCAAAGCGTCGACGGTGCCGTCCTCGCGGAGCAGCGGGGTCTGGGTGCGCTGAGTGGTCAGCGTGGCCACCGGAACCAACGGGTCCAACTCCACGATCTCGGCTACTCGGGAACGCAACTGCTCTGGGACCACCCGGGTCCCGAGCGGGGCGTGCACCTCGAGTCGGGTCCCGTCGGGCAGGGGAAGCTTGAGATGCCAACCCTCGTCATCGCCGCCACTTCGGCGCCGCAGAGTCGTCCGTGCACGCAGCAAGCGGTACTCCGGGGTGTCGTAGTAATCCGCGACCAGGGTGAACGTTTCCGGCTCCCCGACCCTCACCACCGACCCCAGATCGGGCACGGCTTGTCCCCGCTCCAGCGCATACTTTCGCTCAGCCTCGATGTGGCTCATCCGACCTCCTGCCAGTCGGCCAAGCCTAGTCGGCCGGTCCTGCCCGGAGCCGGGCGGGCGGGGGCTATTGCCCCGCCGCACGGCTCCGGCGGGCAACGCGCGGCGGAGCGTCCGGATCGGGTCCCAGCGACGCGAACAACAGCACGGCGCCGATCGCTACGAAGGGCCAAAGCGCGATTGCCGACGTCGCGTGCAGCTCCAAAGCGATCGGGACCACATCACCCGGCTTGGCCGCGGCCAAACGTTCGTCGAAGGGCCCGGGGCCTAATAGTTGTCCGACCTGCCAGCACACCAGCCCCGCCACCAAGCTGACCGCTCCGGCGATCAGCGCGACGGGCCAGCCGAGCGATCGGAACCAGCGCCAGGCCACGATGCCCAGCCCAGCGCCGACCACGGTCGCGGCGAAGCAGTACCACGCATCGGAACCGAAGTAGGCCGCCAGTCCACGCTCGGTCGTGAATGCCGACCCGTCGGCCTCCACCTGATAGGTGGGCAATTGGACGACGCCGGCCCAGAACACCGCGGCCAGGGCTCCGCAGACGAGCGCCAGCACCAGCGCGAGCCCGAGCCAGCCGGCCAACCGCAGCCCGAACTCGTCGGAGAGCCCGGGCGCATCCGAGGGTGCCGCGGCGGCGCTGCTGGAGCTAGTCACCCGCGTGAGCCTAGACGCTGACGCTGGCCGGACCCAGCAGCGCCTTCAGGTCGGCCATCAACGGCTGGGACATCGTGACCCGCAACCCCTCGCCCAGCTTCCAGACCGTCGCCTTCGAGGCCGAGACCAGACGCAGCCGCACCTCGGTCACACCGGGATGACTGGCCAAAACGGTACGCAGTTGTTCGACCAGCGGAGGGGTGCAGCGCGCGACCGGCAAGGAGATCACCACCGGCCCGGTCGGCCCCTGTCGGATCTCCGGCATGGTCACCTCCTGCCCGGTGATCTCGACGGCCTCCTCCTTCAACCGGACGCGTCCTCTGATCTTGACGACGGTGTCGGTGGCCAGCCGCAGGGCGACGGCGTCGTAGGCCTTCTTGAACAGCAGCACCTCGACGGATGCCTCCAGGTCCTCGACCGTGACGATCGCCCAAAGGTCGCCGTTCTTGGCCTGCTTTCGGACGATCTGGGTGACCATGCCGGCGATCGTCACCACCCGATCCCGGGGCCCGTCGTCGGCGAGCAGCGCACCGATGCTGAGCTCGCGTTCGGCGGCCAACACGTGCTCCAACCCTTGCAACGGATGGTCGCTGACATACAGACCGAGCATCTCCCGCTCGAAGGCCAACCGAGTGGTCTTGTCCCACTCCTCCAGGTCGGGGACGGCGCTCAGCACGATGGGCTCTCCGGTGCCGCCGGCGTCCCCGAACAGATCGTCTTGGCCGTTGGCCTCGTTGCGCTTGACGTCGATGACCTCGTCCACCTTGGTCTCGAAGCAGGCCATCAGCGCCCTGCGCGGGTGCCCCATCGAGTCGAACGCGCCGGCCTTGATCAGCGACTCGATCACCCGCTTGTTGCAGACCACCAGCGGCACCTGCGCAAGGAACGAGCCGAAAGTGGCCGCCGGACCATTCTCCTCGCGCGCTTCGACGATTCCCTTCACAACGTTGTCCCCGACGTTGCGGACCGCCCCCAGGCCGAAGCGGATGTCCTTGCCGACCGGGGTGAACATCCCGTCGGATGCGTTGACGTCGGGTGGCAGCACCTTGATGCCCATCCGGCGGCACTCGGCCAGGTAGACCGCCGACTTGTCCTTGTCGTCCTTGACCGACTGCAGAAGCGCGGCCATGAACTCGGCCGGATAGTTGGCCTTCAGGTAAGCCGTCCAGTACGACACCAGGCCGTAGGCGGCGGTATGCGCCTTGTTGAAGGCGTAGTCGGAGAACGGGACGAGGATGTCCCACAGCGCCTGGATCGCGCCATCGGTGAAGTGGTTGGCCCGCATCCCTGTGCGGAAGGGGACGAACTCGGCGTCCAGCACCTCCTTCTTCTTCTTACCCATCGCCCGGCGAAGCAAGTCGGCCTTGCCGAGGGTGTACCCGGCCACCTTCTGCGCGATCTGCTGCACCTGCTCCTGGTAGACGATCAGGCCGTAGGTGGTGCCGAGGATCTCGGCCAGCGGCTCGGCCAACTCGGGGTGAATCGGAACGATCGGCTGCTTGCCCGTCTTGCGCAAGGCGTAGTTGGTGTGCGAGTTGGCGCCCATCGGGCCGGGCCGGTAGAGCGCGAGGGCCGCGGAGATGTCCTCGAAGTTGTCCGGCTGCATCAGCTTCAGCAGGACGCGCATACCGGTGCCGTCCAACTGGAAGATGCCCAAAGTCTCGCCGCTGGCGAGCAGTTCGTAGGTGGCCCGGTCGGTCGGCTCCTTGCTGAGGGCGTCCAGGTCGATGTCGATGCCGCGATTTGCCTTCACCCCAGCGATGGCATCGTCGAGGATCGTGAGATTTCGCAGGCCGAGGAAGTCCATCTTGACCAGGCCCAGCGACTCGCAACCGGGATAGTCGAACTGGGTGATGATGGCGCCGTCGGAATCGCGCTTCATGATCGGGATGATGTCCAGCAACGGCTCGGACGACATGATCACCCCGGCCGCGTGCACTCCCCATTGCCGCTTCAGGCCTTCGATGCCGCGGGCGGTGTCGACCACCTGCTTGACCTCGGGTACGGAGTCGTAGAGCGCCCGGAACTCCGTCCCCTCCCCGTAGCGGGCGTGGCTCGGGTCGAAGACTTGGGTCATCGACACGTCCTTGCCCATCGCGGGCGGCGTGTACACCTTGGTGATCTGCTCGCCGAGGGAGAACGGCTTGCCCAGGACGCGGCCGGCGTCCTTGATCGCCTGCTTGGCCTTGATCGTGCCGTAGGTGACGATCTGGCAGACGTGATCGGCGCCGTACTTCTGCGTCACGTACCGAATCACCTCGCCCCGGCGGCGCTCGTCGAAGTCGATGTCGAAGTCGGGCATCGACGGGCGTTCGGGGTTGAGGAACCGCTCGAAGATCAGGCCGTGCGGAACCGGGTCCAGGTCGGTGATGCCCATCGCGTAGGCACACATCGACCCCGCGCCCGAGCCACGACCAGGCCCGACCCGGATGCCGTTGCCCTTGGCCCAGTTGATGAAATCGGCGACCACCAGGAAGTAACCCGCGTAGCCCTTGGAGATGATCACGTCCTGCTCGAACTCGGCCTGATCGACCGCGTAGCTGGGCACCCCATCCGGGAAGCGCCTGGTCAGTCCGCGGTAGACCTCCTTGGTGAACCAGGTGGACTCGCTCTCCCCGGGCGGGCAGTCGAAGCGCGGCATGTAGGTGCCCATGCCCTCGTTGAACGAAATCTCGCAGCGTTCGGCGATCGCGAGGGTGTTGTCGCAGGCCTCGGGCAGGTTCGAGAAGAGCTGACGCATCTGCGCCGGTGACTTCAGGTAGTAGCCCGTGCCGTCGAACTTGAACCGGTTGGGCGTGTCGAAGGTTGAGCCCGAGCTTACGCACAGCAGCGTGTCGTGGGCGGCGGCGTCCTCGGCGCGCACGTAGTGCAGGTCGTTCGTCGCGACCAGCGGAAGGTCCAGGTCCTTGGCCAGGCGGAGCAGGTCGGCACGCACCCGGTTCTCGATCGACAGTCCGTGGTCCATCAGCTCGACGTAGAAGTTGCCGGCGCCGAAGATGTCGCGAAACTCCGCCGCGGACGCCACCGCCTCGCGGTACTTCCCGAACCTCAGGTACGTCTGCACCTCGCCGGACGGGCAGCCGGTGGTCGCGATCAGGCCCTTGGCGTAGCGGTTCAGCAACTCGCGGTCGGCCCTCGGCTTGTAGAAGACGCCCTCCAGCGAGGACATCGAGCTGAGGCGGAACAGGTTGTGCATGCCCACCGTGTCGCCGGCCCACATGGTCATGTGCGTGTAGGCGCCGTTGGCGGAGACGTCGTCGCTCGACCCGTCCCCGAAGTACACGCGCTTGCGCTCCTGCCGCGGCGAGCGCGGGGTCAGGTAGGCCTCCAGGCCGATGATGGGCTTGACCGGATACGCCTTCGCCGCCTTGTAGAACTCCCAGGCGCCGAAGAGGTTGCCGTGATCGGTCACAGCGAGGGCCGGCATGCCGAAGTCGCGGGCACCGGCCAGCAGGTCGTGCAGCCGCGCCGCGCCATCGAGCATCGAGTACTCCGAATGGCAGTGCAGATGGACGAACTGATCGCCGGACGACATGCGCGCGGTCACCTTCCAAGACTCATGTGGATGCGTGCTCGTCGCTGGGGGAAGACAGCGAAGCTTCACCCTAGCCGCGGCCGACGACAGTTCCCCGATCGACTCGCGTCCGTTGCGTTCGAAGCCTGATCACTCCAGCAGTGCCACCAGCTTGGCGATCGTTCCCACGTTGCGGACGGTGGCGGCGTCGTCCGCACCGAGAGCGACCAGCCTGGCGGCGAGCTTCGAGCGAGCCAGCCCACCGGCGAAATCGACATGGATCTCGCGCCGGCCCACGGCGTAACGCTCGTTCGGCGTGGCCAGTTCGGCGACTTTGGACGCCGTCTCGCCCGGGATGTCGGTGGCGAAGAACGCGACGCAAACCTGACTGGGCGAGCCATCCGAAAATGGGGCCTCGGACAACACCTGCCGCAGTTGTTCGTCGGTTCTGACCACCACCGGAACCTCGAAGCCGAAGTGTTCCTCGATCCCCTGCGCCAGCGAGCGCTGGAGCGGCCCCGCCGCCTCTTCGGAAGCGAAGAGCAGATTGCCCGAGTTGATGTACGTGCGGACGTCGGCGAGGCCAAGACGTTCAGCCAGGGCGCGCAACTCCTTCATGGGAACCTTGCGGGCCGGCCCGAGGTTGATCCCGCGGAGCAACGCCACATAGGCGACCATGCCGCCTATCCTGGCAACGGATCGGCAGGAGGGCCAGTGCAGCAGGCAAGAGCGGTCAGTCTCATCGGCGTCCCAACCGACATCGGGGCCAGCCGGCTCGGGTGCCGGATGGGTCCGCAGGCGCTGCGGGTGGCGGGCATCGAAGCGGCCCTCGGAGCTTTCGGCGCGGACGTCCGCGACTGCGGCGATCTCAGCGGACCGCCCAACCCGGAACTGCCGCCGGTCGACGGCTACCGACACCTGCCCGAGGTCATCGAGTGGAACCGGGCGGTTTACGGCGCAGTTTCCGCCGAGTTGAACGACGGCCGCATGCCGCTGCTCATGGGCGGCGACCACAGCCTGGCGATCGGGTCGATCAGCGCCGTCGCCGCGCATTGCCGCGCCAACGGCTTGGACCTGCGCGTCATCTGGGTGGACGCGCACGCCGACTTCAACACCGCCGAACTGACCCCCAGCGGCAACATCCACGGGATGCCGGTTGCTTGCCTGTCCGGCTTCGGACCGACCGAGTTGATCAGCATGTCGGACGTCACCCCCGCGATGTCGACGTCCGACATCCGCCAGATCGGACTGCGCAGTGTCGACCCGGGAGAGAAGCGGTTCCTGCGTGCCGAAGGTCTGGAGGTCTTCGACATGCGCTTCCTGGACGAGATCGGCATGCGCCGGGCGATGACACGGGCCCTGGCCGG
>JBDHZK010000140.1:0-6770 GCA_039811865.1 Propionicicella sp. | reverse complement strand
TGGAAGGTCAGGCCGTAGAGCAGTTCCGCAGCGTGAAACACGCCGTCGTCAAGGACGCGGCCCAACTCGAAGTACGGCCGCAGGGCCTCGGTGTCCAGGTCGAAGCGCTCGCGGGCCAGGCGCGCGGAGTAGAAGGCCCAATCCCAGGGGGCGAGGTCGATGCGGTCGGCCGCCGCCGCCGCGCGAAGGAGCTCGGCCTCCCCAAGTGCGTTGCGCATGGCCGGCTCGACCAGTTGAGCGAGCATGGCATCGACCGCGGCCGGGTTCTTGGCGGTCTGGTCGGCCATGGCCACGCCCGCGTGGTTGGCGAAGCCGAGCAGCGCCGCCCGCTGCGCCCGCAGCCGCGCGATCTCGGCGGCCAGCTCCAGGTTGGCGTGCCGGCCCGATCGGCAGCGTCGGATCGACGCCTCGAACAGCCGGCGCCGCACGTCCCGATCCTCCAAGACGGCCAGCAGCGGCTGGTTCGTCGGCAGCACCAGCGAGATGACGTACTTGCCGGGAAGGCCGCGGTCCAACGCCGCCGACGTTGCCGCGGCGATCGCGTCCGACCCGGCTCCGGCAAGCTGGTCGGCCGAGTCGAGCACCAGCGCCCGGGCATCGGTATCGGCCAACAGATTCTGCTGGAACTGGGTGCTCAACTCGGCCAACCGCAGGTTCAAGGCGGCCAAGGACGCGCGCCCGGCGGCCTCCAGACCGGCCCCCGCCAGGACGAAGTCGGTGTGGATCCGCTCGGTCAGCGCGCGATCCTCCGGCGTGAGGTCGGCGCGCCCGGCGTGGACGGTAGCGACGCGCTCGAACAGGTCGGCGTCGAGCAAGATGGCGTCGTAGTGCGCGGTGATCCGCGGGGCCCATTGGGCCTCGATCGCCTGTAGCTGTGCCGTGGCGTCCGAGCTGGTCAGGTTCCAAAACGTGTTCAGGACGCGCGTCAGCAGCCGGCCCGAGCGCTCCAGGGCGAGGACGGTGTTGTGAAAGTCGGCCGGCTCGGGATTGGTGGCGATCGCGGCCACCTCCGCCTCATGATCGACCATTCCCGCGGCCAGCGCCGGCGCGAAGTGCTCCGTCCGGATGGCGGCGAATGGCGGCAGCCGGTGCGGCAACAGTGATTCGGCGGCGAACGGATTGGCGGCATCCAGCGTCATGGGCTCCATCCTGCCGTGACCGGCCAGCATCGGGCCGGGACGAGGTGTCGAGTTGGTCACCAGGGCTGAATCGGCTCACCCCCCAGCTCATGCCGATCGTGCGCGACGAGCCAGGCGTCCGGCTCGGGTCCCTTCGGGACGATCCCGGTCGGATTGATGTCGGCATGCACGACGTAGTAATGCTGCTTGATCTGTTCGAAATCGATCGTTTCGCCGAAGCCGGGGGTTTGGAAAAGATCGCGCGCATAGGCCCACAGCACCGGCATTTCGGCAAGCTTCTCCCGGTTGCACTTGAAGTGACCGTGATAGACGGCATCGAAGCGGGCGAGGGTGGTGAACAATCGGACGTCCGCCTCGGTGATGCGATCACCCATGAGGTAGCGCCGGGTAGACAGGCGTTCGGCCAGCCAGTCCAGGGCCGCGAACAGACGGTCATAGGCGTCGTCGTAGGCACCCTGGGAACCGGCGAATCCGCACCGGTAGACCCCGTTGTTGACTTCGGTGAAGACCCGGCGCATCACCGTGTCCAGCTCGTCGCGGCAATCCTGCGGCCACAGGTCCGGCGCCCCCGAGCGGTGATATTCGCGCCACTCGAAGAAGAAGTCTTCGGTGATGTGCGGGAAATCGTTGGTGACCACCTTCCCCGACGACACCTCCACGATCGCCGGCACCGTGATCCCTCTCGGATAGTCGGGAAAGCGCGAGAAGTACGCCTCCTGCAGCCGGTGGATCCCAAGTTCGGGGTCGCGTCCGTTCGGGTCGAGGTCGAACGTCCAACTCCGCTCATCATGGATGGGCCCCGGGGCTCCCCACGAAATGACGTGCTCCAGCCCCAGTAGGCGCCGGACGATGATCGCCCGGTTGGCCCACGGGCACGCCTTGGCGGCAATCAGCCGGTAGCGCCCGGGCTCGACCGGCCAGGTCGGGACGTCCGCTCCGTCCGGCGGCCGGCGGGCCCCCGCGGTGATGCGGTCGGGAATGTAGAGCATGTCCCGCCGGTACTCCTGCCCCGGCTCCGAGTACGCCATGGTCCCTCCAACGGATAGAGCCTCGTAGGTGCACTATTCGCACCTACGAGGCTCCAAGTCTGCCTACTGGCTCAGCGCCAGCGGCGGTGACGTCCGATGTCGGCCGAGGCGGACCGCCCCGTCGGACTGCGCGGTGAAGACGCGCGGCCCACCGCCCGAGGACGCCTGCAGGCGGGCGGCCAATTCCGTCAAGTGGCTGAGTTGGGCCCGCAGGGCGTCCAACTCCGACTCCAAAGCGAGGATCCGCCGGATGCCCTGCAGGTTGATGCCCTCGTCCTGCGACAAGTGCTGGACGTGGCGGAGCTTGGCGATGTCACGCATCGAGTACCGGCGGCCGCGGCCCGCCGCCCGACGCGGGACGACCAAGCCGAGCTTGTCGTAGCCGCGCAGGGTTTGCGGGTGCATGTCCGCGAGTTGCGCGGCGACCGAGATGACGAACACGGGCCGGTCGGGATCCATCAACTGGGGTAGGTAGTCGGCGGTCATGCGCACCTCCCAACGCGCTGCAGCAAGTACGGTTCGGGCACCTTCGGATGCACGCTGACCCGTGGCCGGGTCACGGACCGCCGTATCGACGGCAGTCCTTGACCCCTGATCAACTGAACAGCTTCGCGCGCGGATCGCCCTGCCCGGACGCCTGGGCGTAGGCCAGCAGATGCTCCTTGGCCTGCTCGTTCAGCACCGGCGGGACGGCGATCTCGACGGTGACCAGCAGATCGCCGTGGGTTCCGTTGGCCTTGGAAACGCCCTTGCCGCGGACGCGGAACGTGCGTCCCTGCGGAGTTCCGGCCGGAATCCGCAGGCGAACGGAGCCGCCCTGCAGCGTGGGCACGTTGATCTCCGCGCCCAGTGCCGCCTCGGCGAACGTGACCGGGACGGTGACCGTCAGGTTGTCGTCCTTGCGGCCGAAGATCGGGTGCGGGTTCACATGTACGAGGACGTAAAGGTCGCCGGCGGCGCCGCCGTTCTCACCGGCGCTGCCCTTGCCCTTGATCCGGATGCGCTGACCGTCGGTGACCCCGGCGGGGATGCGCACCTGCATGGTCTTGGTCGAGCGACCGCGCCCGGATCCGCCGCACTCGGGGCACGGGTCGTCCACGACGAGCCCGCGCCCGCGGCACTCGCGGCAGGGCTCCGACACCGCGAACACGCCGCCGGATGTGGACGTCGTCATCCCGCTGCCCTGGCAGGTGGGACAAACGTGCGGCATCGAGCCCGCCCGCGCGCCCGTGCCGTGGCAGACCTCGCAGGGCGCGTCGGAGACCATCTGGATGCCAACGGTCTCGCCCTCGACGGCCTGGTTGAAGTCGATCGTGACCTCGCCTTCGATGTCCGAACCGCGGCGCGGGCCACGGGTGGACGCCCGCCGCGGCGCCTGCTGCCCGAACAGGTTCCCGAAGAGGTCGGAGAAGCTGCCCTCCTGGCCGCTCGCCGAGTGTCGGAACAGGTCGTCCATCGAACTCGGACCCGCGGTGTTGCCGCCGCGCGGGAATCGGAAGCCCCCGCCCCCGCCGAACAGGCTGCGGGCCTCGTCGTACTCCTTGCGCTTGTCCGGGTCGGACAAGATCGCGTTCGCTTCCGAGATCTCCTTGAAACGCTTCTCGGCGTCCTTGTCGCCCGCGTTCTGGTCGGGGTGGTTCTCCCGCGCCAGCTTGCGGAACGCGCGCTTGATGTCTTCGGGCTTGGCGTCCTTGGAGACGCCCAGGACCTTGTAGTAGTCCTTCTCAAGCCAGTCCTTTGTGCTCACGACGCCTCCTCTCGTTGATTGTCGGTTGGCTCCAAGGACGCTCGGGGCGTCCCCGGGGATAGTTCGGGACTCCGCTCGGGGTCAAGTGCGGGACGGACGCGGGACGCCTCGACTGCGCACCCGCGTCCGTCCCCCAAACCAGCCCGGCGCAGGAGTCCGGCGCGCGGCCGGTCGTCGAGCTGGACCGCCGGGTTCACTCGCCCGGCTCAGCCACGGCGACGCGCGCCGGCCGGATCACGCGGTCCTTGAGCTTGACGCCCTTCTGCAGGATCACCGAGCAGGTCGTCACCTCGACGCCCTCCATCGGCGTGTGCATCAGCGCATCGTGGACCTGCGGATCGAACGGGTCTCCCACCACGCCGAACGTCTCCAGGCCGTACCGGGCCACGATCTTCTCCAACTCGTCGGCGACCAGCTTGAACCCGCCCACCAGCTCATCGTGCTCCCGGGCGGCCTCCACGCTGTCGATCACCGGCAGCAGGTCGATGACGACGGCCTCGATCCCGCCCGCCCGCGCCAGATCGCGATCGCGATCGACGCGACGCTTGTAGTTGACGTACTCGGCCTGGAGGCGCTGCAGATCGGCCGTGCGTTCGTTGGCCAGCTCCTCCAGTTCGGCGATCTTGGCGTTCACGATCGGGTTGGCCTCGGTCTCCGGCGTCGCTTCGACGCCCTCGCCGACCGCCTCGCCATCGGGGACGAAATCGCTCACCACTTCTCCTTCGCTCGGTGCGGCGCCAGCCGCAGCGGACTGCTGCGGCCGGCGCACCTCACCAGTTTGGGGGTCGATCCGACGTCTGTCTCGGATGACCGGGCGCTCGGGCGCCCCCTCGGTCACTTGCCCTTGTCCTCGTCGACGATCTCGGCGTCCACGACCTCGTCATCGCCGCCGGTCGAGCCGGCGCCCGTGTTGGGCGCATCGGCCGCACCGGCCTGGTTCTGCGCGGCGGCCGCGGCGTACATCGCCTGACCCATGGCCGAGGCCTTGTTGTTCAGGTCCTCCATGGCGTTGCGGACGCGGTCGTTGTCCTCGCCCTTCAGTGCCTCCTTGAGCTCGTCGAGCGCGGCGTTGACGGGCGCCTTGACGTCGTCGCCAATCTTGTCCTCGTTCTCCTTCAGCAGCTTCTCGGTGCGGAAGGCGAGCGCGTCGGCCTCGTTGCGCATCTCGACGGTCTCGCGGCGCTTGCGGTCCTCCTCGGCGTGCGACTCGGCCTCGCGCACCATGCGGTCGATGTCGTCCTTGCCCAGCGCCGACCCGCCGGTGACGGTCATGGACTGCTCCTTGCCCGTCGCCAGGTCCTTGGCGTGCACGTGGACGATGCCGTTGGCGTCGATGTCGAAGGTGACCTCGATCTGCGGCACGTTCCGCGGCGCCGGCATCAGGCCGGTGAGATCGAAGTTGCCGAGCGACTTGTTGTCGCGGGCGAAGTCACGCTCGCCCTGGTAGACCTGGATCATCACCGAGGGCTGGTTGTCCTCGGCCGTGGTGAACACCTCGGACCGCTTGGTCGGGATCGTGGTGTTGCGCTCGATGATCTTGGTCATCACGCCGCCCTTGGTCTCGATGCCGAGGCTGAGCGGGGTCACGTCCAGCAGGAGGACGTCCTTCACCTCGCCCTTCAGCACGCCGGCCTGCAGGGACGCGCCCAGGGCCACGACCTCGTCGGGGTTGACGCCCTTGTTGGGCTCCTTGCCGCCGGTCAGCTCCTTGACCAGGTCGACCACGGCGGGCATGCGGGTGGAGCCGCCGACCAGGATGACATGGTCGATGTTGCCGACCGAGGTCTTCGCGTCGGAGATGACCGAGTTGAACGGCGCGCGGCAACGGTCCAGCAGGTCCTGGGTCATGCGCTGGAACTCCGAGCGGGTGAGCTTCTCGTCCAGGTGCAGGGGTCCGTCGGGACCGGCCGTGATGTAGGGCTGGTTGATGCTGGTCTCGCGGGCGGAGCTGAGTTCGATCTTCGCGCGTTCGGCAGCCTCCTGGAGGCGCTGGCGGGCGATCTTGTCCTTGCTCAGGTCGATGCCGTACTTGTTCTTGAACTCCTTGACCAGCCAGTCGACGATGCGCTGATCCCAGTCGTCGCCGCCCAGGCGGTTGTCGCCCTTGGTGGCCTTGACCTCGAACACCCCATCGCTGATTTCGAGCAGGGAGACGTCGAAGGTGCCGCCGCCCAGGTCGAAGACCAGGACCGTCTGCTCCTTGCTGCCCTTGTCGAGACCGTATGCCAACGCGGCGGCGGTCGGCTCGTTGATGATGCGGTCGACCTTCAGGCCCGCGATCTCGCCGGCCTCCTTGGTGGCCTGACGCTCGGCGTCGCCGAAGTAGGCCGGGACGGTGATGACCGCATTGGTGACCGGCTCGCCCAGGTACGCCTCGGCGTCCCGCTTCAACTTCTGCAGAATGAAGGCGCTGATCTGCTGCGGACGGTAGGTCTTGCCGTCGATCTCGACCTTCCAGTCGGTGCCCATATGGCGCTTGACCGAGCGGATGGTGCGGTCGACGTTGGTGACGGCCTGGCGCTTGGCAACCTCGCCGACCAGGACCTCGCCCCCCTTGGCGAAGGCCACTACCGACGGCGTCGTGCGGTTGCCCTCGGCGTTGGGGATAACGGTGGGTTCGCCGCCCTCAAGAACGGCGACGACGGAGTTGGTGGTGCCGAGGTCGATACCTACTGCACGTGCCATGAGTTGTTCCTCCAGTGGATCGGTTTCTCTGCGGCGGACGAGCCGCCGAATGTCTTGTTGTGTCCGGGGTGGTGCGGTGTGCGAGTTGAGTCTAACAGGCTCAACCCACAGATTGAGTCCACCTGACTCAACTATCTCCGCCCTATGGGTATTCCCAGGGATCGCCCTGAT
>JBDHZK010000139.1:0-6871 GCA_039811865.1 Propionicicella sp. | reverse complement strand
TGCTCGTTGCTGCGGCCCGGCTACTCAGCCGAACAGCAGGTCGTACTCCGACTGCGTGGGTGGAATGGGCAAGCGGACGATCCGGCGCGGCATCACCAAGACGACCTCGTTCGGATCCAGATTGGCGCACAGCTTCACTTGGCGATTGTCCAAGACGTAGGCGCGGCGAAGATTCTCGGTGACCTTGGCGTCGCACGGCGAAACCAGCGCCATATCGCAACTGCGCAGGGCATAGACCGCGCCCGGCGCGGCGGCGTCCTCGATCGTCATCACCGCTTGCCAGTGACCCAGGGGCGCCTGGGCGCCGTCGAAGTGGTCCGCGTCGTCGATGATCAGGGACGGCCGGTAGGGACGTCCCTGGGAGGGCAGGACGCCACCGCGGCGGACGAGGTCGGCCGTCCCGCCGCAGGCGCGCAGGGTGTCCAGCAGGCCCTGCCAGCGACTGGCGTCCTGGGAAACGATCGAGATGTGGGCACCGAGGCTGATGCAGCGAAACGCCAGGAGCCACGACACATACTCGGGGACGGCCACCAGCAGCCGGATCGGTCGCGGCCCGAACAGCCGGATCGCGACCGGGCCGCTCGAACCGGTGCCGAGCAGCAGCCCGCTGGGGCCGGTCT
This sequence comes from Propionicicella sp., assembly GCA_039811865.1. GTDB lineage: Bacteria > Actinomycetota > Actinomycetes > Propionibacteriales > Propionibacteriaceae > JBDHZK01. The sequence continues at coordinate 6,251 of JBDHZK010000139.1, read as the reverse complement.
GGACAACGGCGTTCGGTTTGCGGGCGGCCGACCGCCCCGGCAGCACCCAATCGGCGCTGGGCGCCTTCGCGCTCACAGGACGGCCCCCAGGCCCAGCGGCACGGTCGCCAGCATCGTCGGCACTTGGGTGCCTCCCGCGGGGGCGAGCCGGACGTCCGAGCCGAGCGCCCGGGTCACGTGAGCGATCGCGGCGGTGGCGCTCTCGGCGTTCGGCGAGACCAGCCTGATCCCACCGGTCGCGGCCTGCGAGCGCGTCATCGTGTAGGACGTCACGGCGAACAGCACGGGCGCGGATGCGACGGCGTCCAGCAGCGCGCGGTAGCCGGCGGACATGTTCGCGCCCCAGCGGCGGACGAGCTGGCCGGTGTGCAGCAGCCCATCGCACTGCCAGTGTGACCAGCCCTCGGCGGTACGCTGCTCGGATCGCTCCGGACCGGAACCCACCGTGAGCGACAGCACCTCGTTGATCTCCATCGGCGTGAGTGCCCGCGTTTCGATGCCCTGGCGCTTCAGCACCGACTGCGCGCGGTGCAGGCCGAACCGGAGCGTCGCATAGATGCCCTCGTTGCCGGCGCCGCGGCGAGCGACCGCCTCCAAGCACAGCCGCGGATCCAGCCGCAGGCACAGCCACGACCGCCGGACCGTCGGCGGCGGCTGCTCGGCGGTGATCTCCAGGTACGCCGCCGCCGCCCGCGACCCCTCGCCCAGCAGCACCAGCGTCGGGGACGGCACGGTGTAGGTGACGAGTTGGACGCCGGCGAAGACCACATCGTCCTGGACGGTCAGCGCGGCGAGGGAGTCGATGTCGATCGCTTCGCCCTTGTCGGCCAGCAGTTCGTCGTCCGATCGCAGGGCCAGGACCGCCGCCCAGGCACTGCCGTCGGTGATCACGCCGACTTCGCCGCCACGTCCGGTGACCGTCCGCGTCACAGCCAGTCCAGACACCCACTCCGCCAGCGGGACGAGGTCCAGGGGCAGTTCGTTCTCGGGGACGGGCGCGGGTCGGCGGCGCGAGTAGGACGTCCGCAGCGCGAGCCCACGCAGCAGCGAGCGCCCGCGGATCGGGATCAGCAACAGCAGCGTCACCAGGGCGACCGCCGCCGCCACGATGTAGCCGACGAGCCGGCCGCTGAGCACCCCGAAGACGATCGCCACCAGCGACACCTCGACCAGGAGCGCGTTGCTCAGTTGCCGGCGCAGCCAAGACGCCCGTGCCACCGGCGTGGCGCTGGGTTCGGCGGCTCGGGCCATCTGCTGCTCCCGCAAGGCTGTCGGGGGTCCGGTCGGGAACTACTGTAGGCCCACGTAGGTGGCCCCCCGCGGGCTTCGGTGGACCCATTCCGGCTAGGACGAACGCATGGCGACGCGCAAGGACCTGCTGAAGGCGCAGACCTTCACCCACGAGCGCCTCGTCGCCGCCCTGGTCAACCGCGACCCGGACGTCCCACAGCCGGGCCTGCGCCGCCTATCGACGGGCATGTTCGTGGGGCTGCTCGCGGGAGTGCTGATCCTGGCGGGCTTCGGTGTGGTGGGCCTGCTGTCCAAGGGCGGGGTCCAGTCCTGGCGGACCGACGACGGCGAGCTGATCCTGATCGACACCCAGTCGGGCGCGGTCTTCACCTACCGCGGCCCGGACGGCAACCGGCAGTTGCGGCCCGCCGCGAACATCACCTCGGCCCGTCTGCTGGCCGGCCCCGAGGGCAAGATCATCTCGCTCAAGACGGCGTCCATGAAGGGCGTCCCGATCGGCCGGATGCAGGGCATCGCGGACGCCCCTCGCCAGTTGCCCGACCCGAAGGACATGGCGACCCTGCCGATCCGGGTCTGTAGCGGCGCTCCGGTCAACGGAAAGCGCGCCACGACGCTCGAGATGGCCCAAGGCGCCGTCCCCAATCACAGCGCGTCCGTCGTCTTGCTGGACGACCAAGGCAACGAGTACTTCGTCCTGGAGGGCCGCGCTCACAAGGTCGTCCGGGACGCCGGCGTCGTCCGCTCACCGATCACCGAGGGGTTCGCACCGATCACGGCCGGCAGCCGCTTCATCAACGCTCTCCCCCAAGGCGTGGAGTTTCGCCCACTGCGAATCGACGGCTTCGGCGGCCAGCCGAATCGTCCGGTGGACAACCGGCTCGTGGGCGAGGTCGTAGTCGCCAACCAAGGCACCTCGTCGGAGACGTACTACGTGGTGCTGCGCGACGGTTATTCGCGGATCAGCTACCTGGACGCCCGCCTGCTCCAGCCCGACCAAGCGAGGATCCAGACCGTAACCAGCCCCCAGTTGGCGGCCGCGCGCAGCTCGGTCGACCGCGCGTCCGACCAGGACATGCCCGACGGCAAGCCCTTCCCCGAGACCGGAGCCAACTTCGACACGTCATCGGTGTGTGCCACCTGGAACGGGGCGAACCGGCCGCTGCTCGCGCTCGGCGTCCCGACCCCCGACGCGGTCCCCGGCTCTGGCGGCGCGAACGCCGCCGACAAGATCGTCCTCAACCAGGGCCAAGGGGCAATGATCCAAAACGACACGGCCCTGAATGCCTCGGCGGTCGCCTACCTCGTCCTCAATGGCAAGTCCTACCCTGTTCCCGACGTCGCCTCCCGCCAGTCCCTCGGCTACGGCGACGTCAAGATCGTCCCCGTCCCCGGCGAGGTGATCCGGCTGATCCCGGCGGGCCTGCCCGCAGGCGTCGTCCTCGACCAGGCGAACGCCAGCAAGGAGCTGTGAGCGCGCCCGCGACGACTGGTTGCGGCCATCGTGGGGACGCCCGGTGTCGAGGCCGCGCGTCCGCCAGACGATCCCCTTGGGCCGCTTGGCGCGGGCGCCGGCCGCATCGGTGAGGACCCGTACTCAAACCATCGGCGGCCACCGAAAATCCCAGCTCGCCCCCGGACGGGTGACCCCCGCCAGACCTACTGTTTTTCACAGGACGACACCGCAGCCCAGCTGCGAATCCCAGAAACCACCCCCGGCGGCGCCGGGAGACTATTGGAGGAAGACCATGTCGGGTCAGACCACTGTTGACCGCGCAGCAATGCAGAAGGCCGCCGGCCAGATTGAGGAAGCCGCGAGCCAGATCCATTCCAACCAGCAGAACCTGAGCAACCAGATCACTGCGCTGCGGACCGGCTGGCACGGCCAGGCGTCCGACGCCTTCTACGGCGCCTACACCGAGTTCGATCGCCAGTTCGGTGCGGTTCAGCAAGCGCTTGAGGAGATCCACGGCAAGCTCGTCGAGACCCAGCGCAACTACACCTCGGCTGAGGAAGAGCAGAAGGCCGCCAGCAACGCCATCAACGCCGCCCTCAACGGCTGAGCCACCCCGACCACCTCGATCACCCAGGAGAACTCAGAACATGTCCGACACCACACTTGTCAACAGCCAGGCGATGACGCAGGGCATCGACGACCTGCGCCAAGCCCACACCAAGTTGACCGAGAACCTCGGAACTCTTGAGGGCCAGCTCAACTCCTCGCTCGGCCAGTGGGAGGGCGACGCCCGTTCCGCGTACACCGAGGCCAAGGCCAAGTGGGACGCCTCCGCCGAGCACATGGGCCAGGTCATCCAGAAGATGAACAGCGTTCTCGGCACGATCGCCCAGGGCTACGACGACAACGAGCGCCGCATTCAGGGCCGCTGGGCCTGACCCGGGCGCCGGGCAATCCGGATACCCAAGATCGGGTGCGACCACGACGGTCGCACCCGATCTGTATTTGGCGGGTGCAGCTCTGGGTTTCCGGAGAAGCGTTCGACGAACCCGCCGAGTGCGAGCCGAAGTCGCGGCCCCGGGTCCGCCGAGAGTGCTCACCCAACTCATCGCCAACACCACCGACAGGACCTGCCAAACTCGCCTTGAGCCGATCGAACGACCTAACGCCCAGCTACTTCAAGAGCCGGGACATCCGACGATCGGCGAGCGGCTTCCCGCCGGTCTGGCAGCCGGGGCAGTACTGCAGGGACGAGTCGGCGAACGAGACCTCCGCGATGGTCGTGCCGCAGACCTCGCAGGGTTCACCGGCCCGGCCGTGGACGCGCAGGCCCGACTTCTTCTCCCCCTTGAGATCGGACGCCGCCAGCCCCGCCGACCGCTCGATCGCGTCTTGGAGTTCCCCCTTGATCGCCGCCAGCAACGCCATGCGCTCGCGGGGGGAGAGCCCGGACGCCGGCTTGAACGGGCTGAGCTTGGCCGCATGCAGGATCTCGTCGGAGTACGCGTTGCCGATGCCGGCGACGATTCTCTGGTCCCGAAGCACCCCCTTGAGTTGCGCGCGTCCGGCCTTGGCGAGAATGGCGTCCAGGGCGGCGGCATCGAAGTCGTCGGCCAAGGGATCCGGTCCGAGGGTGGCGACGCCCGGGACGTCGCTGGGGTGGCGGACGACATAGATCGCCAGCTTGCGCTGGGTCCCGGCCTCGGTCAGGTCGAAGCCCGCGCCGGAATCGAGGACGACCCGGGCGGTCAGCGGACCGCGTCCCGGTCGCCCGGGACGCTGCGGCTGCTCCTCCTTCCAGCGCAGCCAGCCGGCTCTGGCCAGGTGAAACACGAGCCACAACCCCTGCGCGCCGATGGCCAGGAACTTGCCGTGCCGCTCGATCGCGTCGATTTCGAGTCCGTAGAGCGCGGACGGCGGTGGGTCGTAGGTCTTCAACGCGCTGAAGGCGGCCAGGTCGATCCGGACGATCGCGGCGCCGACACAGCGTGGCGCGAGGAACGTCCGCAACGACTCGACCTCAGGCATCTCGGGCATCGGTCCTCCTCGGGACGGGCCACTTGGGCCGGGGCAGTTGGAGTGCCTCGTCAAGGCGGCGTAGGTAGCCGGCGCGGCTGACCTCGACGGCGCCGAGGCTGGCCAGGTGGTCGGTCACCCATTGCACGTCGAGCAGGCGCGCGACGCCGTCCGCGGACAGGAAGTCCACCAGCGCGACCAGCGCCACCTTGGAGGCGTCCCGGCCCAGAAGGGGGTCGTGGAACATCGACTCGCCCGCGAAGAGGCCACCGATGCTGACCCCGTACAGCCCGCCGACCAGGCGTCCGTCCGGCAGCCGGGTCTCCACCGAGTGCGCCCACCCGCGGCGGTGCAGATGGGTGAATGCCTCGACGATCTCGGCGTCGATCCAGCCGAAAGGTCGGGCCGGGTTGGCGCACGCGCGGATCACGGCGCCGAAGTCGGTGTTGATCGTCACCTGGTAGCGGCGCATCGACTGGCGCAGCGAACGGGTGATCCGCAGGCCCTCCAGCGGCAGGATGCCGCGCCGCTGCGGTGACCACCAGCCCATGTGTTCGCCGAATCCGACCGTCGGCAGGGGCATCGGGAAGACCCCGGCGCGGTAGCCCTCCAGGGCAAGCGCCGGATCCCAGGTTTCGGAAAAGGTGATCAGATCCGACCTGGGCCAACTCGTTTGCCTGCCGAAGGCAACCGACAGCGCCATCGCGCCATTGTGCCAACGCCGGGGCCGGATCGGGGGACGCTCAGGGCGGCGCCGGAGCCGGGGCAGGCGGTGGTTGCTTAGGCTGGAGTGGCGCGAGTCCCGATTCGAGGAGACGACAAATGTCCAACACCACCCCCCGCGAGGCCAGCAAGACACTGGTGCAGCGGGCGCCGGAGGCGGGTGGCGGCGTCCTGCGACGCCTGCTCGACGTGGCGATCAACGGGTTGCCGTCGGTTCCTGGGGCAAAGGCCGCGGCCGCCAAGCAGCTCGAGCGCCGGGGCGAGATCGAAGAGGCGCTGGACGCCCTGATCGCCAGCCACGTGCGGCTCGCGTCCGCGCAGGGATTCCTGACCAACCTCGGCGGGCTGGCGACGGTGGCCGTCGCCCTGCCCGCGAACCTGGTCGGCATGGCGGTCGTCCAACTGCGGCTGGCCGCTGCGATCGCACACCTACGCGGGTACGACGTGGACGACGGCCGCGTCCGGACCGCGCTGGCGATGTGCCTGTTCGGCGAGGACGAACTCAACCGCCGCGTCGGCTCCGGCGAGTTGCCGACCCAGCCGATGGTCGTGGCCACCGCTCCGGTGTTCAACTCCGCGCTCGATCGCAACGTCAGCGAACAGGTCTTCGGCGACCTGGCCGCCCGCGTCGGCGGCAAACACCTGGCCGTCCTCGTGCTGCGCCGGGTGCCGCTGCTCGGCGGCGGTGTCGGCGCCGTCATGGACGGCTACCACACCTACGCGATCGGGCTGTTTGCCCGGCGCCAGTTCGTCAGCCGCCGGCGGCAGCTGTAGGTGTCGTCACCAGCTCCTTGCACCTGACCCCGGA
>JBDHZK010000138.1:0-6875 GCA_039811865.1 Propionicicella sp. | reverse complement strand
GCGATGACCGCGGCCGCGAATCCGGCGGTCAGCGCCACCGGCAGCGACTTCGGCTCCCCGGCGCTGCGCTGGACGGCCAGCCAGGCCAGACCCCAAAGCAGACCCAGCGCCACCGCGAACTGGCCGGGCAGGCGTACGGCGAGGAAGACGCCGAGCGCGGCGACCACGACCAGGGTGCCGACCGCGGCGATCGTGGCACCCGCCCCGGTGGCCGGGACGCCATGCCGAACGAGTGCCGTCGCCACGTTGCCGACGGTGGCTAGACAAGCCCACCCCAGGAACAGCCCGAACGCACCTCCAACCAGGGTCCGCGCGGTCCGCGTCGGCATCGAGATGACGGCGAGCTCGGCGTTCAGCCGCCCCAGGCACAGCGTCAGCGCAAGCAGGACAAGCGCGTCCAGGTCGACGAGCTCGGCCTTGGCGGCGAAGATCCAACCGCCGTTCAGGGCCATGGCCGCCGCCGCCCACCATCCGGTGCGGGCCACCACGGTGGCGCTGGCCGCGCCCGGCACCCAGATCCACAGCGTGTAGACCACCAAACCGAGGTAGATGACGCTCCAGATGGAGAAGGCCAGGCTCGCCGGGGCGATCAACGTCGCCTCGGGACGAAACGCTCCCTGCGCGAAGTCTCGAACGCTGGAGCCTGAGCCACGCACGCCGGAGCCGAAAATCCCCCCGACGCCGCAGAGGATCTGAGCCACCGAAACGGCCAGTCGAACCCGCAGCAAGGCCGACGGACTCTCGGCTGCGCTCATCGTCGACCTCGGATCAGGGCCCTGCGGGCGCGAGAACTACTCCCGGTCCACGCTCGAGCGTGGCACCAGTATGTCGGTCGCGGCGCGGTATCCCTAGCACCCCCTGAAGCGGGGGACGTCCCACGCGACGCAGTGGCCCGGCTCGCGGTGTCGGCGGTGGTCGCCGAGGTGGCCTTACGCTGCGCATGTGCCGTTGTACTGGCGACTGTTGTTGGGGAGCTCCGCCACGCTGATTGTCGGAGTGATCCTGCTCGCCCTCTCCCCCTTCGAGATCGCGGCCACCCCGACCGGGGAACAGCTCTCCATTCTGGCGCTAGGGGCGCTCGGCGCGATCATCATCGACGCGGCACTGATCGGGAACGCCCTGACTCCGCTGGCGACCCTGAAGGAGTCGATCGACGAGGTCGACGGGCCCGAAGAGGTGTCGGCGTTGCCCGTCTCCGGCACCGACGAGGTGGCCGCGCTCACCCGGGCCTACAACCTGATGCTCGACCGGCTTCGGGCCGAGCGGATCCGAACCGTCAGGGCGGCGCTGCGCAGCCAAGAGGAGGAACGGGCCCGGATTGCCCGCGAACTCCACGACGAGGTCGGTCAGACGATGACGTTCCTGCTGATCAGGCTGCGAATGAAGACAGAGGAGTTGCCACAGGAGCTGCGTCCCGAGTTCGAACAGATCACGGATGCCGCCCGGGCCGCTCTCGATGAGGTCCGCACCATTTCGAGACGGCTTCGTCCGGGCGCGCTGGCCGACCTGGGCATCGGAGCCGCCCTGGAATCGGCGGTCGAGGATGCCCGGCACCTCGCCGGCATCACCATCGAACTGGACGTCACCCCGAACCTGGGCGCCGACACCGACCGGGACCTGGTCATCTTCCGGATCACTCAAGAGGCGGTCACCAACATCGTCAAGCACGCCCGGGCCACTCACGTGGCCATCCACCTGGCCCGGGCCGGCGAAACGATGGTGCTCACCATCAGCGACGACGGCGTCGGAACGGCCGGTGCGGACGGTACCGGGACGTACAGCATGCGCGAGCGAGCCCGTTTGGTCGGGGGCACCTTCGAACGGATCAGTGAGCCGGGTATTGGGACGCGGGTCGTCGTGCGGATCCCCATGACCGTCTCCGGCTCCGGCGGATCCGGGGACGATCCGCCGACCCGGCCGCTGCCCACGACGACGGTGTTTCCACCGCCCGAGTGGCTCGCGTGAGCGATCCGGTTGGCCGTCGTCCGACGACGCCGCCCCGGACGGTAGCCGCGCGCTCGCTGCCATTGCCTGACTGCCGACGCGCGTCTGGGGCCTAGAGTGGCGCTGTGAGCGCTCCAACCGCCGCCCGCCGCTCTCCGGCAAGGGTCCTGCTGGCCGATGATCATCTGCTGGTGCGCTCCGGGATCCGGATGATCATCGACTCCCAGCCCGACCTGTCCGTCGTCGCCGAGGTTGGGGACGGGGCCGCCGCGATCGACCGGATCGCCCAAGGTGGCATCGATCTGGTGATCCTCGACGTCTCGATGCCCCGCATGACCGGACTGCAGGCCGCGCGGGAGATCGGCCGCCGCTGGCCCGACCTGGCGATGCTGATCTTGTCCATGCACGACAACGAGCAGTACCTGTTCGAGGCGTTGAAGCTGGGCGCCGCCGGCTACGTCCACAAGTCGGTGGCCGACCGGGATCTGATCGTGGCCTGCCGAGCGGCATTGCGCGGCGAACCGTTCCTCTATCCCGGCGCCATGCAGGCGATCATCCGCGACTTCTTGTCCGGCCCTCGCGAGGCGGCGCAGTCGTCCGTCCTGTCGCCGCGCGAGGAGGAGGTCCTCAAGCTGATCGCCGAGGGTCACAGCGGCAAGGAGATCGCCGACCTGCTGTTCGTCAGCCCCAAGACGGTCGAACGGCATCGCGCCAACATCTTGGACAAGCTGGGTATGCGCGACCGGCTGGAGCTGACTCGGTACGCGATCCGAACGGGCCTGATCGAGCCCTGACCGCCGCGCCCGGTCCGGGTCCACCGCACAACGAACCGGGCGCCCTGGAGGAGGATTCCTTCAGGGCGCCCGGGCCGGTACGCGGTGGTTTGTGGCGCTTCGGGGTCAGCTATGGGCGCGGCGGCGACCGGTTACCAAGCCGATCAGGAAGAGCAGGACGACCGAGCCGAACGTCGCGGTCAACAGGCTGACGATCCAGCCGTCACCCATCGGGTTTCCGCCGAAGATCGACAGGATCCAGCCGCCCACGATGCCACCGACGATGCCGACGACGATGTTCAGCAGCAGGCCCTGCTGGGCGTCGGTGCCCATGATCTTGGAGGCGATCCAGCCGGCCAGGCCGCCGATGATGATCCAGGCGAGAATGCTCATGGTTGTAACTCCTTCTTGATTGTGGCTCCGGTTGGTGGGGAGCGGTTGCTGATGTCCCCAACGTTATGGACCGCTGCCACCCCGCCTCAAGCGCTAACGGCCGCAGTGCACGTTCCACCCAGCCCGGATGGGTGTCAGCCCCAATCGGGAGACCCCACCGCGTGCGCGATCACCGGTTGGTGAGGTAGATCAACACTACGAAGAAGGCGAGCACGGCGGCCGCGACGACATAGGCGAGCAGGGTGGGTCGAAGCGTCCGCGGCCGCTGCAACGTCGCTGGCGAAGGCGGCGACGCGGCGAGCTCGACGTGGGCACCTCCGGACTGCCGCCCCGCTTGGGCGGGGAGATCGGATGCCGGTCGTGCCGAGAGTTCCGGCACCTTGAGCAGCGGCGCCCGCGCTGGTTCGGGATCTGGGACGCGAACAGGTGGGTCGGAGGTACTCAGCCTGGCCACGACCTCCGCGCCGTCGGCGGGACGTCGGCGAACGTCCTTCTCGAGGCAGGCGGTGATCAGTTCCGCGATGTCCGACGGTGTGTTGGCCGGCAGTTCGGGCGCGTCCTGGTAGGCGTGGGCGACGGCGATCGCGACCGGGGTTTCGGCGTCGAACGGCTTGACCCCGGTGAGCGCCTCATGAGCGACGACACCCAGCGCGTAGACGTCGGAGGCGGGGATCGCCTGGCGACCCAGCGCCTGCTCGGGACTCAGGTAGTGCGGTGTCCCCAGCAGCTCTCCGGTCTTCGTCAACGCCAAACCCTGCGCCACCTTGGCGATGCCGAAGTCGGTCAGTTTGGCGGTGCCGTCGACCATCATCAAGATGTTGGCGGGTTTGACGTCTCGATGCACGATGCCGGACGCGTGCGCGGCCCCGAGCGCCGAACCCACCTGCTCCAGTAGCCGGCGCACGGCTTGGGCCGTCATCCGCCCCTGGGCGTTCAGCACATCGGCGAGGCTCCGGCCGGGCACATACTCCATCACTAGGTATTCCAGGCCGGCCTCATCGCCGACGTCGTGCACGGCCACGATGTTCGGGTGCTCCAGCCGCGCACCGATCAGGGCCTCTTCTCGGAAACGCCTGGCGTGGACCATCTCGGCCGCTGTGTGCGGGTGCAGCACCTTGATCGCTCGGGGACGATGGAGCCGCTCGTCCTCCACCAGCCAGACTTCGCCCATCCCGCCGGCGGCGATCCGCTCGACCAGCCGGTATCGACCCCCGAGGACGAAGCCGGGATGTATCCGCTGCACCGCCTCAGTATGGGCCCCAGCGCACCCGCGGCGCCGCCACCGGGCAGACGGAAGACCCCGGGCCCAAGGCCCGGGGTCTCCATTTCCGCCCAGTCGGAAACTGTTCGAGGGTCAGCGAACCTCAGCGGAAGGCGTCCTTGACCTTTTCGCCCGCCTGCTTCAGATCGCCGGTCGCGTCCTGGGCTTTGCCCTCGGCTTCGAGACGCTCGTTGTCCGTAACCTTGCCGACTGCCTCTTTGACGGAGCCGACAACGTTGTCCTTGATGTTCTCCAGCTTGTCCGCCATGCCCATTTGTCTCTCCTTCGCTGTTGGTCGGGGCCGCCCCGGTTGGGCTTTTCGCTCCCGAGAACGACGATGCCGCAGGCCGGCGACCAGATCCAGACTCGGCGGCAGCAGTGGGGTCGCCAACCTCCCCGGATGGGGGTGACCACCCACGCAGCACCCGGTCGGGATCAGGGCTAAAGGCGGGATTCGGGGTGAGGGCGGCGGTCGCGTAACCGGGCGGCAATCGTAGAAACCAACGCCGCAACGAAGATCAGGTTGAACACGACCGCCAGCACGGTGACGATTCTGGCAGCCTGGCCGGTCGGGTGGATGTCGCCGTAACCGATAGTGGCCATGGTGACCACCGTGAAGTAGAGCGCATCGGTGCGGGTGTGCAGCCCAGCGAACTGTCCCTCGATTCTCGACAGCCCGTAGAAGATCGCCGAGAAGCTCACGATCACCAGCAGCAACGTCGTGACCGAGCGGCCAACCGGATCAGCGTGGCGTTGCAGTCCACGTGCGACCACGACAGCAAGCGCCACTAGGACTGCCGCAGAGCCGAGCGCTCGAAACAGCAGCGATCGATCGTCGTCGAACGGCACTACGTAGAACAACGCCACCAGCAACACGCCGTTGGCGACCACCCACCACGGCTTGGGCAGGAGGACCAGCAGTCCCCTGCGGGGGTTCATCCCAGCGAAGCGTCGGAGACCTGGGCGGCCCTGGACCGAAGGGCCAGCCCGGCGAGGATGCCGAGGATCCCGCAGCCGATCGCGATCATGCCCAGCCAGACGGCGATCGTGACCGCGGCCTGGCCGGGGAACGCCACCATCAGAATGCCGGCCAGCAACCAGAGGGCACCCGTGAGCGCGATCAACCAGCGCGGACCGCGGGGTTGATCGGCGAACGCGGACGCCAGCTCGAAGATGGCCCGCACGATCAGCCATACGCCCAGCGCCCACGCCAGCGCGACGGCGCTGTCAACGGGCCTGAGGAGGGCCATCAGACCCGCCACGATGCCGATCACACCGACCGCGATCAACACGGCCCTGGCCGGGCGTCCCTCAAGACGAAAGGCGGTGATCAGCGCCAGTACTCCGTCCACCAGGGCGTACGCACCCCAGATCAGGACGAGGGTCACGGCGGTTCCGATCGGGAAGATCGATGCGATCAGGCCGAAGACGATGGCGATCACGCCCGTGATGATCAACTGATTGGACGAACGACGGAGCAGGTTGGTCATGATCCCTCCGAGGGCTGGTGAGGTTCGTTGCGCTCCCACCGAAAGAGGTCGGACAGGTGCCCACACACACAAGGCGCGGACCGGTCCATCAACCTTACTGATAGGTATGGGATCGGCCGCGGACCACCGTCTAAGAAAGCGAGCCATTGCCTGAGAAACGCCCAGCCAGGCGCCGAAAGACAAACGATGGACGCCGGAACAACGCCCGATCCACCTGGCGATTGCATCCTGAACCTCTCAGGAGTCAGCCGTCGGTTCGTCCGGTGGCGGCTGTGTCGGTGACGCTGCTTTGGGAATCAGGGCCAAGGCGGCGACCGCACCCCCGACCAACATCGCAATCAGCGCCGTCCCCCCGGCCAGGAAGGCGACGATGAGGATCGCGGCAACCGGCTTGCGCAGTCCCATGGCGGTAGCGGCTGCCATCCCGGCCACCATCGCCGCGGCCAGCGAGATCGGAAGGAACGCGGTGGTCAACGCGCCGATGCAGGCCCCCGTCAGCATCAAGGGAAAGAACTCTCCACCCCGCCAACCCGAGGACAGGCAAAGCACCATGGCCAAGGGCTTCAGCAACGCCAAGCCGGCCAGCAGCCCCCAGCTCGCGGCCGCCGTCCACACGGGCACCAGGTCGAAGCTGTCATGTCCGCTGAACAGCAGCAGCGGCCACGCGCCAGCCAGCGACGCGAAGGCGAGCGAGCCGACGATCGTCTGAACACGCACGCCGCCGACGGCGCGAAGGGCCCGTTCAAGGAGTTGGTGCAGTGGCGACAACGCGGCTACGACCCCGGTCGCGAGGACGGCTGGCACCACGGCCAACAGCGCATCCACCCCCCACCGCCCGGGTTCGTAGGGCGGCATCGGGAGCGGGTGATGCGGGATGTGCAGCACCGTGACGACCCAGATGAACCCGCCTAGTCCGGCGAGCGAGGAAACCAGTACCGCCAGCTTGGTCGGGCCCAGCGTGTCGTCGTCGTAGGCGGACGCACCGGGCGGGGAGACGTACAGGCCCGCCAGTGC
>JBDHZK010000137.1:0-6885 GCA_039811865.1 Propionicicella sp. | reverse complement strand
CGGCATCGCCAGCAGCGCCCCCGTCGTGGACACTCCGGACGCCCGGACTACCGACGCCGAGGGCAAGCAGCAGCCGCCGCGATACCCCGCCCCACTAGGAGCGTTGGTCATCGACGCGACCGGTGTCGACCGGGTGGACGTCTTGGAGCAGGTCCGCGCGCTGCTGCGCCCCGCCGTCCGCGGCCTGGAACCGTCCGGACGCATCGTCGTTGTCGCGACCACCCCTGAGGCCGCCGGCACCCTGGAGGGCAGCGCCGTCGCGCACGCTCTGCTGGGTATCGTCCGCTCGGTCGCCCGCGAGTTGCGCGCGGGCGCCACCGCCAACCTGCTGTGGGTACACCCGGACGCCAACGCCGGCGCTCTCGCCTCGTCACTGCGCTTCTTCCTCGAGGGACGCTCCGCCTACGTGGACGGCCAGCCCCTGCGCATCGGACCGGCGGACGTCGACCTCTCCATGGCCGCATCGAAGCAGCCCTTCGAGCGGCGCATCGTCGTGGTCACCGGCGCGGCCCGGGGCATCGGCGCGGCGATCGCGCGCGTCTTCGCCAGGGACGGCGCGACCGTCGTCGCGGTGGACGTCCCCGCGGCCGGTGCCGGCCTGACCGAGACGGCCAACGCCACGCGAGGCACCGCCTTGCAACTCGACATCACCGCGGCGGACGCCGGCGAGCGCATCGCCGCCCACGTCGCCCAGCGCTACGGTGCCGACGCGCGCATTTACGCCCTCATCCACAACGCCGGCATCCTGCGCGACCGGATGATCGCCAACCTGGATGAGTTGCGCTGGGGAGCCGTCCTCGAGGTCAACCTGTTGGCGCACCTGCGGATCAACGAACGCATCCTCGATCCCGATCTGGCCGGCGGCCTCGCCGACGGCGGACGCCTGCTCGGGCTGTCGTCCACCTCCGGCGTCGCGGGCAACCGCGGGCAGACCAACTATGCCGCCAGCAAGGCCGGCGTGATGGGGTGGGTGCAGGCGTTGGCGCCGGTGCTGGCGCAGCGCGGGATCACCGTGAACGCGGTCGCCCCCGGCTTCATCGAGACCGACATGACCGCCGGCATCCCATTCGTCAACCGTGAGATGTTTCGCCGCTCGAACAGCCTGCTGCAGGGCGGTCAGCCGGTGGACGTCGCCGAAACCCTGGCGTTCCTCGCCGACCCGGCCAGCGCCGCGATCAGCGGCCAGGTGCTTCGCGTCTGCGGCCAGGCGATCGTCGGGGCTTAGCCCGTGTCGCTCGTCGAAGTCCTGCCCGCGCTCCCTTCGGTCGCGGCGACGATCGGACGCGCGGCGCTGACCCGGCACCCGGCCAACCGGACCCGCCTGGAGCGCGAGGTCCGCGTGGACGCCGTCGAGTTGGACGCCGTCCGCCTCGCCGCCTACGACCGGCTGTGTGGCTTCGCGCTGCGCGACCGCGTCCCGGCGACCTGGCCGCACGTCCTGATCTTCGCCCTGCAGGCGCACCTGATGGCCGCGCCGGAGTTCCCGCTGCCGATGGCGGGGATCGTCCACGTCTCCAACCGGATCGTGCAGGGCCGGCCGCTGCTGGTCGGCGATCGGCCGGACCTTCGTTGCCGCAGCACCAACTTCGTCCCACACCGCCGCGGCACCGCGTTCGACCTGGTCGGCGAGGCGCGGTTGGACGGCCAGTTGGTTTGGACGGGCGTCAGCACGTATCTCGCGCTGGGTCGGCAACTGCCGGGCCTGGTTGCCCAACTGCCACCCCAGCCGGACGTCCCCGAGGTAGCCGTCGACTGGGCGGCGCACCGCGCCGGGACGTGGCGCCTGCCGGCCGACCTGGGACGCCGTTACGCCGCGGTCAGCGGTGACTACAACCCGATCCACCTCTCGGGGCTGACCGCGCGGCCCTTCGGGTTCGCGCGGCCGATCATCCACGGCATGTACCCGCTGGCACGGGCGCTGGCCGTCCTCGACCCGCGGCTGCCAGCGACGTTCGCCCTGAACGTCGACTTCACCAAGCCGATCCAGCTACCCGCGCGGGTCGACTTCAGCCTGCTCGCCGACACCGCCGGGTGGCGGTTCGCGGTCATCTCCGGCACCGGACGTCCCCATCTGGTCGGCGCCGTGACCGCCGACAGCGATGCGGCCTAGCCGCGCCGCCCGGTAGACCACCCCGACCGCGTACACCGCCAGACCGGCGACCACCGCCTCCACCGGAAGCGTCGCGACCAACGTGAGGCACCCGACCAGGCCGAACACCTGCAGCCAGCGCGGGTAGCGGCGGTTGCCGTCTTGGCGCAGCGCGGCCAGGTTGGCCACGAAGTAGTAGGCCAGGACGCCGAAGCTGGAGAACCCGATCGCGCCCCGCAGATCCGTGACCAACACCAGGGCGGCAACCACCACGGCCAGGACGACCTCGGCGCGGTGGGGCACCCCAAACCTAGGGTGCACTGCCGCCAGCCAGACCGGCAGGTCGGCGTTTCGGGCCATGGCCAACGCCGTCCGGCCGACACCGGCGATCAGCCCCAATAGGGCACCCAGACTGGCCAAAGCGGCCCCGATCCGGACGATGGGCGCCGCCCAGGCCCAGCCCGCGGCGGCCACGACATCGGCCAACGGCATGGTCGAGGACGCCAGCCGCTCCGGTCCGAGGGTGGCCAGCGCGGCCGTCCCCACGGCGAGGTACACCGCCACGGTGATCGACAGCGCGGTCACGATCGCCCGCGGGATCGTCCGTCTCGGGTCGCGCACCTCCTCGCCCATGGTCGCGATCCGGGCGTAGCCGGCGAAGGCGAAGAAGAGCAGTCCGGCCGATTGCAGGACGCCGTAGGCGCCACCGGGGACGGCCAGCGGCCAGGCGCCACCTGCGGACGTCCCGGCCGCGACCACCACGGCGAGCACCACGAGCACGGCGACGACGATCAGCGAAGCGAGTCGCGCCGTCTTGGTCACGCCGCGGTAGTTGACCGCGGCCAGACCGATCACAGCCACGGCGCCGACGGGACGCTGCGACCACCCGGCGGGGACGGCGTACGCGGCGAACGTGAGCGCCATCGCCGCGCAGGAGGCGGTCTTACCGATGACGAATCCCCAGCCCGCGAGGTAGCCCCACCAGGGTCCCAGCACCTCGCGGCCGGACACGTAGGTCCCGCCCGACGTCGGGTACACCGCGGCCAACTGCGCCGCCGAGGTGGCGTTGGCGAAGGCGATCCCGGCGGCGATCGCCAGCCCGATCAGCAGCCCTGCCCCGGCGGCTCGGGACGCGGGGGCGAAGGCCGCGAAGACCCCGGCGCCGATCATCGAACCCAGACCGATGACGACGGCGTCCCGCATGCCGAGGCGGCGGACAAGTGCCGGCGGTTGGGCCACGCCCGACAAGGTATGCGAACGCTGCCCCGACACGCCCATTCCCGCCTTGACTCAACGCAGGCAAGGGTAATCTCACGATCGTGGCGCCCACCGATGGGCCCTCAGGCTCTACTAAGGAGACGCAATGGCGGATTGGGCCGCGGACGTCAAGAAGTACGCCCCCGACGCGGACGACAAGGTGATCGCCGGAATCGTCCGGCATTGCGGGATCGCGCTGCGCAACCAGGATTCCTCGCTGGTCTCGTTCTCGGACAAGGCCGAGACCGACCGCGTCCGCGATGGGTTCTGCAAGAAGAAGCTCGCGCTCACCGACGACGACGCCACCCTCGACGCGGCGATCGCGGCCGTCGCCGAGACGATGAAGGGGTCGCGCCGCAAGAACCGCGTCACCGTGTACTACCTGCTCGCCGACCACTTCGGCAAGCTGTCGCTGTTCGGCTGAGCTAGGCCGAATCCGCGCGGAAGGCCCGCCCGATCGCATCGAGGCGGGCCTCGAGCGTGTCCACCCGCGCGGCCAGGGCCGCGTCGACCGGGGCTTCGGCGCCGGCTGCGGCCGTCCCCACGGGCCCCGCACTCGCCCCAGCCGGTTTGGGTCGCCGGGCCAGCGTGAAGCGCCAATAGCCCATCCCCACGGTGACCAGCAACGCCAACGTCACCACGAAGAAGCGCAAGATGTTGTTCTGGGTCGACGAGGTGTAGCCGACCGCGGCGATCATGGTGAACAGCCCGCCCAGTAAGACGCCGTTGGAGATCACGGGGACGCGGTCGGGCAGCAGCATCGACACGATCATGATGATCGTCGCGGAGAGCAGCAAGATGATGCTCGTCACCAGCCGCCAAGTGTTGCCCAGGCTTTCTTGGGGCGGTCGCTCGGCGTAGTTGTAGGTCGGCTCGGGGTAGAACGTGTTCACGGTGATCATCACGAACGCGACCACGACGATCCCGATGAAGATCGAGAAGATGACCTGAATCACGTCCTGCGCCTTCATGGCGACCTCCTGGAGTTCGAGCGCCGTCCTTGGCATCTATTCCCATTGTCGCTCCTGCAGCCAGCCAACGCCCGCCGCGCGCACCGAGCAGGCCGTCGGGAATGGCCGGTGAGTCCTGCGCCGTTGACCAGACATGAACCCTGCCGACAACCCGATCAGGCAGCTTCGCCTGGTCGTTCATGCCGACGACTACGAGGGGCAGTCCGCTTCTACAAGGACGTGTTGGGCATGCCCGAGGAGGAGTCCTACTCCGGTGAGGGCGGGTCGTGATTCTGAACGCGGGCCGTGCCACGCTCGAGATCGCCAACACTGAGCAGATCGAGATGATCGACGCCGTTGAGGTCGGCGCTCGGGTCGCGCCCAAGTTCCGGGTGGCGTTGGAGGTGGCGGATACGCCCGCTGGCGCCATCGCCGCCACGCAAGGAGGCGCGGATTTGATCGCGTCCCCGACCCGGACTCCTTGGGGTTCGCTGAACGCCCGCCTCGCCACCCCTGGCGGGATCCAGTTGACGCTCTTCCAGGAGCCCGGACGTTCAACCGCCGGATAGCGCGCCCGGCCGCGTCGGCGTTGCGCCCAAGCCGCCGCCGTGTTCGGATGGTCGGCATGATTCGCCCGCGCACGCTGACCGCTTTGCTCGCGACGCTCCTGGCGTTGACGTTCCTGCCCGCCTGCAGTGAGGCCGGTCCGACGCCCGCGCAGGTGGCCGAGTCCATCGCGGCCGCCATCGCCAACCAGGATGTGACGAGCGTCCTCGGCGAGCCGGCCCAGACCGACCTCAAGACGATCGTCGCCGGGATGGACGCGATCAAGCCAGCCGTGAGCGTCGGCAAGGTCAGCCGGGACGCCGGCGCGGCGTCGGTCGAACTCAACTACGCCTGGCCGCTGCCGAGCGGGGAGTGGAAGTATGCCGCGACGCTGCCGCTGACGCGCGGCTCATCTACCTGGACGGCTGCCTGGTCGCCGGCACTGATCCACCCGCAACTCACCCCCGCCACGCGTCTGGTGCACCAGAACAACCCGGCCGAACGCGCCGATATCACCGGTCCTGACGGCGAGTTGCTGATGACCAAGCGCCCCGTCGTCCGGCTTGGCATCAACAAGCCGAAGGTCGCCGCGGCTCAGCAGCCCGCCAGCGCCCGCGCGCTGGCCAACCTGCTCCAGATCAACGTCGACGACTACGTCAAACGCGTCGCGCAGGCCGGTTCGCAGGCGTTCGTCGAGGCGCTGGTGATCCGGGGGTATGTGAGGGACGTCCCGGCCGGCTTCGCGCAGATCAAGGGCGCCTGGGCGATCCAGGACACCGCGGTGCTCGCCCCCACGAGGACGTTCGCGCGCCCACTCCTCGGGTTCGTCGGGCCGGCGACCGACGAGCAGTCGGCGCAGTCCAAGGGGGCGATCCTGCCGGACGACCCGATCGGGCAGGGCGGGCTCCAGGCCCGCTACGACACCCAGTTGCGCGGCACCGCGGGGGGCATCGTCTCGCTGGCGCCGAGGACGCCATCCGCGACCGCCTCGCCCTCGCCCAGCCCAGCGACCACGCCAACGCCCTCCACCGCCCCGCGCGCGACGCTTTACCAGGCCGAGCCGAAGCTCGGCACCGCGCTGCCGCTCACGCTCGATCAGGCGCTGCAGACCAAGGCCGAGGGGGTCCTGGCCAACACGACGCCGGCGTCGGCAATCGTCGCGATCGACGTGGCCACCGGGCAGATCAAAGCCGTCGCCAACGGCCTTGGCACCGACGGACGCAACGACGCGACCCTGGGCAACTACGCACCCGGCTCGACGTTCAAGATCGTGACGACGTTGGCGCTGCTGCGCTCGGGCCTCACGCCGGACACGCGGATCGACTGCCCCGCGAACATCACGGTGGACGGGCGCACGTTCAAGAACTACTCCGACTTCCCGGCCAGCCGGGTCGGCTCCCTGACCCTGCGCGAGGCGGTCGCGCTATCGTGCAACACCGCGCTGATCGGCCAGTACGCCAAGCTGTCGGGCGCAAAGGTGCGCGAGGCCGCCAACAGCCTTGGGCTCGGCCTGGCCGGAGACCTGGGCTTCAACCGCTTCGCGGGCTCCGTCCCGGACCCGAAGAACGTGGTCGGGCTGGCGGAATCCCTGATCGGGCAGGGTGAGGTCGAGGCGTCCCCGCTGGGCATGGCCACGGTGGCCGCCAGCGTCGCTGCCGGGAAGACCGTCGTGCCACGACTGATCGTCACCTCCGATCTGCCCGCCCCCAGCGCCAAGCCGTTGACCCAGGCGGAGGCCGGTCAGTTGCGGGACGTAATGGGCGCGGTCGTTTCGCAGGGGACGGCCTCGGCGCTGCGGGGGCTGGCCCAAGGCGCCAAGTCCGGCACGGCGGAGTACGCCTCCACCACCGGGCTACGCACCCGCGCCTGGATGATCGCCTACACCGGTTCGCTGGCGGTCTGCGTCTTCGTCGCGGACGGGGCCGGCGGCAGCTCAACGGCGGGACCGTTGATGGCCAAGTTCCTTCGCTGAGGACGAACCGCCAAGCGCCACCGCGCGGGGCGCCGCCCGCTTCGTCACGCGGGACGTCCCACGCGGTTGAA
>JBDHZK010000136.1:0-7048 GCA_039811865.1 Propionicicella sp. | reverse complement strand
GCTGCGGTGGCTTCGGCGGACGCCAAGTCGGCCACCATCGCCGCGGACGTCTCCAAGGCGTCCGCCGAGGTACGCAAGATCAACGCCCAAGTGGCCGACGGGTCGCTGCAGAAGAAGGTGAGCGCGGCCCGGCGCGATCTGAAGAAGCTGGACGCCGGCGCGTCCGCCGTGAGCGCCGGGGCCGCGCAGGTCAACCGCGGCACCGCCCAGGCGGCCACCGGGGCCCGCAAGCTGGCCAACGGATTGGGCACTGCCAAATCCGGCGCGAACACGCTGTCATCCGGGGCCAGGACGCTGGCGACCGGGCTGGACACGCTGTCGTCCGGTGCGACGCAACTTGACTCCGGCATTGCCAAGCTCGCGACCGGCGCCCACAAGCTGCACGACGGCCTGGCGGACGCCACCGCCCGGATGCCCGTCCTCACCGAACAGCAGTCGGACAAGGCGGCACAGGTGCTGGCCAATCCGACCGACGTCAAGATGACCGTCCTCAACCCAGCCGGCGTATACGGCCGCGGCCTGGCCCCGATGTTCTTCTCGATCGCGACCTGGGTGTTCGGGATCTCGGCGTTCCTGGTGATGCGGGCCTACAGCGGACGCGCGCTGGCCGGCCGCGCCGGGACCCTGCGCGCCGCGATCAGCAGTTGGCTGCCGATCGGCTCGCTCGCCACCATCGGGTCGCTGCTCATGGTCGGGGTCGTCTGGGCCGGTCTGGGCCTCGACCCGGTGCACCCGGTGCTGCTGCTAGGCCTGACGATGCTCGGCGCGGCCTGCTTCAGCGGCATCGCCAGCGCTCTGCGGACGGCCCTGGGGACGCCGGGCTCGGCCATTCTGCTGGTCTGGCTGATCCTGCAGCTTTGTTCGGCCGGCGGCACCTACCCGGCGCCGATCCTGCCCGAGTTCTTCGCGTGGATCGGCCAGTTCATGCCGATGACCTATCTGATCCAGGCCTATCGGGTGGTGATCTCCGGCGGCGACCTGCAACGCTTCTGGAGCGCCGTGATCGTTCTGATCGCCTACGGCATCGCCGGCCTTGGGCTTTGCGTCCTGGCCATCGCGCGCCGTCGACGCCTAACCCTGACCGACCTGCACCCGGCGCTGGGCTGATCCTCACCGTTGGCTGTGAATCCGGTCCGCGCAACCGGACCGGATTCACACCTTGTCGTGCTCTTGGGGTTAGGAGACTTCCTTCGGCGGCATGTTGGCCACCTGGATGAGCACCTTCTGGGCTCTGGTGACCAGCGTGCCGCGCCCTGGCGGCAGCGGGGACGCCTTGATGTCGCCGAGCAGCGCACCCTCGTCCTTGTTGCCGCTCATGATCAGTCCGGGGTTCTGGGCGTCCTTGATGCGGGTGACGATCGGGTCGGAGAAGACGGCCCGGCCGGCGCCGCCCATGCCGCGGGCGATGATGATGTGCAGCCCGATGTCTTGGGCCTGGCTGACCAGGTCGGCCAGCGGCGCCATCGCGCTGCCCATGCTGGTCGAGACCAGCTCGTAGTCGTCCACTACGACGAACACGTCCGAACCCTTCCACCAGGACCGGTCGCGTAGCTGCTGCTGGGTCACGTCGGGGCCGGGCAGGCGCGCGCGGACGGCGTCCGCGACGTTCTTGACCAGGTCGGTCCCCGCCTTCTGGGACGCCGCGTAGCCGAGCAGGTGCTCGCCCTCGATGGCGCCCAGCAGCGAGCGACGGTAGTCGAGCAGGATGATCTTGGCCTCCTTCGGCGTGTAGCGCGTGACGATGCCGTTGAGGATCACGCGCAGCAGCGTCGACTTGCCGCATTCGGGGGCGCCGAACGCCACGAAGTGCGGTTCGGACTTCAGGTCGAAGACGACCGGCTCGAGTTCGAGCTCGTCGATGCCGATCGGCACGCCACGGTTGACGCCGTCGTAGGCGATCGGCGGCAGCGCGGCCACCGGCAGGTCGGCTGGGAGCATTCGGACCTCGGCCGCCCGCGGCCCACGCCAAGCGGTGTTCACGGCGGCGATGAAGGCCCGCTGCCCGTCGGCCAGGTCCTCGACGGTTTCTTTGCCGTCGATCCGTGGCAGGCCGATCAGCATGTGCAGCGCGTCGCCGGAGATGCCTCGGCCGGGACGCCCGGCGGGGACGACGGCCGCCACCTTACGGTTGATCTCCGACTCGAACGCGTCGCCCAGCTTCAACTCGACCCGGCTTTGCAGCAGGTCGCGGATCTGCGCGCGGAAGTCCGACCACTTGTTGGCCGTGCCGACGACGTGCAGCCCGTAGCCGAGGCCACGGGCGGCGATCGTGCTGATGGTCCCCTCCAGCGCCTCGAACTCCTGGCGCAGCGTCATCCAGCCGTCCACCACGAGGAAGACGTCGGTGGGGAACCGGTCGGGCGGAATCGTGCCGTCGCGGCGTCCTCGCCGATAGGTCTGGATGCCGTCGATGCCCAGCTCGGCGAACTGCAGTTCGCGGGCCTGCATCAACGACGAGATCTCCGCCACCGTGCGCCGGACGCGGTCGACGTCCAGGCGGGCGCACACCGAACCGACGTGGGCGAGATCGCGCAGCGAGGTCACCGAACCGCCGCCGAAGTCGAGGCAGTAGAAGCCGACCTCCTGGGGGGTGTGGGTCAGCGACAATCCGGCGATCAGGGCGCGGACGGCCATGGACTTGCCGGCCTGCGGCCCGCCCACGATGGCCAGATGCCCGCCTGCACCCGAGTAGTCCATCCACATCGGGTCGCGGCGCTGGGCCCGCGGCCGGTCCACCAGCGCGATCGGCGCGCCCAGCGTCCCGTGCATGCGCGGATCGGCGGTGGTCAATCCGCGGGTCTCGCTGACGATCAGATCGCTGCGCAGCAACTGCTCCATGGACGACGGCGCGTCCAGCGGCGGCAGCCAGACCTTGTGCGCGGGCCAGCCGTGGCCCTTTAGACGGCCGACGACGATGCCGAGCAGGGTCTCCTCTTCCTCCGGCTCTTCGGGCGCGGCCGGCGCGGCCAGCACCTCGTCCAAGGACGCGGGGAGCTCCGGCTCGGGCTCGGGCGGCGGCTCGGGGGCGTCCACGTGCTCGGGGACGAACTCCAGCACCGGTGGCACCCAGGCGGCGACCTGGCGTCCGTCTGGGAGCGAGCGGGTCCCGCCGGCGGCGATCGGGGCGGACGGCGAGCCGTGCCAGGGTCCGGACACGTAGGCCGCCTTGAACCGGGTCATCGAGACCGTGTCGAACTTCAGGTAGCCGTTGCCGGGCGGGGTCGGCAGCTCGTAGGCGTCCGGGACGCCGATCACGACCCGGCTCTCGGCCGGGGAGAACGTCCGCAGGGCGAGCCGGTAGGAAAGGTAGGTGTCCAGGCCGCGCAGCTTGTTCTCCTCCAGCCGCTGGGAGGCCAGCAATAGGTGGACGCCGATGGAGCGGCCGATCCGGCCGATCTGGAGGAACAAATCGATGAACTCCGGCCGCACCGTCAACAACTCGGAAAACTCGTCGACCACCAGGAACAGGCTGGTCATCGGGGGCATGTCGGCGCCGTTTTGGCGAGCCTCCTCATAGTCCTCGCGGTTCTTGAAGTTGCCGGCCGCCCGCAGCACCTCCATCCGGCGCTCCATCTCGCCGGCGATGGCGTCGGACATGCGGTCAACCAGGATCAGCTCGCCCTCGAGGTTGGTGATCACGGCGCTGACGTGCGGCAACTCGTCCAGGCCGAGGAAGGTCGCGCCGCCCTTGAAGTCGACCAGGACGAAGTTGAGCTGCTCCGAGCTGTGCACCATCGCCAGGCCCAGCACGAGCGTGCGCAGGAACTCCGACTTGCCCGACCCCGTGGCTCCGATGCACAGGCCGTGGGGGCCCATGCCGCCCAGCGCGGACTCCTTGATGTCCAGCTCGACGGGCTTGCCGTCCTCGGCCATGCCGAAGGGAACGCGCAGCCGCAGGTTGCGCGGCCGCGGCTTCCAGCACTGGCGCACGTCCAGGGTGAGTGGGTCGCCGACGCCGAGCATGGCCGGGTAGTCCTTCGGCGGTTCGAAGACGACCGCCGGGCCCTCTTCCTCCTCCGCGACGGCGACCCCCGGCATCCGGAACGGGGACAACTGCCGGGCCAGCATTTCGGCATAGACCATCGGGATCTGGTCGGCCTTGCCGCCGACCGTGCGCACCGGCTGACCGGAGTTGGCGTCCCGACGGTGCAGCGTCAACGCCCCGCCAGGCTCGACCTCCAGGATGAACTCACCCGCGTCGACGCGCTTGGGCCGCTCGCGCAGGTTGGTCACCTCGATGGTCGAGACCGTCGAGTTCGGCGGCGCGTAGGTTTCGGCGCGGACGCCCTCCACCCCGTCGTTGATCAGGACGACGTGAGCGAACGACCCGTCCGACTGCGCGGCCGCACCGTCGGAGACCTCGGTGAGCTCGGCGGAGTTGGTGGCGAACAGGCGGGTGGCGCCGACACCGTCCGTGCGCGTCGGATGCTGCAGGTGCGGGAGCCACTTCACCCAACTCCAGTACTTCTGGTTCTCCGGAGCGGCGCACACCATGATCTTCACCTCGGTCGGCGCATGCCAGGCGGCCAACTGGGCGACCATCGCGTACGCCAACTGGCGCTGGGCATCGGCGTCGCCGACGAGCCGGATAAAACTGAAGCTCTTGACGTTGACCGCGACGACCGAGCTCGAAATGCGCCGATGGGTGCGCATGAACCGGCGCAGGGCGCCGGTGGTGAGCGGTTCGAGCTTGTCGATGGGAGCGGACTCGGGCGGCTGGATGCGCTGGACGAACTGCTGCGGGCCCATCGAGACGCGGATCGACAAGAAGTCGTCGGAGTCGGGCCTGCGTTCCCACATTCGCCGCTGCCCGGCGAGGGTCCAAAGCGTCTCGGGGGCGGGGTGGCGCCACAGGTAGGCCGAGCGCTGCGCGTCCGCGCCGCTGCGCACTTTGCGCCGGATCTGGCCCAGGTAACGGAAGTACTCCCGCCTGGAGGCGTCCAACTGCTGCGCCTGCTCGTCGTTGCCGCGGCCGGTCTGGGTCATCATCATGCCGAGCATCGAGATGCCGTACATGGCTCCCATCACCCCGCCCATGACGCCCTTGCCGCCGCCGAAGCCGCCGGACGTCATCATCAGGGCCATCGCTCCGGCGCCGGCGACCATCGGCAGGATGCGCAGCACCGCCCCGAACCCCTTGGCGCCCTGCGGCGGCGGGATCTCCGGCGGCGATTCGAGCAGAATGTCGCCCCGCGGCACGGGTGGGGGCGCCGCCCGCTTGGGCCGGTTGAACGTCACCACTGCCATCGCTGCCCCCACCGTTGCGTCAAGTCAGCGCGCACGGGCGGCGCACTGACCGATTGACTGGATACGCTCCGCGTGTGAACACTAGCGCCGGTGAGGACCTCGCCAGGGTCACAGTGATCTCGCCCACCCGGCGGATCGATCTGGCCCTGCCTGGTTCGGCCACGCTGGGTGATTTGCTGCCCAACGTCGTCCGCTTCTCCGGCTACGAGGGCGGGTCGGTGCAGGAGGCCGTGCACACCTGGGCCC
This sequence comes from Propionicicella sp., assembly GCA_039811865.1. Classification (GTDB taxonomy): domain Bacteria; phylum Actinomycetota; class Actinomycetes; order Propionibacteriales; family Propionibacteriaceae; genus JBDHZK01. The sequence goes on along the minus strand of JBDHZK010000136.1, from coordinate 1,555 downwards.
TCCAGCGAGTCGGCGACGACCCGCTCGACCCCAACAAGCTCGTCTCGGCGCTGAACATCCGCGACGGCGAGACCCTGCATCTGCGTCAGCGCGAGGCAGTCATGCCCGATGTCGCATTCGACGATGTGGTCGACGCCGTCGCCACCACCACCTCGTCCAGGCCGTCCTGGAACGCGCGACACAGCCGCACGATGGCGCTTTCGCTCCTGGTCGCGACACTGGTAGGCATCCCGGCGGGAATGCTGTTCAACAGCCCGGACACCTCCGTCAGCGCAGTGGCCCTGATCTTGTCGCTGGTCGCTGGGGTGGCCGCGATCGTTTTGTCGCGGGCCATGAACCGCTATCAGGTCGCGGCGACGCTGGCCTGGTGCTCGGTTGCGCTGGCCGGCCTCGGCGGTTTCAACCTCCTGGGCCCGGGAGCGTCCTTACCGGTAAAAGGACTGGTCGGCGCGTCCTTGGTGCTCATGTCTGCGGCGGTCATGGCGCTGGCGGCGCGCGTGCACGCCTTCGGCCTACTGACGGCGATCGTCAGTTCGCTGGTGCTGATCGTCGTGACGATGGTGATGGTGTTGGTCCCGGCCTGGTCGGTCTACGTCGCCGCCGTCGCCGTGGCGGTCTTGCTCGCCCTGATGGCCTGGCTCCCCGCGCTTTGCTATCAGATCGCGCGGATCGCGATGCCGACGCTGCCGACCTCCGCCGACCAGTTGATGGCCGACGACCAGCCCATCCAGTCCGACATCGTGAGCCGGGCCTTGACGGCCGACCGGCTGCTGGCCGCCCTCTTGCTATCGGTGTCGACCGTGGTCTCCATCCTGATGGTTCCCGTGGTCATGGGCGGCGGCTGGGCGGCCTGGGCGTTGGGCTCGGCGGTCGCCATGGCGATGCTGCTGCGCGCACGGGCCTACGTGGGGCTGAGCCAGCGCCTCGCCCTGCTGCTGGGCGGTTCCGCGGTGGCGGCCATCACCCTCGGCTACCTGGCGACCAACCTGACGCTGAACTGGATCTGGCTGCTTGTCGGCGGCCTGTTGGTCGTCGGGATCGCCATCACCCTCGCGCAGTACGCCACGTCGGCCTACAACAAGGTGCTCTCCCCCACCTACGGGCGCATCGGCGACATCGTGGAGTGGATTTCGATCATGGCGATCATTCCGCTCGTGCTAGCCGTTCTGGACGCCTACACCTACATCCAGGGGATGTCGGGCTGAGCCCGTGGCCGGGCAGCGCCTAGGGTTCCCCGGGGCCACGAGGCCGGCCGGCCTCGGCCGCCAGCGGCGTGGGTGGCGCTCGTGTCCTGGGCGCCTAGCGCAATCCGACGATGCGGGGGACGCGTCCCGTCACGGCCAGCAGCTCTCCCGCCGCTCCGCAGCCACAGCCGCATTGGGTTCCGGGAACGGAAAGGGGTAGAGGAAGGCGTGGCCCAGTTTGGCACCGCCAGCGTCCCGGCTACTTCGTCCGCGTGAAACGCATCCCAACACCCGGCGGCGAACGCGCAGCGGGGCCGGCTCAACCAGAGCCGACCCCGCTGGGTCGTCGCTTAGGCGACCAGCGCAGTCCC
>JBDHZK010000135.1:0-7093 GCA_039811865.1 Propionicicella sp. | reverse complement strand
GGCCACCCCGGCGCAGGGTTGAACACCCACGAGACGGCGCTGGAGGACGAGGCTAACGGGGCCGCCGATGCTCCGGCGTGAGTGCGGATCCAGGTGTCCGCCAGGTCGTGGGCGCGTGCCGCATACAGCACGACCTCTATCTTGATCGTGTTTCCTTTGACGATCACTTGCGCAGCAGTGGCTTTGCCGGCAGCCTCCAAGGCCCTGACGGTCGGCACGAAATGGGCGCTGGTCGCGGCAGTCAATTGGCCAACGCGCGCTCCGTCGATCCGGACCTCGATGGCTTCCTTCGGTGCTTTGGCTGTGCCCTGCCCGATGACGTGCAGGGTGGCGTACGCCCAACATTCGCCGTGGACGTTCAGGTAGCGCTGGAGCACGTCTTGGTGGTTCTCCTCCTTCTGCACTTGAAGGGCCGCTCCGACCGGTAGCAGCGCCGAGTTCTGTGGTGGGGGATTGACGGGTCGACACCGATACCACTCGTCCAGGACGATCCGCGCTTGCGCCTCGAAGGTGACGCTGACGAGTTCGCGGCCACGCCGGTCGTAGTCGCGCTCCTCGTACTCGTAGCCGTGGATCGTGCAAGGCACGATCGCATCCAGCCCCGCGCGGTTCATCTCGATCAGGAGCCGCTGATACTTCGCGGCCTCGTCACGAGCGAGGTAGCCAACCGGCACCCTCTGAACGACGACGGCAACGGCGTTGGGGTCGTGCGGGTTGTGCGGCTCGGGAACCAGCCGTGCCGTGACGTCCAGGTCGTAGCCACCCGACAGCCGCCGGGACGGGAACAGCGTGCGGATGCCGTCGGTGCGGTACGCCTCGCCGACCACGTCGTGGCTTGGCCACCTGCCGGGGCTCCACAGTGGGAAGGGAATCAACTCAGCCACTTTGGGCGTTGCCTTTCACTCTTTCGTACAGGGTCGGCTGTAGGTCGAACAACTGCTTCACAACGGATTGGGTGAGCGGCGCATCCCGGACGATCAATCCGAACTCCAGGTTGAACTGCTCGGCGCTGAGCGAGAAGTTGGCGCTAGTGACAATCAGCACCTGCTGGTCAAGTGCGATGAACTTGGCATGGTTGCGGTAGCGGTGCCCGGCGACTCTCCGGGTGCAGAAGACTCCCGCCCCGGGCAGGTGGGCCGACACCTCGGCGGGGGAGGGTGCGTGTCCGGATGCCGTCGCGTGGGTGTCCAGGTACACGGTCACCGCCACTGTCTGCTGGTTCGCTACCTCGGCGAGGGTCGTCCACAGCGCCGACGACTTCTGGAAGTTGAAGGTCGAACAGACAACCGACTCCCTGGCGCCTAGCACCAGAGACTTCACGGTGGAGGTCAGTCGGCCGTAGGCCACCTGGGCACCGGGCACCGTCCAGACCGGTTCGACGGTGCGCGCCTGCCTGTGCGCCCCGGCGATCGCGCGCAGGACGCCGACGGCGTCGTGCCCGGTCAGACCCGCTTCAAGCAGCAGCGACCGCACCAAGGGCCGCCGCTCCGCCGACAGCACCTGCAGCGCCTTGCCGAGGCTCGCCCCATCGGCGAGCCAGTCGGCCAGCCCGGAAGCTTCGACCGCGTTCAGCGTCGCGCCCAGGGCGCCGAACGGATCAGCCGGCATCGCCAGAACCGAAGAACCCGAGGGCGGCGTCCGGCCCCGGCAAGCGCAGCAGGAACCGTCGGTCGAGGAATCGGTTGGCCCGCTCGCACGACGTCTCGGATGCCATGGAGCACGCGTGGCACGCGGCGCCATGCAGGAAGTCCTCGGGCGATTTCGGCGTCCGGTGAGAGCAGACCGGGTCGGACGAGCAGCGCTCCGCCCGGTGCAGGGCGTTGCGCACCGTCGCCACCAGCAGTTCGGGCTGGCTGAGCCGGACCAGACCGCCGAGCGTGCCGTCGCTGTCGGACGCTGTGGTCAGGATCAGCATTCCGGCGGCCGGTGCCCGCCCCTCGGACGCCGGCCACGCGTAGATGCGCTCCGACAGGCTGGCCGAGCCGTAGCCCGACGTCAACGCCAGCTCGCGGATCAGCACGTGCGCGAGCGTGTGCAGCAGCCAGTACCGCGGCGGCTTCAACCGGGTCGACGCGTCGTAGCTGGTCGCCGTCTGCGAGATCCGGTTCTCGAAATTGCGGCGGTGCGCTTCCCGGTGGGCCGCCCAGAGCGCCGATCCGGACGCCTTAGCCTCCCAGGTCGCGACGGCGGCCTCGTCCAACTGCAGGAAGATGCCCTCGCCGATGTCCTCAGTGGCGACCAGCCAGCGCGGCTCCCCGCGCCCGATCGGGGCGATGCGGCGGGCGGCGTCGTTGACGCGGTCGAGTTCGTCGATCCGGGTGAAGCCGAGCAGGGTGTTGACCTTGCGCAACTTCTCGACTGCGAGCACGCGCGTGATGGCCGTCGGCAGCCCGGAGGCAAGCGCACGCTTGGTCAGCGTCAACTGGCTGCCCTCGTCGCGATGATGAGGCTTGATCGGGTCCCGCTGCAGGTAGTTCCACTCCGGGACAAGTAGGTCCACCGGGTCCCAGGCGTCGAACTTCGCCTGCCGCTCATCCGCGCTGGGCGGCGGCGCGGCGGCGATGGCAAGCAGATCGGCCAGATCGACGTCCGACACCTCCGTTACATCTACCTTGTGTCTCAGCAAGGCACGAATCACGTTGGGCTGGTCGCCAAACTGGCCCAGGTCATCGCCCAGCGCCACCCGAATCCGGTCGGCCAGCTCGGACGCCTTCTCGCCCGGGTCCTGCGGCATCGCGATGATCGACTGGGTGACGCCAAACCACAGGTTGGACGCCCCGACGAGCATCAGGTGCGTCTGGTCGCCGCAACCGCCCTCCTCGAAGGCATCCAGGTGCGGGTGGCGTCCACGGCAGCGCGGCAGCTTGTCCCGCCCCGCCTCTCCCTGTGCCTCGGCCATCGGCCGGCGGGCCTCGCAGGCGGCGCATTCGATCGTGGCCATGGCGCCTCGGCCGGCGGTGCCCTCGATCATCTTGAGCGTGGCCCCGCCGCCCTCGGGCGCCTGTGGGCACGGCTGCCATTCATGCACCCAACCGCAGTAGGGGAACTCGTCCAGGTGCCCGCGCACGCAGGCCAGCAGGTAGCGGGCCGGGACGGCGAGCGCCCGCTTCCTTTTGCCGCCCCGGCGTCCGGGGCAGGACGCGTGCTCGAACCGAGCCTCGTCGGTGCGGAACGGGTGGGTGTTGCTGTACTCGAAGTGCGGCAACGGCGCGAGGCGGTCGCAGCCGGTGCAGCGTAGCCACTGCGGGAAGACTCGCGACGGGACGCCGAGGTCGCGGCCCTCGTCGCGCCGGAAGGAGGTTTGCGGCTGCCACGGGTAGGTCCGCAGGCTGTCCACCCGGCAGCGCAGGACGGTCCGGGCGGACTCCAGCAGCCGAGGAGCATGAATCACCGGCGGTTCCCCGTCGCGCTTGGCGTAGACCCGGTCCCAGTCCGACAGCCCGGCGGGCATGATCGTGAATTGGGGCAGGTCCATGATCGCCCCGGGGCCGTAGGTGTACAGCAGCGACGACGGACGCGACGAGCCCACCTTCGCGAAGTTCTTCTTGGCGCCGGCTTGGGCCAGTGCTTCGGCGTCGCCGAGCGGGTCGAGGACGCTCATCTCAGTCTCCCTTCGGGGGCGGCGCGACCCACTGCGGGGCCGTGATGGCCTCGGGGACGAACAGCCGTTCGGCAATGGGCGATACCAGCAGGTTGATCTCGGGCTGTACCTCGCGCATGGAGTTGGGCACCACAAACGGCGGCCGGGCGTCCCCGATCTCGCCGGCGCGGGCGTTTTCGGCGCTGATCAGCAGCGCGGCGTCGCCGGCATCCTTGGTCTTCTCGTATACCAGGGTCTGCTGGCGAGCGGACGCGTAGCCGAGCCGCAGTTCCCACTGTCCGAGGAGGGCGTTCAGGCGGTTGCGCACGGCCTCGCTCTCGCCCGGGTCGGCCCGTCCGGCACGGGCAACCAGGGCCTCTACCAGGGCGTCCAGCGCCGGACGCCGCGACGAGACTCGTCCGGCGGCCCGCTCCGGCGAGAGCCCGGACGGGACGACCGCATCCAGCACGCGGACCGCGGCGACCAGGACGCCGTCGAGGCCGCGCTCGATCGACGTCGGCGAGTACGGGGTCACCGACAGCGCCTCCACCTGGGCGTAGAACGTCTCGTGGTAGTGCCGGAAGGTCTCGTAGTGGGACAGGTCGCGCGGCCGCGCCCAGTTGCCGAGGGTGACCACCAGCCCGGGCCCGGCGGCCGAGCGGCCGACGCGCGAGGACGCCTGGATGTACTCGGCGGTGTTCTTCGGCTGCCCGACGAGCAGCATCAGGCCGAGCCGTTGGACGTCCACGCCGACCTGCAGCATCGAGGTGGCCAACACCACGTCGTAGGGCGGGGTCGGACGCTCTCGCACCTTCTCGCCGCGCTTCAGAGCGGCCGCCCGCGCCTGCTTCGCAGCGGTGCTGTCGAACTCGGTCGAGAACGGCACGGTGAGCTGGTCGAGGGTGTCGGTGATGTCGGCCGAGGACGCCCGGCTGGTCAGCTCGTCCAGATGCAGGCTGCCGAACGCCGCGCCGGTGCGGCGCGGCAGCGTCCACCAGGGACGTCCCTTAGCAAGTGCCGTCTGGACGTCGTCGCCCAGGTAGCGCTTCATGCCGGCCAGTTCGCGGATCGCGTTGAAGTAGCCGATCAGCGTCAGGTACGGATCGGCCGCCTCGGCGGCTCGGTCGAGCAGCAGTTGCCCGGACGCCAGCAGGATCTCGGAAACCCGGATCTCCGCGTTGGTCATGCGGACGCCCGACGTGGTGACGCCGACGTAGCGGCGTCCGGGGGTGGCGGGCGTCGGCGCGACCTCGCGGGAGAAGTAGGTGTCGGCCACGTCGAGCACCTGCGGTGGGAAGATGGTCAGCCCACGCCCGTACAGGCTGCGGACGAGGTCGCCGGCCCGCCGGACGGTCGCCGAGGACGCCACGATCAGCGGCTTGGCCGGGGCCCCGGACGCCGTCCGCCAGGTCGTCGCGGCGTCGATGGCGAGCTCGAAGAGGCCCACGGTGGTGCCGAGGGCGCCGGTGATCAGGTGCAGCTCGTCCTGGATGATCAGGTCGGGCGGCCGCAGCCGCGCGACCGGACGCCGCATGGCCGTCGGGTGGCCGCCTTTGGCCTGGTGGCGTCCGTTGACGCCGATCGTGCAACCGAGATCGTCGGGGTGGACGAACCCGTGCCGCTCACAGCGCTGCGTGACGTATCCGAACAGGGACGCCGCCTGCCCCTCGCGCGCGAGCCGCGCGAACTTGTCGACGGTGGCGATCAGGAAGGCCGGGGCGAGCCGGTAGATCTCCTCGTCGGTGGTCAGCACCGGCAGGCCGCCCGCCACCGTGCCGCCGCGTCCGAAGGGGCAGTCGAAGGCGTCGGCGCAGTGCACGAACACCCGCTCGACGGCGCGGTCGATGCTGACGTGCCGGTGATCGATGGGGGTGCCGCACCAGGGGCAGCGGCGCACCTGCAGCACGGTTAGCCCGTGGGCGTAGCCGTCGTTGGCCTTGGCCTTCTGTTCCTCGGCCTCGGCGACCCGCTTGGGCGAGACCTGGGTGCCGACCCACAGCCCGATCCGGAATGGTTCGGTGCCCCACGTCGCGGGGTCCTTCGCGCGCTCCAGCTCGGCGGCGCAGACCATCGTGGTGGCGCGCTGGAACTGCTGGGCGGTGAGCAGCCGCAGCGTGTAGCGCATCAGCACGGCCAGGCCGGCGCGGCCGTCCAATGGGCCGTCCGGGGTGTCGATCACCCCACGGCGTCGTCTGATCGCGAACGCGAACGCCGCCAGCCCGAGGTAGGCCTCGGTCTTGCCGCCGCCGGTGGGGAAGAACAGCAGCTCGACCTCGGCGAGCTCGCCGGAGCGCCGCTTGGCGGACGGGTCGCACAGCGCTGGCAGTTGCATCAGCACGAACGCGAGCTGGAAGAGGCGCCAACTGTGGGCCTTCGTGCCCTGGGCGGCGACGGCGGCGAGGGCGGCGTCCGCGGTGAGCGTCGCGTCTTGCGAACGCAGCCGGACGACCTCGGAGCGCACCCGCTGCTCGGCCATCACCGTGTTCATGAACGCGAAGCAGCGCTGGGCCTCGGCGTCGGCGAGCAGGAAGTCGATGCCCGCGCGCAGTTGCGCCCACACGCGGCGGGCGTCGGAGAGCGTCTCGTCGGCGTCGCCGCGCAGGTGGGCGGGCAGCGTGGTCGCCTCGGTTTCCTGGCCGGACAGCCAGGCCGCGTACCCGTCGGCGATCGGGGCGAGTCCGGCGCGGAGTTGGTCGACGGATGCCGCGGCGAGCGCCCGCATGTCGGTGAGCACCGACGCGTCGTCGCGGGCCAGGGTTTGCGGGGTCTCGGCGGTGGGCAGCCAGGTGGTCCAGACTTTCGTGGCGCGGCGGGCCCCAGGCCCGACCTGCCAGTCGACCGAGCAGGTGCGGCCGATGGCGTACTCGAGCCGGTCGCGGTACTGGATGGCCAGCCGGTTCACCTCGTCGTCCGGGTCGCGCCTGGTGTCGGTCAGCGGATCATGGACGGGCAGGAACGCGGCCCGGCCGTCGGTCTCGACGTAGAGCCGGGTCTGGAACAGCCACTTGTGCACGGGGATGCGGCTCGGCGTCTCCTCGTCGTTGCACAGCGCCACCTCGATGAGGCGCCGGTCGCCGTCGGTGGCGGCGTCGACGCGCAGGATGACGTTGTCGACCAGCGTGAGCTCCGAGGTCTGGCCGTCAGCCAGGTCGGCGACATCGATGCGGACGGTGTGGTCGCGCGGGGTGCGGACGAACACGCGGCGGGGGCGTCCGTCGGGCTGGGTCTCGGTCTCGTGGTTGCGCGAGTGGTAGGTGCCCCACGAGACCCGGACCGTGACGGACGCCACCTCCAGTGGCAACTGGAACCGCAGCCCCATGGACGCCGGGATCATCAGTCCCCGACGCTGCGGCTGGTCGTCGGCGGTGTCGTCGTCGGCGTCACCTTCGTCGTTGACCCCGCTAATCGGGACGCCCGTCGACGCGTCGGCCTCGGCGCGGCTGCCGACCTCGCCGTCCTCGGCGTCGGTGGCCGGGTCGGCGTCGCGGTCGGTGATCCGCCGCGGGGCGATCC
>JBDHZK010000134.1:0-7172 GCA_039811865.1 Propionicicella sp. | reverse complement strand
GCGATCCGGTCGTCGGCTGGCTGGTCACGGTCGGGATCACGGCGCTGGCGTTCGTGATCCGGTTCGTCAATCTGGGACGTCCCAACTACCTGGTCTTCGACGAGACCTACTACGCCAAGGACGCCTACTCGCTGCTGAAGTTCGGCTACGAGCGCAACTGGCCAGAGTCGGCCAACGCCGCCATCGTCGCCGGCAACCCCAACGTGATGCAGGACACCGCCGCGTTCATCGTCCATCCACAGGTCGGCAAATGGCTGATCGCCGCCGGCGAGGCGATGTTCGGGATGAACTCGTTCGGCTGGCGCTTCATGCCGCTGGTGTTCGGGACGCTCACCGTCGCAGCGGTGATCAGGCTGGCCCGACGGCTCTCTCGCTCGACGCTGATCGGTGGTCTAGCCGGGCTGCTGCTCACCCTGGACGGCCTGCACTTCGTCATGTCGCGGATCGCGCTGCTCGACATCTTCCAAGCCTTCTTCATCGTCGCCGGCGTCGCCTGCCTGGTCGCCGACCGCGACTACTTCCGGGGACACCTGGCCGACTACCTCGAGCGCAACCAACTGCCCGACCTCGGTGGCGCGTTCGGCCCCAACTTGTGGTGGCGTCCTTGGCGGTTGGCCGCCGGTGTCGCCTTCGGCCTGGCCATCGGGACGAAGTGGAACTCCATGTTCGCCCTCGCGGCCTGCGCCGTCCTCGCCGTCTTCTGGGACGTCGGCGCGCGCCGGCTCGCGGGGGCGTCCTGGAAGTCGTGGCTGGCGTTGATCCACGAAGGCATTCCGGCCGTGTTCTACCTGGTCGTGACGTCGTTCGTGGTCTACGTGTCGACCTGGGCGAGCTGGCTGGCCACCACCGGCGGCTACGACCGCGACTGGGGCGAACACAACATCGATCACCCCTGGGTGAAGGCGCTGGGGGCACCGCTGGCGTCCCTGCTCTACTACCACAAGGAAATCTACGAGTTCCACACCGGCGACTTCATCAACCACGCCACCCACCCCTACTCGGCGCACCCGGCGGGCTGGCTGGTGGTCGCCCGCCCGATCGGCATCGACGCGGTCAACGACATCCAGCCCGGGGTGGGCGGCTGCGTCGGGCCGGAAAAGTGCCTGTCGGTGATCTCCGGCATCGGCACCCCAGCCCTGTGGTGGATGGCGGCGGTCGCTCTTTTCGTCGCCCTGATCTGGTGGCTCGCCGGCCGTGACTGGCGCTTCGGCCTGCCCGTCGTGGCGGCGCTGTCGACATACCTGCCGTGGTTCGGCTACGCGACGCGACCGCTGTTCTTCTTCTACGCGATCACCATCATTCCCTTCACCTGCATCTGCTTGGCGCTTTGCCTGGGCCTGCTCCTCGGGGACGCCCGGGACGTCCAGCGGCGACAACGTGGCGCCATCGGCGTCGGGGTCGCCGTGGCGCTGGTCGCGCTCAACTTCGCGTTCATCTATCCCCTGCTCACCGATGAGGTGATCCCCTATTCGCACTGGCTGGCGATGATGTGGCTGCGCGGCTGGATCTGAGGCTGCGGGCGATCCGAGCGGGGAGGAAGTCTCGACCCGCCAGGTAACAACTGTGTCAAGCGGATTTCTTTCCGGTCTTGGGCGCTCTAGGCTCACCGCCAAGTCTCCGGCCGGAGACGCTGCCGAGAAAGCGGTCGAGTGGTCAGGTATCTGCTGAAACGGACGCTCAACTACGTCGTCCTGCTCTTTGTGGCGGTGACGCTGTCGTACTTCCTCGCGGCGACGTTCCTGCATCCGGCTTCCCTGTACGCGCTGCGGCAGCCGCCCATCCCGCCCGAGGTCATCGACGCGACCCTGCGCGGTTACAACCTGAGTGAGAACGTGCCGCTGATGCAGCGCTACTGGACCTGGCTGACCGGCGTCCTCCAGGGCGATTGGGGATACTCGCCGCGCGGCCAGTCGGTCAACGACGAGATTTCGATCCGCATGTGGGTGAGCCTTCGCCTGGTGCTGATCGGGACGATGCTGGGCATCGCGCTCGGCGTCGCCTGGGGGGCGTGGACGGCGACCCGCCAGTACAAGTTCTCCGACCGGATCTCCACGGTGGTCGCCTTGTTGGTCATCTCGACCCCCGCGTTCGTGGTGGGCCACCTGACATCCATCGGCGCGATCATGGCCAACCAGGCGATGGGCTTCCAGTTCTTCGAGTTCACCGGCGAGACCGGTGTGGTCGGCAACTACCCAGGCGCCGAGTTCGTCGATCGGCTACAGCATCTGCTGCTGCCGACGTTCGTGCTGACTTTGCTGGGCGCAACGAGCATGAGCCGGATCCAGCGGAACCTGATGCTGGACTCCCTGGGCGCCGACTTCGTCCGGACGGCCCGCGCGAAAGGGCTGCGCGAAAACCGGGCGGTCATGAAGCATGCCCTGCGCACCGCGTTGATCCCGACCGGCACCTACTTCGCGTTCACCGTGGCGACCATGTTCATCGGCGCCACCTACACCGAGCGAGTGTTCAACTTCCATGGCATGGGCATCTACGGCGTAGACACGATCACCTACCAGGACGTCCACGGCGTCGTCGCGGTGACCGCCTTCGCCGGGGTCTGCGTCCTGGTCGGCGCCTTGTTGTCGGACGTCATGGTGGCCGTCCTCGACCCGCGCGTGCGGCTGAGCTGAGGGGCGGGACATGGCCACCGAGATTCTTGTCACCGAGTCCCAGCCGCCGGCGGATCCGGTGAAGCCGACCGAGCGTCGGCTGACCCGCAGCCAGTTGATCTGGCGCCGGTTCCTGCGAAACAAAACCGCGGTCGTCGGCGCGGTGATCATCGCGCTGCTCGTGCTCACGGCGCTGGTCGGCCCCCACCTGTTGCCGTGGAAGTTCGACGACATCGACACCAAGGCGTTCCTGAAGCCGCCCAGCGCGAAGCACTGGCTGGGGACGACGCAGGCCGGCCGGGACGTCCTCGCACTGACCGTGCGGGGGATGAGCAAGTCGCTGCTGATCGGGTTCATGGTGGCGCTGTTGTCGACGTCGACGGCGGCGATGATCGGGGCGTCCATCGCCTACATCGGCGGCTGGTACGAAAAGATCGGGCTTTGGATCATCGACCTGCTGCTGGTCATCCCGTCGTTCTTCCTGATCGCGATCATGTCGACCGGCGGACCCAAGGGCGAGTGGTCCTGGCTGCTGCTGGTGCTGCTGCTGGCGGGCTTCGGCTGGATGCTCTCGGCTCGCGTCGTCCGTTCGCTGACGCTGTCGGTGAAGGAACGTGAGTACATCCAGGCCGCGCGCTTCATGGGCCTGCCCACGCCGAAGATCATCGTCCGGCACATCCTGCCCAACATCTCGTCGCTGCTGATCATCGACGCCACCCTCGGCGTCGGTTACGCGATCCTCAGCGAAACCGGCCTGTCGTACTTCGGGTTCGGCGTCCAGGCGCCCGACACCTCGCTGGGGACGCTGATCGGTGAGGGCGCGCGGATGGCGACGACCTTCCCGTGGATCTTCCTCGGCCCGGCGACCGTCCTGGTTGTGCTGGTGATGTCGGTCAACGCAATCGGCGACGGCCTGCGCGACGCGCTTGACCCCACGTCCGGATCCGGAGGCAACGCATGAGCGGCGGACTAGGGGCGACGACCCCCGTCCCGAAGACGCGACGCACGGCGGCGGGTCAGACCGTCCTGCAGGTCGTAGACCTGCACGTCACCTTCCCGAGCGAGGCCGGACCGGTGCGGGCCGTCCGCGGGTTGTCTTTCGACCTGGCTGCCGGCGAGACGATGGCGATCGTGGGCGAATCGGGCTCCGGCAAGTCGGTCACGTCGCTGGCGATCATGGGGTTGCATCCGAAGTCGGCCAAGATCTCAGGTTCGGTGAGGCTTCACGGCGAGGAACTCCTCGGCCTTTCCGACGCGGCGATGAGCAAGTTGCGCGGCGACGACCTGGCCATGATCTTTCAGGACCCGTTGTCGGCGCTGACGCCGGTCTACACCATCGGCGATCAGATCGTCGAGGCGATCCAGACCCACTACGACGTCCCGCGCGCGACCGCCTGGCAACGGGCCATCGACCTGCTCGACCTGGTCGGCATCCCGAACCCGAAGCTCCGCGTGAAGGCGTTCCCGTTCGAGTTCTCCGGCGGGATGCGGCAGCGGGCCATGATCGCGATGTCGATCGCGAACGATCCGGACGTGATCATCGCCGACGAGCCCACCACCGCCCTCGACGTCACCATTCAGGCGCAGGTGCTCGAGGTCTTGAAGAAGGCCCAGCAGGAGACCGGCGCCGCGGTGATCCTGATCACGCACGACCTCGGCGTCGTCGCGGGCATGTCCGACCGCGTCACGGTGATGTACGCCGGACGTCCCGTGGAGCAAGGCGGCGTCGACGACGTCTTCTACCGTCCGGGAATGCCGTACACGATCGGGCTGCTCGGTTCTGTCCCCCGACTGGACGCCGGCAACAACGAACCGCTGGCCACGCTGGAGGGCAACCCGCCGTCGGTGGTGAACCTGCCGCCCGGCTGCCCGTTCGTCCCGCGCTGCCCGCTGGCCGTCGAAGCCTGCCGGAGCGTCGAGCCCGAGCTGATCGACCTGACGTCGACGCGGCACCTGATCGCCTGCCATCGGGCTGAGGAGGTGAAGGCGAAGGGGCTCGGCTACGCCGACATCTTCCACGTGCCGAAGATCACCGCTTCGGAGCTTCGCGAGGTTCCCCGCAGCGAGCGCGAGAAGGTGCTGGAGCTGGTCGACATGAAGCGGCACTACCCGCTGATGAAGGGCGCGATCTACCGCCGCCAGGTCGGCACCGTGTACGCCGTCGACGGCATCGACCTCGACATCCGCAAGGGCGAGACGCTCGGCCTGGTGGGCGAATCCGGTTGCGGCAAGACCACGGCACTGATCGAGGTGCTGAACCTGAAGGCACCCACCGGTGGACGCGTCGTCGTGCTCGGCAAGGACACCGCGCACCTGACGCGCGCCGACCGGCATGCCCTGCGTCGCGACCTGCAGGTCGTCTTCCAGGATCCGATGGCCAGCCTCGACCCCAGGTACCCGATCTTCGACATCATCGCCGAACCGATGGAGGTGCACGGCTTCTCCAAGGCCAAGATCGAGGAGCGGGTCAACGAGTTGCTCAAGCTCGTCGGGCTGGAGCCGGCCCACGCCAGCCGCTACCCGCAGCACTTCTCCGGCGGGCAGCGCCAGCGCATCGGCATCGCCCGCGCCTTGGCGCTGGAACCGAGCCTGATCGTCCTGGACGAACCGGTCTCGGCGCTGGACGTCTCCATCCAGGCCGGCGTGATCAACCTGCTGGAGGACCTGCAGGGCAAGCTCGGGTTGTCGTACCTGTTCGTCGCGCACGATCTGGCCGTCGTCCGGCACATCGCCGACCGCGTCGCGGTCATGTACCTGGGCAAGATCGTCGAACTGGGCACCTGCGACGAGGTTTACGAAAAGCCCACCCATCCGTACACCCAGGCGCTGCTGTCGGCGATCCCGATCCCCGACCCGAATACCGAGCGCCAACGCAAACGCATCCTGCTGATCGGCGACCTGCCCTCGCCCGCCGATCCGCCGTCCGGCTGCAAGTTCCGGACGCGCTGCCCCCGCTTCGCCGCCATGGACGAAAACGGCCGCGAACCCTGCCTGAACACCCAACCACCGCTGTTGCAGGTGGGGGCGCCCGGCACCGACCACACGTCCGCCTGCCACTACAACCAGGTCGTCGCCGTCCTCTAGGCCCACGCTTGGAACCTGGTCGACGGCCGCAGCCCGTCGCCGGTTCGGCCCACCCACTTCGGCCCTGAGCCGCCGCCGCGTCCGACCCCCGCGCGGGCCCCGATGCACCGCACGCCCCCCATGCGACTTCCCCCGAACACGGACGGCACGGGCGCCACCGCAAGGCCGTCGCGCAAGTTACCGATCGGCAACGAATTCGCTGTTCGCCCGCCTTGGCAAGGCGAGGAATTTGTTAGGACTCTGTGACCGCGCCGGTCTCGCCCGGCCGGTGCCGCGGCGGCTAGGGTCGAATCCACTCCACAGCCCGATCGGGCAACTGTCCACAGATTTCAATGGGAGGACCTACGTGAAGTCAAGCAAACTCTTCTTGGCCCCGGTGGTCGCCGGGATGCTGTTGGTCGGCGCGGCCGGCTGCGGCAACCAGACGGCATCGACGCCAGGCTCTGGCGACCAGCAGCCGAACAACTCCGGCTGGGACATCAACCAGCAAGACCGCGCCACCTTGAAGGAGGGCGGCGAGTTCCGCGGCGCCGTCAGCGACCTCGGCACGCAGTGGAACCCCAACAGCGTCACCGGCAACAACCAGGAGCTGACGCAGATCCGCAGCGCCGCCAGTTCGGCGTTCTACACCTTCGACTCCGGCGCCACCCCCATCATCAACCACGACTACCTGGTCTCGGCCGACGCCAAGAGCACCCCGAACACCACGGTCACGCTGAAGATGAACGACAAGGCCGTCTGGGGCGACGGTAAGCAGATCACCGCCGCCGACTGGATCGCCACCTGGAAAGCGCTGAACGGCAAGGACAAGGCGTTCAAGGTCGCCAGCACCGAGGGCTGGGACTCCCTCAGCGACGTCAAGCAGGGCGCCTCCCCGCAAGATGTGATCCTCAGCTTCGACAAGCCGTTCCCCGACTGGACGTCCATCGTGGCCGGCGGCCCGTCGCGCGCGGAGTCCGTGGCCGACGCCAAGACGTTCAACGAGGGCTGGTCCAACCTGAAGAACGAGTGGTTCTCCGGGCCGTTCAAGTTCGAAGGTGTGGACAAGGCCCAGAAGATCGTTACCCTCGTCCCGAACGACAAGTGGTGGGGCAAGAAGCCGCTGCTCACCAAGATCACCTGGCGCGTGATTACGCCCGAGGCGACCGCCACCTCGTTCGTCAACAACGAGATCGACTACTTCGACATCGGCTCCGACCCGGACGCCTACCAGCAGGCCAAGAAGGTCTCCGACGCGACCATCCGCAAGGCGGCCGGGCCGAACTTCCGCCACTTCACCTTCAACACCAAGGCGGGGCTGCTGTCTGACCTGACGATCCGTCAGGCCATCGTCATGGGCCTGGACCGGGCGACCATCGCGGCGTCCGACCTGGCCGGCGTCGACTGGGATCCCAAGCCGCTGAACAACAACATCTTCGTGACCAACCAGACCGGTTACGTAGACCAGGGCGCCGCCACCGGCATCGACTACAACGTCGA
>JBDHZK010000133.1:0-7245 GCA_039811865.1 Propionicicella sp. | reverse complement strand
GGTTCGGCGGTGCGCGGGTCGGCCGCCTTGCCCAACTCGAGCGCGGCCCGGTTACGGACCTCGCGCTGGTCGTCGTCCAACTCGGCGACCAATCGTTGGCGGATGTTGTCGGTCAGCATGCCGGCGACGCTAAACCCTCACGTTGGGTGAGGGTCAACTCGCGGGGGCCGGTGAGGTCGGGTGCGCCGACCGCGCCGGGTCCGAGGGTCGGACGCGCCGACCTCGGATCAGGCGATTGCCAACCGGACGATCGGGAGCGGAGCTACCGCGCGCTCGGCGTAACCGGCGTAGCCGGGGGCGCTGAGCAGGACGCGGCTCCAGGCGTCGTCTCGGAGGCGTCCCCCGATCACCTCCGGGACGACGCGCAGGCGCTCGCCCGCGAACCGAAGCGTGGCCGAATCGGGGGAGGCCAGCAACCCCCGCAGCCAAGTTGGCGTCCCCCCACGAGCGACGACGAGCCAACTGCTCGAACTGTCCTCGATCAACCGCAGCGGCACCCGGTGCCGGCGTCCCGACGGTAGGACCACGCTCAACTCGCCTAGCGGCCAGCCCTGCACCCGTCTGATTGCGAGCTCGGCGCGGCGAGCCAGCGAGCTCCCCCGCCGGAATCGGGCCACGTCGACCAGTCCCGCGCCAAGCGCGGCGACCAACCGAACCGGCAGGTGGGGTTGCCTGCGTACTTTCATGGAGCACCATCCCTTCTCGGTGCCAGCTTCCCCCTCGGCGGCGTCGCAGAGCTTGGAGAGCTGGTGGAGACCAGGCGGAGTTTGCGGTCGTACACATCGCGGAACGTCGGTTCGATGGGCGGCCGAAACCGTCGATCGGCGATCCATCGCGACGCCGCGCGTCGGCCCGAGCCCGGGAATCAGGCGAGGAAGGCGCGCAACTCGTCGATGGCGACCAGCCAACCGGGTTCGTTGCCGGTCAGCAGGTGGTTGCGGCTCGGGACGGGCACCAACCGGCTGCCTGGGATCAAGGCCTGCAACTCCTGCGAACACCAGTACGGGACGCGGTGGTCGTCCCGGCTGTGCAGCAACAGCGTTGGGCAGCGTACCTGCGGTGCCAGCTCGCGGACGTCCACCGTGCTGAAGGCGTGCAGGAAGGCGACGGCGTTGGCCGGGGTGGTGGTCCGCTGCTGGAGTTCGTCGAACGCGTCCCAGACCTCCGCGGGTCCATCGGGGAAGAACTGCACCGCGAACACCCGGCGAAAGGCCGAGTCGGAGCGTCCCCAGCCGACGCGGGCGAGCTCGATGTCAAGGGCTGCCGCCGCTTGCTCCGGCTCGGTTCGGGCCCGGACGCCGCGGCCGGCGGCGTAGCCGCCGACCAGGACGAGGCGCTCCACGCGCTCGGGATGGCGTACCGCGTATGCGGTCGCGACGGCTGCGCCCTGAGAAATTCCGAGCAGCGGGAAGCGGTCCAACCCGGCGGCGTCGACGACCGCCTCGAGATCGGCGACCCAGTCGCCGAAACAGAAGGACGCCACGTCGAGCTCGGAGAGTCCGCAACCGCGCTCGTCATAGCGGACCAGTGTGTGGCCGGCCGACAGCGCAGCCAACCAGTGCCGCCAAACCGGGCTGTCGGCGTCGTGCCCCAGATGCGTCATCCAGTTCGCCGCCTTGACCAGCGGCGGTCCCGAACCGCTGACGGCGTAGGCGATCCGGACGCCGTCCTCGCCCCGGCAGAACATCGGGGTGGCCGATTCCACCGGGCCGGGCGGACGGTGGGCGGTGGGGCGCTCCGGCTCCACCTCGCCGACGAACTCGTAGCCGCGGGATCGAATCGTCTGGATCCAGCGCTGTTGGCCGCCGTCGTCGCCCAGCGCGCGTCGCGCCGCCTTGATCCTGGTCGTCAAAGTGCTTTCGCTGACGAACCGGTTGCCCCAAACATTGTCGAGCAACTCCTCCTTGGGGACGACCCGTCCGCGATGCTCGACCAGGTAGCAAAGGACGTCGAACACCTGCGGCTCGACGTGGACGTCCAGACCCGCGCGACGCAAGCGGTATCGGCCTGGGTCGAGGGAGAACTCGCCGAAGCTCCAGCTCATCTGGTGACGCTAACCCGGCGAGGGCGCAAGGAGATCCCCCCGCCTCGGCCGGCTTGGGTGAGGGCTGCGGGATCGACTACCACCCCAGAGCTCACCCAAACCCGGTCCGGGGTTCGCCCCGGCGCAGAACCTTCAGCCAAGAGTCAATCCCCAGCTCAGCGACAGGTTGATCACGATCATCGCGATGTAGCCGACGATTCCCAGGATCGGGATGGGCTTCAGGACGAGCGGCTCGGGGTCCACCCTCAGTCGCGCGGCCCAGATCAGGGACATCGGCGCGAACACCGTCGTGGACAGCCCGGCCAGCATGGTGAAGAAGTACTCACCCGGGGTCAGCGCCATCTTGGCCACCGCGGTGTACAGAAGGCCGGTGCCGATCGCGAACGGCAGGCTCAGCAGCCACGGGTACCACGCCATGCAGCGCATCGTGTTGATGTTCTCGCCCGCGTGCCGCTTCACCGACGTCGCGAACAGCCGCGCCGTGCCGAACATGCCGCCCACGCCGGCGAAGCACAAGACGATCGTGGTCCAGCCCGGCCAGCCCATTTCGCGGACGAAGGTCGCGGTATCACCCGCGCCGAACGGGGCGATCACGAAGTACGTCACGCCCTCCTGCGCGGAGGCAAAGGCGAGCCACAGCCACAACAGTTGCGCGAACCCGCCGACGCGTCGCAGTGGCTGCCACAGCGCCATCGCGAAGCCGACGACCAGGGAGAAGATCGGCGCGGAGATCGCCATCAGCGCGATCGCGCTCCGAGTCGGGTTGCCGTCGTGGGTAACGCCGTAGGAGTAGATGGTGCTGCGATAGCCGATCGCGATTCCCGTGACGAAGTGCACCAACTCGTGCAGCAACACCATCAGCGCCGCTCCCAGCAGTAGCGCGACGAGGTTGTTCCACAGGATCGTGCGCCCCGACGTCGTCTGGTTCGCCCTGGTCTCGGTGCTGTCCACGAATGAAGGCTTACATACTCACCGGTAGCTGACCAGGGTCGTTTCATAGTGAGGGCCGATTCGCGGGCTTCTGGGCATCATTCGGCTCGGCATCGGTGCGCGCGCCGCTTCAGGCACTTGGCGTCGGCTGGAGTCCCACCAACTGATTGAGCAGGGTTAGGTGATGTTCGAACAGCGCGTCGTAGTCGTTGGTGACGCCGTGCAGATGTCCCCAAAGTTCGAAGCTGACCGCACCGAAGATGCCCATCCAAGCGGTCAACCCACGTGCGATCAGGCCCGCCGGAATCTCCGGGTGGGCGAACCCCTCGACAAGTGCGGAGAGGTCGTCTGTCAGCCGGACGTCCTCGGGTCGCTCGGTGGCTCCGAAGACGCCGGCGTTCACTCCGTCGGCGAGGATCCCGATCAGCACCCCGCTCAGCCGCGTGACCGGGACGACGGTGTCCTGCGGCGCCCGGAAACCGGGTATCGGCGTCCCGTACAGCAGGGCGTATTCAGCCCGATGGTCCCGAGCCCAGTTTCGGATCGCGTTGGCGCAAGCGCGCAGCCTTCCGGCGAGATCGTTCCTCGGGACGTGCGCCTCCGTCTCGGTGACGGCATCGGCGAGGGCGCCATAGCCATCGAGGATAAGGGCGGTGAGCAGGTCGTCCCGGCTTGGGAAGTAGCGATAGATGGCCGATGAGGCCATGCCCATGCGGCGCGCGATCGCGCGGAGGGACAGGTCGGCGTTGTCGCTTTCCAGCTGATCGATGGCGGTCGCCTTGATCTCGGAAACCAGCTCAGCCCGGACTCGTTCGCGCAGCGTCGGCATCGGCACATTGTGGCACATCCGAGAGCGTGCGTCGCAAAAGTGAGCAGCGCTCTTGCCAGCACGCGCGAAGCGTGTTGGAATCAATGCACGCAAACAAGAGCATTGCTCACAAAAGGAGTAATCATGGCACTTCACGTAGTCGTCGGAGCCGGCCCGACCGGTGGTGCGATCGCCCGCGACCTCATCGCCAAGGGCGAGGACGTCCGCGTGCTCACCCGCAGCGGCAGCGGACCGGACGGCGCCGAAACGGTCGCCGCGGACATCGCCGCGCCCGGCGTCCTGCGCACCCACGCCGCCGGCGCCCAGGTGATCTACAACGCGGTGAACCCGCCCTACCACCGCTGGCCGCAGGACTGGCCGCCCCTGGCCGCCGCCTTCCTGGACGCCGCCGCGGACAGCGGGGCCGTGCTGGCGATGATCGACAACCTGTACGCGTTCGGCCCGGTGGACGTCCCGATGAGCCCGAAGCTGCCTGACGCGGCGACCACCGTGAAGGGACGCGTTCGCGCCCGGATGTGGGCCGACCTGCTGGCGGCCCAGGCGGCGGGACGCGTCCGGGCCGTCGTCGCGGTTCGCGGCAGCGACTACCTGGGCGAGGGCCCGTCCATGCTGTCGATTCTGGCGCTCGACCAGATCCGCAGGGGGACGACCGCGTTCGTCCCGGCCGACCTGGACGCGCCACATGCCTTCACCAACCCCGGTGACGCCGGTCGCCTGCTGGTCAAGGCGGCCGCGGACCCCCGCGGCTGGAACCGCTACTGGCTGGTCCCGTCCGAACCGGCGATCTCGTTCCGCGCGCTCGCGGGCCGGGCGGCCGAACTACTCGACGTCAAGCCGGCGAAGCTGCGCGCCATGCCGGGCTGGGTGCTGCGCGCGGCCGGGCTGTTCAGCCCGATGGTCAAAGAGGTTGTGGAGATGAACTACCAGTTCCGGCGGCCGTTCCTGATCGATGCGAGCGAGACCGTGGACGTCTTCGGCGACGACCACACCTCGCTGGACGACTCCCTGCGGGAGAACCTCGGCCTCGCCGAGAGTGCAGCGCGATAGGGCCGCGACGACGAGTCAGCGCCCCTGGCGTCCCAGACCGCGATCGCGGCGCCGGGCAGGGGCGCTGACCCTCGTCGTGAGGGCGGGTGAGTTTCGAAGGTGTGCCTAGCCGGCGGCCACCGTCGCGGCGACGCGGCGCTTGGCCATCCGGGCGCCCACGGCGATCAGGATCGCGCCGACGATGATCTCGACGAAGCCGACCACGTGTTCGGCCCAGGCCGGGGCCTCCCGGACGACGGTGGCGGTCCACAGTCCGGGGATCCGGGTCGTCAGGTGCCAGCCGGTGTGGAATCCGATCGCGGCCCAAGTCGATCCGGTCACCAGCCGCAATCCGGCGGCGGTGAGGCCCATCCCGATGGCGGCGAGGGCGTACCAGGCCTTCGACTCTACGGTTTCGCCGCTGCCGCCGGAGACGACGTGCATGGCCCCGAACGCGACGGCGGAGATCACCGCCGCGGTGGCCGGTGACCAGCGGCTCATCAGCGTCGTCATCAGGTAGCCGCGCCACAAGAACTCCTCGGTGAACCCCTGGAGCAGGAACGAAACGGTGAAGATCTGCAGGACGCGCAGCCACAATGCGACGCCCGCCAACGCCGGGCCTCCGATCTGGATGGTGCCGGAGAGGACGGAAACCAACTGCGGGGTGCCCAAGATGACCGCGCCGCAGAGCAGCCCGATCACCACCGAACGGATCGCGCGGCCGCCGTCCCAGCCGACGGCGAGGTAGGTGTCCGGGTCGCCCTCGAACCGCCCGCGCAACGCCCGCACCGCGAACAGGTAGGCGACGAAGGTCACCGCGTGCGCCAACGGGACGGCCAGTTCCTCGGTGGCGCCGAGCGCCTTCGCGCCGAAGTACGCCACCATGCCAGGCAGGATTGACAAGACGATCATCGAGACCATCGCCAACAGCGTGCGGCCCAGCGTCGCCAGACCGCGGCGCGGCGAGCGGGAGAAGCGGGTCGGGTTAACGGGCAACCCGTTGGTGGGATCGAAGTCGAGAGCCGGCGCCGCGATCGGCACTTGCGGCTGCGTGGTCGTCACATTCGGCATGGGCGCGACGTTAGGTGCTGCGACGGCGCTCCGGACGGGCCGCCAGTCACGACTTCGGGGCCATACCCATGACCCCGGTCATGACCCGTCGCCGCAGTGCCCAGCGGAAGCGGGCCCTTGGGCTCAGGACGCGGGTCGCGGCGTCCGTAGGCTGCCGATGCCCAGCGAACCGTCGCCCGCAGGCCCGGTGGGAACGGGCCCGCTTGAGGCGGGCTCCGCTGCGGGGACGGGCGCGGCCGGCGGCTGGTCGTCCAGAAAGTCCTGCGTGGGCACGAAGAACAACGAGCCGGTGACGGCGGTGGAGAAGTCGAGGATGCGGTCGGTGTTGCCCGGTGGGTTGCCGAGGAACATGTTGCGCAGCATCTCCTCGGTGACGCCTGGGTCGGCGGCGTAGCCGATGAAGTACGTCCCGAACTGCGCGCTGCCGATCTCGCCGAACGGCATGTTCTCGCGGACGATCTGACGTTGCGTCCCGTCGGCGTCGGCAATGGTGTTGAGCGCAACGTGGGAGTTCTTCGGCTTGACCTCGTCGGACATCTCGATGTCCTCGAGCTTGCTGCGCCCGATGACGCGCTCCTGTTCCTCGACGCTCACCGACTTCCAGGCGTCCAGGTCATGCAGGTACTTCTGGACGATGACGTAGCTCGAGCCGGTGTAGGCCGGGTCTTCGTCGCCGACGCTCACCGCGGCGACCGCCCGCGCCCCCTCGGGGTTCTCGGTGCCGTCGACGAACCCGAGCAGGTCCCGCTCGTCGAAGTATTTGAAGCCGTGCACCTCGTCGACGATCGTCGCGGCCCCGCGGAGCCGGTCGGACACCTGGTGGGCCAGCTCGAAGCAGACGTCCAGGTGGCGGGCCCGCAGGTGCAGCAGCAGGTCACCCGGGGTCGAGACCGCCCGGTGTCGCGCGCCTTCCAACGCCACGAATCGGTGAAGGTGAATCGGTTTGGGCGCGGCGTACAGGCGCTCGAAGAGGTCGGCACCGATGCCGACGACACAATCCAACTCATCGGTCGGCACCCGAAACGACACCCCTCGCACGATTCCCGAAAGGTCGGCCAGAACGTCCCGGACGACCGCCTCGGCGCCGTCCGTCACGGTCAGGACGAGGAAGATTGCAGCCCGGGTGGGTGGAACGACGACTTGCTGGAAGACCACGGATGCCGTCCTACTGGGTTGGGGCGGGCTTGCCGCTGGGTGGTGGTTGGGGTGCGGGGGCGCCGCCGAAACGGGCTCAGCCGCCGATGACGACGCTCGCCTCGGCGGTGTTTACCTGGAAGGTGAACGACTCCTGCAGGTAGAGGTTGATCGCGGAGTCGTCGTGGCTCAGATAGCCGATCGAGACGTC
>JBDHZK010000132.1:0-7276 GCA_039811865.1 Propionicicella sp. | reverse complement strand
TTCGTGCCGGGTGGAGCAACAGGGGTGGTCTTATGCCGGTCGGCAAGGTGCGTTACTACGACGCCGACAAGGGATTCGGGTTCTTGACCAAGGACGAGGGCGGCGACGACGTTTTCGTCCGCGCGGCCGCACTGCCGCCCGGGGTCACCACCCTCAAGCGTGGCCAGAAGGTCGAGTTCGGCGTCGTCGCGGGTAAGAAGGGCGAGCAGGCGCTTTCGTTGCGACTGCTCGAGGCGCCGCCGTCGCTTTCCAAGGCGACCCGCAAGTCGCCCGAGAACATGGCCGTGATCGTCGAGGACCTCATCAAGATGCTCGACGCGATCGGCAACGGCTACAAGCGCGGACGCCATCCCGACGCCAAGCAGGCCGTCAAGGTGGCTGCCGTGCTGCGGGCCGTGGCCGACGAGCTCGAGCTCTAGGCTGGCCCGCGGGGGACGCCGCCTAGGCGTGCTCCACGCGGTTTGCGGCGCTGGGGAGCGCCGCCGGCTGTGGAACAATGGCGCGCATGGCCGTGAAGCTCGCCCTGGATTCCGCCTGCGCGGGCGCCGTCGAGTTGGCGCGTTCCGCCGCCGAGCGGCGCAGTGGCGTGCTGGAGGTCGGTGCGCACATCGGCGTGGAGCCGGAGGACACTCGCGTCGTCACGCACTACTTCACCTGTGACCATCCGGGCTACCCGGGCTGGCGCTGGTCGGTGACGTTGGCGCGGGCGTCCCGGGCCCGCGTGGTGACGGTGAACGAGGTCACGCTCGTCCCAGGCGAGGGTGCCCTGCTGCCGCCGACTTGGGTGCCGTGGTCGGCGCGGATCGGCGCGGGGGACGTGGCTCCCGGGACGATCCTGCCGACGCCGGACGACGATCCCCGGCTGGTGCCTGGATTCACCGCTGACGGGCCGGCCGACCCCGAATCTCCCGACTGGGTGCAAACGCGGCTGCTCGTCGCGGAGCTCGGCCTGGGCCGGGAGCGGATCTTGTCGCCCGACGGGCGGGACGAGGCCGCTCAGCGCTGGCACCAAGGTGAAGGTGGGCCGGACAACGAGATGACCCAGTTGGCGCCGGCCTCATGCGCCACGTGCGGCTACTTCGTCCGGCTGAGCGGACCGTTGGGGGCGGAGTTCGGGGTGTGCGCGAACGAGTACTCAGCCGCTGACGCTCGGGTCGTCTCCCTCGACCACGGCTGCGGCGGTCACTCCGACGTGCTGGCCGCCGATGGCGCTGGCGAACCCCGAACCGCCTTGTGGGACAGCGTCCCCATCGACGAGACCCTCTTCTACTGATCGATCTCGGACCGGCTGGGCGCCGGGCGGGCCGGACCGTCTCCGAGCCCGGCCGAGGCTGTAGATCAGCCCGAGGACACCGAGGCCGAAGCCGGAGACGGCCACCCAGAGCCACCACTGGTGGCCTCGCTCGCTGAGAGCTCCGAAGTTCAACCACAAGACGCCGGCGGCGAGCGCCCAGATGATCGTGCCGATCGCCACGACGCCCACGCCGTCGGCGTCCACGGCCGGCACTGGCGCTTGGACCAGGAAGCGGTGCCGGGGGCTGGGATTCATGGGACCACTCTAGGTAGCGGGCCGCGGGCCAAGAAGTCGCCCCGGTTGGGATTTCCGTCCCAGGCAGTGCCTGCTCTTGAGTCTCGAACTTTGCTCGCTGCTCGAGCCTGTGATGGGGGCGAGTCCGCTCCGGTTCGGGGCGCCCGGCGAAGCGGAGATCCGGCCGCGACCGATATACCGGATTCTCTAGGTGTTTTGCGAACGTCCACTTCTCGGTCGTGCGGTGCGCGCGTGGATAGGGTCCCGGGCATGGTCACGAAGTCTCCGAAGGCGGCCCCGAAGCCGCCGACCACCGCGCCGTTGAGTTCGATCGATCGCTACTTCGGCATCACCCGTCGCGGCTCGACCGTCGCCCGCGAGGTTCGCGGCGGTCTGGTCACGTTCTTCACGATGGTCTACATCGTCGCCCTCAACCCCTTGATCATCGGGACGACCGGCGACAAGAACGGCTATCTGGTCAGCGGCTTGCCTTGGAAGGACGCTGCCGGGCAGGTGATCGGCGCCAACGTCGGGATCACGATCGGCATGGTGGCGGCTGCTACCGCGCTCATCGCCGGGGTCATGACCATCCTGATGGGCCTGGTCGGGCGTTTCCCGATCGGCCTGGCGACGGGCCTGGGGCTGAACGCGATCCTCGCCTACGTCATTGCGCCGAAGATGACCTGGCCGCAGGCCATGGGACTGATCGTCATCGAGGGCGCCCTGATCACGGTGTTCGTCCTGACGGGCGTCCGGGCGGCCATCTTCCGGGCAGTCCCGCAGGCGCTGCGGACGGGCATCTCGGTGGGCATCGGCCTGTTCATCGCCTTCGTCGGTGTTGTGGACGCCGGCATCGTCCGGCGGCCGGCCAGCCCGAGTGGGCCGCCGGTTGAGCTCGGGCTGAACGGCTCGCTGGTCGGGTGGCCGATGGCCGTCTTCGTGGCCGGGCTGATGCTGCTGATCCTGCTGTTCGTGCGCCGAGTCAAGGGCGCCATGCTGATCGCGATCGCGGCCGCCTCGGTTGCCGCCCTGATCGTCGAGAGCTTCACCCATCTCGGCTCGCGGGTAGACAACCCGCTGGGCTGGTCGCTCATCGTCCCGACCCTGCCGGCCTGGTCCGATTTCGCCGCGCCCAACCTGAGCCTGCTCGGCCGCGTCGACCTGTTCGGCGGCTTCGCCCCGAACGGGACGTTCGACTGGAACGTCGCCCTGGGTGTGGTGCTGTTGATCTTCGCCCTGATGCTCTCCGACTTCTTCGACACGATGGGCACCGTCGTGGCCGTCGGTGCCGAAGGAAACCTGCTCGACGGGCGGGGCAACCCGCCCCATGTCACCGAGATCCTGCTGGTCGACTCGGTCGCGGCGATGGCCGGTGGCCTGGGCTCGGTATCGTCCAACACCAGCTACATCGAGTCCGCCGCGGGTGTCGGTGAGGGCGCCCGGACGGGGCTGGCGTCCGTGGTCACCGGTGCCGGATTTCTGGTCGCGTTGTTGCTCGCGCCGATCGTCAAGATCGTGCCTTCGGAGGCCGCGGCGCCTGCGCTGTTCTTCGTCGGCTTCCTGATGATGAGTCAGGTGCTGCAGGTCGATTGGGACGAGCCGGACGACGGCATCCCGGCCTTCATCACCATGGTGCTGATGCCGTTCACCTACTCGATCACCACCGGCATCGGTGCCGGGTTCATCACCTACGTTGCGATCAAGCTGATGCGGGGCCGGGGCAACCAGGTTCACCCGCTGCTTTACGCGGTGGCGGCTTTGTTCCTCGTCTACTTCGCCCAAGGGCTGCTGCTGGGCTTCCTGAACCCGCCCAAGTAGGGCGCTGGTCAACGTCTCGAAGCGGCCGCGTTCGGAGTCTCTCCGGACGCGGCCGCTGCCGATGGTCGGGTGGGTGGACGGCACCTTCCCCTCTGGCACAACGCAACGGATAGATTTCGGCCATGTTCTCCAAGGTCTTGGTCGCCAACCGTGGCGAGATCGCCGTCCGTGCCTTTCGCGCCGCCTACGAACTGGGGCTGCGTACGGTCGCGGTGTATCCCTACGAGGATCGAAACGCCGACCACCGGATCAAGGCTGACGAGGCCTACCTGATCGGTGAAGAGGGCCATCCGGTCCGCGCCTACCTGGACGTCGAGCGCATCGTCGCCGCGGCCACCGCCTGCGCGGCCGACGCGATCTACCCCGGCTATGGGTTCCTCAGCGAGAACCCAGACCTCGCCGCCGCCTGCGTCGCCGCCGGGATCACGTTCGTCGGACCGCCGGCGGACGTCTTGGAGTTGGCCGGCAACAAGGTGCGCGCCCTGAAGGCGGCCAAGCAGGCCGGCATCCCGACCCTGGCCTCCAGCGACCCCTCGACCGAGGTCGATTACTTGATCGCGCGGGCGCACGAGATCGGGTTCCCCGTCTTCGTCAAGGCCGTCGCCGGCGGCGGCGGACGCGGCATGCGGCGGGTGAACGAGGCGGCGGCACTGCCCGAGGCGCTCGGCGCGGCGATGCGCGAGGCGGAGGGTGCGTTCGGCGATCCGACGGTCTTCATCGAGCAGGCGGTGGGCCGCCCGCGGCACATCGAGGTGCAGATCCTGGCCGACGCCGCCGGCAACGTCATTCACCTCTTCGAGCGCGACTGCTCGATTCAGCGCCGCCACCAAAAGGTGGTAGAGCAGGCGCCGGCCCCCTTCATCACGCCGCAACTGCGCGAGGCGCTCTGCTCAGACGCGGTCAAGTTCGCCAAGAGCATCGGCTACGTCAACGCCGGCACCGTCGAGTTCCTCGTCGAAACCGAGGGCGAGCGAACCGGTCAGCACGTGTTCATCGAGATGAACCCGCGGATCCAGGTCGAGCACACCGTCACCGAGGAGGTCACCGACGTCGACCTTGTCCAATCCCAGTTGCGGATCGCCGCCGGCGCGACGCTGCCGGAACTGGGGTTGACCCAGGACAAGATCTCCCTGCACGGCTTCGCGCTGCAGTGCCGGATCACGACCGAAGATCCCGCCAACGGCTTTCGTCCCGACACCGGACTGATCACCGCGTACCGCTCGGCCGGTGGCAACGGCATCCGGCTGGACGGCGGGACGTCCGGGGCGGGAGTGGAGATCAGCCCGCACTTCGATTCGATGCTGGTGAAGCTGACCGCGCGGGCCGCGGATCGCCCGACCGCGATTCGGCGCGCGCGGCGGGCGCTGGCCGAGTTCCGCATCCGTGGGGTGTCCTCCAACATCCCCTTCCTGCTCCGCGTGCTGGACGACCAGGACTTCCTGACCCGCGAGGTCTCCACGTCCTTCATCGACGACCGGCCCCAGCTGCTCCAGTTGGCCGGCTCGGTCGATCGCGGAAGCAAGGTGCTCGCCTGGATGGCCGACGTCACGGTGAACAAGCCGTGGGGCGAGGCGCCCAGCCTGCTCGAACCCACCGTCAAGCTGCCCGCGGCCGACTTGAGCGCGCCGGTGTTGCCCGGCTGGCGCGACCGCCTGCGCGAGCTTGGCCCCGAGGGTTTCGCCCGGGCCCTCCGCGCGAGCGAGGTCGTCGAGGTTACCGACACGACGTTCCGCGACGCCCACCAGTCGCTGCTGGCCACACGCGTCCGGACGCGCGACCTGGTCGCGGTCGGGCCGCATATGGCTCGGCTGGTGCCCGGCCTGCTTTCGGTCGAATGCTGGGGCGGTGCCACCTATGACGTGGCGCTGCGGTTCCTCGCCGAGGACCCGTGGGAGCGGCTTGCCGCGCTGCGGGACGCGATGCCCAACTTGTGCCTGCAGATGCTGCTCCGGGGCCGAAACACGGTCGGTTACACGCCCTATCCGCCGGCGGTGACGCGCGGGTTCGTCCAGGAGTCGGCTGCGGTCGGCGTCGACATCTTCCGGGTGTTCGACGCGCTGAACGACGTCGAGCAGATGCGCCCGGCGATCGAGGCGGTGCGTGAGACGGGGACGTCCGTTGCCGAGGTGGCGCTGTGCTACACCGCCGATCTGCTGGACCCCGCGGAGCCGACCTACACGCTGGACTACTACCTGCGCCTCGCGGAGAAGATCGTGGCAGCGGGGGCGCACGTCCTGGCCATCAAAGACATGGCGGGCCTGCTTCGGGCGCCCGCCGCAGCCAAGCTGGTTGCGGCTTTGCGCGAGCGCTTCGACCTGCCCGTGCACCTGCACACCCACGACACCGCGGGCGGGCAGCTGGCGACCCTGCTGGCCGCGGTCGGCGCTGGCGTGGACGCGGTCGACGTGGCGTCGGCCGCGATGGCCGGCACCACGAGCCAGCCGTCGGCGTCCGCCCTGGTGGCGGCTTTGCGGCACACCGAGCGCGAGACGGCGCTCGACTTGCGCGCCGTGATGGATCTGGAGCCCTACTGGGAGGCCGTGCGGCGGATCTACCTGCCCTTCGAGTCGGGGATTCCGAGCCCGACCGGGCGCGTGTACGACCACGAGATTCCCGGTGGGCAGCTGTCGAACCTGCGCCAGCAGGCGATCGCGCTGGGCTTGGGCGACAAGTTCGAGCTGATCGAGAACATGTACGCCGCCGCGAGCAAGATCCTCGGCCGCCCGACCAAGGTGACGCCGTCGTCCAAGGTGGTCGGCGACCTCGCACTGCACCTGGTGGCGGTGAATGCCGACCCGGAGGCGTTCGCGGCGGACCCGCACAAGTACGACATCCCTGATTCGGTAATCGGTTTCCTCAACGGCGAACTGGGCGAGCCGAGCGGCGGCTGGCCGGAGCCGTTCCGCACGAAGGCCCTTCAGGGACGCCGCGTCCCACCGCGGCTGGAGGAGATCGAGGCCGAGGACGCCGCCCGGCTGGAGCGACCCGGACGGGAGCGCCAAGAGACGCTGAACCGGCTGTTGTTCCCCGGCCCGACCAGGGATTTCGCCAAGGCACGCGACAGCTTCGGCGACCTCAGCCCCCTGTCGACGTTGGACTACCTCTACGGCCTTCGGCACGGCGAGGAGCACGAGATCCCGCTCGAGAAGGGCGTCACGCTGATCGTCGGGCTCGAGGCGGTCGGCGAGGCGGACGACCGCGGCAAACGAACCGTGATGTGCAAAATGAACGGGGCCCTGCGTCCGGTCCGCGTTGTGGACCGCTCCGTCAAGCCGGACCGGCCCGCGGCCGAGCGCGCCGACTCGGCCAACCCGGGACATGTGGCCGCCCCCTTCGCCGGTGCGGTCGCCGTGACCGTCGCGGCAGGGGACAGCGTCGCCGCGGGGGATGCGGTCGCCACCATCGAAGCCATGAAGATGGAGGCGGCCATCACCGCACCCGTT
This sequence comes from Propionicicella sp., assembly GCA_039811865.1. Taxonomy (GTDB): domain Bacteria; phylum Actinomycetota; class Actinomycetes; order Propionibacteriales; family Propionibacteriaceae; genus JBDHZK01. Next base: position 487 of record JBDHZK010000132.1, on the reverse strand, counting down.
TCGGGCGTCGTGGACCGCGTCGCGCTCGCTGGTGTCGCCCACGTCGAGGGTGGCGACCTGATCGTGGTGATCAAGCCCGCCTAGAACCGACGCCTGGATTGCGCGGCGCCAGGCGGCCGACGCCGCAGAGATGGGCGGGCGGAGCCTCGACCAGATCGACCGAGTTCGAGGCGGGCTCAGGCCTGGTAGAGGACGACCAGGTCGGGCTCGGGACGCCCAGCGCCCGGGGCGACCTCGGCCCAGTGAGGGAACCCGTGCAACCAGCGGGTCAACCTACGCACGCGCTCGGCGTTCGCGCTCTCGAGTTGCTCGTCCGCATGCTCCAGGGCATGGGTGAGATTGGCCACTTGGTGGTGCTTGATGTACCCGGTGGAAAGCCCCCGCGCGGGACGCAGCGGAATGCCCAACTCGGCGTTCAGCAACTTGGCGAACCCGTACTGCGAACTCATTCCGGCGCGGGCGAGGTCGAAGTCGAGAGCCGACATTT
>JBDHZK010000131.1:0-7406 GCA_039811865.1 Propionicicella sp. | reverse complement strand
TCGGCGTTCGGCGTTCGGCGTTCGGCGTTCGGCGAGTCTGCCCGGGATTGGCTCGGCCCGCCCGCGGCCGATCCGGCCCGGGTTAAATGGCGGCATGAGTTACGGTCAGCAGCCCTACGGACAGCCGCAGAACCCATACGGCCAGCAGCCCGCCTACCAGGCCTCGCCGTACGCGCCGCCGGCCCAGCCCGGCGGCTTCCCGCCCTTCCAACCGCCCGGCGCGCCGCAGCAGTTCCAGCCGCAGCCCCAGGGCTGGCAGCCGCAACCCCAGCAGGGTCCGCCGCCGATTCAACCGCCGCCGCCGCAGCAGCCACCGCCGGTCCCGCACCCACCGGCGCTGCAGACACCGGTCCCGCCGCCGCCGGCCCGGAAGGCGCAGGCGCGCGGGCACAGCGTCCCGGTGACCACTACTTCCGGAATCCCGCGGCGGGAGGTCGCCGCCATCATCGCCGACGTCCACGGCGCGGCGATCCGCCCGCGCGCCTCGGGGCCGGACGCCGTCTTCGCCCTGGTCGACGCCCGTCAGGACGCCGTGGACGCGCTCATCGAGATGGCCGTGGCCGCCGGGGCGGACGCCGTGATCGGGCTGAAGTTCGACTCCGTGGCCCTGGACACGGGCTCGACCGAGGTCGCCGCGTACGGGACGGCGGTCAAGCTAGCCCCGCTCGCGCCGGCCCCGCCGGCCCCGTCCGCCGCCGGCGAGGAGCCCTCGGCCGAGCCTGCGCTCTGACTTCGACAACGAACTGATTCGGGCGCTGAGGCGGACCAAATCAAGAGTTACCGATGCGGGCGCCAAAAACCACTTGTGAGTGAGCGCTCACTCACTTAAACTCGCCCCTCGTGAGTCGAGCCGCCCCGCTGCCCCCAGACCTGCGCCGCCAGGCAATCAAGGACGCCACCCGCCCGCTGCTGATCGCGCACGGGCCCGGCGGGGTGAGCACGAGGCAGATCGCCGAGGCCGCCGGCGTGGCCGAAGGGACCATCTTCCGCGCCTTCGAGTCCAAGTCGGCGTTGATCAACGAGGTGATCACCGACATCCTGGCCCCCGACCGGAAGATCGCGGCGATTCGGGAACTGCCGTCCGGGCAGCCTCTGGACGACCGCGTGACCGACATCCTCGAACTGCTGCAACGGCACTTCGCGGAGGTGCGCAGCGTCGTGTCGGCCTGGACGCAGCCGCCCGACCGCGACTGCGGCCCCAAGGCGGCGGCGCGGCGTCTGGAGGGCCGCGCGGCCACCCTGAGTGCCGTCGCGGACTCGCTGCGCCCCTACGCCGATGCGCTGCGCACCGACCCGGCCACCGCGGCCAACGCGCTGTTGGCGATCGCGTTCGCGACCGCTCACCCGTTCACCACCGACTCCAACCGCGTGGCCCCGCCCGCGACCTTGGCCAGCCTCATCCTGCACGGAATCGCGAAGGACCAGTAGATGCTCACCCGACTACTCAGGCGCTTCCTGGCGCCGCATTGGCTCGCGCTGCTGGCCGTCGTCCTGCTGCAAGCGGGCGCGACCGTGGCGTCGCTGTTCTTGCCCACGCTCAACGCCGACATCATCGACAACGGCGTCGCCAAGGGCGACACCAACTACATCTGGGCCACCGGCGGCATCATGCTGGCCGTCTCGTTCGCCCAGATCGTCTGCCAGTACCTGGGCGTGTATTTCGGAGCGCAGGTGGCGATGAAGTTCGGCCGGGACGTCCGCGCCGCGCTCTTCGATCGCGTCCTGAGCTTCTCCACCCGCGAGGTCAACCGGTTCGGCGCGCCGTCCCTGATCACGCGCAACACCAACGACGTCCAGCAGGTGCAGATGCTGGTGATGATGACCTGCATCATGCTGATCGGCGCCCCGATCACCATGGTTTTCGGCATCATCATGGCGCTGAGCGAGGACGTCGGGCTGGCTTGGCTGATCGGCGTGGCCGTGGGCCTGCTGGCGCTGGTGATCGGCGTCTTGATCTTCCAGCTCACCCCGCTGTTCCGCAGCATGCAAACCCGGATCGACACGCTCAACCGCGTGCTGCGTGAGCAGATCGGCGGCCTGCGGGTGATCCGTGCGTTCGTCCGGGAACCGCTGGAGACCCAGCGATTCGCGAAGGCGAACGCCGACGTCACCGAGTCGGCGCTCGCGGTGGGACGCCGGGTGACGACGATGTTCCCGGCGCTGATGTTCATCATGAACATCTCCAGCGTTGGCGTGATGTGGTTCGGCGGGCTGCGGATCGACTCCGGCGACCTGACCGTGGGGCAACTGTTCGCCTTCCTGGCCTACCTGATTCAGATTCTGATCAGCGTGATGATGGCCTCGATGCTGACCATGCTGGTGCCCCGCGCCGCGGTGTGCGCGGTCCGGATCCAGGAGGTGCTGCACACCGAGTCGACGGTCGTCCCCCCGGCCAAGCCGGTCCACAAGGTGCTCACGCACGGCGAGGTCCGCCTGGACCGGGTCGAGTTCACCTACCCCGGGGCCGAGGCGCCCGTCCTGCGCAACATCGACTTCACCGTCCGCGCGGGCGAGACCACGGCCATCATCGGTTCCACCGGCTCGGGCAAGACGACACTGGTCAACCTGCTGCCGCGGCTGTTCGACGCCACCGGCGGCCGGGTGCTGATCGACGGCGTGGACGTCCGCGAACTCGACCCGGACGTCTTGTGGAGCGAGATCGGGCTCGTGCCGCAAAAGGCGTTCCTGTTCACCGGGACGGTCGCCTCGAACCTGCGCTACGGCAACCCCGAAGCCACCGACGAACAGCTTTGGCACGCCCTTGAGGTGGCTCAGGCCAAGGACTTCGTCCAGGCCATGCCGGCAGGCCTGGAATCGCCGATCGCCCAGGGTGGGACGAACGTCTCCGGCGGACAGCGCCAGCGCCTGGCGATCGCGCGGGCGCTGGTCCGCAAGCCGGACATCTACGTGTTCGACGACTCGTTCTCCGCCCTGGACGTCGCCACGGACGCCCGGCTGCGCGCCGCGCTCGCGCCCGAGACGGCGGACGCCGCCGTCGTGATCGTCGCCCAACGGGTGTCCACGATCATGTCGGCCGACCAGATCGTCGTCCTTGAGGACGGCCAGATCGTCGGGATCGGCAAGCACGCCGACCTGCTGGCGACGTGCCCGACGTACGCCGAGATCGTCGACTCCCAGCTCAGCCTCGAGGCGGTCGCGTGAGCTCGGCCAAGACGGCGGCTCGCGCGCTGACCGGTAGCGCGCTCACCGCGTTGCGCGACCGGTTCGGGCGCCGCAACGTCAACCTGACGCCCGAGTTCATGGGGTTCGGCAACCAGCTCTACCTGTGGGTTTGGGCGCACGCGCATCGCAACGATCCGGTGCCGCCCAAGGTGACCCTGACCAAGAAGATGCGCTATTGGGCCGACCTGGTGCCCACGTTCGCGCGGCGGTATCTGATCGAGCGAGCCGACGTCAGCTTCTGGGACCAGCGCAACGACTACTGGGCCTACCCGGAACGCGAGGGCGATCCGCGCGGCTTTACCGACACCACGCGGGCTGCCTTCATCGGCGAGGCGCTGCTGCCTGAACCGCTGCTCGCGGGCGCAGGCACCGGCCCGCTCGCCGAGGACGGCGTCCTGGTCGTCAACGTCCGCCGCGGCGACTACTACAGCAACGCCGGCCACCGCGCCGAGTTCGGCATCGACGTGGAGGGCTACCTGAAGGCGGCGATCGCCGGCTCGATCGACATCGACGGGGAGATCCGCCGCCTGCACCTGATCTCGGACGACATCGGCTGGTGCCGCGGGCTGGACTGGCTCGCCTCCTACGCCGCCCAGGTGAGCTTCGCCGACCCGGCCGACCCACCGGCGTCGAATCTTCGGGACGTCGCCAGCGCGCGCCGGCTCGTCATCACCAACTCGACGTTCTCGATCTGGGCGGCGGCGATCGCCGACCACCTGCACGCAAACCAGGCGTCGGTCTGGGCGCCCGCCTTCTTCCAACGCCGTTACGGTCCCGGCCGCTGCTACGAGTACGACGCGCACTGGCACTTCGTCGACGAACTCCCCGGCGGCTGGCAGCCCGACTGGGTGCTCGCCGGCCACGAAACGAGCCCCCGATGAGCCCGTCCCTGGCCGCCCGGCGGCGGGCCGCGTCCTTACCAGCCCAACCCCAGACCCAACCCCGGACCGGCGCCCGACCCCGCAGCGGGTTCGCCGCCAGCCGAATCGGCACAACCACCCAGGAGGTGGCCGCATGAGCACCGCGACCAAGACTCAGGCTCCGCCCACCAAGGCTCCCGAACGCCCAAAGTTCGGCCCGCAGCGGCGAGGCGGCTTCGGCAGCGGCCCGCCCGGGGCGATGCCCGCCGAGAAAGCGATGAACTTCGGGCCGTCCCTGCGGCGCCTGCTGGGCCACCTGCGTCCCGAGCGCATGCTGCTCGGCCTGGTGCTGGCCTTCACCGCGGCCGGAGTCGGCTTGTCGGTGGTCGGGCCGAAGATCCTGGCCGCCGCCACCGACCTGGTTTTCGCGGGCGTCGTCGGCAAGCAGTTGCCGGCCGGGATGACCAAGGAACAGATCATCGCGGCGCTCCGCGCCAAGGGCGACAACACCTTCGCCGACATGCTGAGCAAGATGGACGTGATCCCCGGCCAGGGCATCCAGTTCGATCGGCTGGCCCAGATCCTGTTCCTCGCACTTGCGCTCTACGTCGCCAGCGGGCTGCTGATCTGGTTGCAGGGCTACCTGCTGAACGGGATCGTGCAGCGCTCGGTCTACCGGATGCGCCAGGAGGTGGAGGAGAAGCTCAACCGGCTGCCGCTGAAGTACTTCGACAACCAGCCCCGCGGCGAGCTGCTGAGCCGGGTCACCAATGACATCGACAACGTGTCCACAACGCTGCAACAGACCATCGCGCAGTTGCTCACCAACCTGCTGACGCTGGTGGGGATCTTGTTCATGATGGCCTGGCTGTCTTGGGAGTTGACGCTGATCGCGTTGATCTCGATTCCGGTCTCGCTGGTGCTGGTGACGCTGATCGGCAAGCGGTCGCAAAAACAGTTCATCGCCATGTGGAAGCAGACGGGCGAACTGAACAGCCAGATCGAGGAGGCCTACACCGGGCACCAGCTGGTCAAGGTGTTCGGCCGCCAACGCGAGGTCGCCGCGGAGTTCGGCAAGCGCAACGACCAGCTTTACGCGAGCTCGTTCGGCGCCCAGTTCATCTCCGGGCTGATCATGCCGACGACGTTCTTCATCGGGAACCTCAACTACGTACTCGTCGCCGTCGTCGGCGGGCTGAAGGTGGCCAGCGGGACGCTGTCGCTGGGGGACGTCCAGGCGTTCATTCAGTACTCCCGGCAGTTCACTCAGCCGCTGACGCAGGTCGCGTCCATGGCCAACCTGCTGCAGTCGGGCGTCGCTTCGGCCGAGCGGGTCTTCGAGGTGCTGGACGCCGAGGAGGAGGTGCCGGACGCCGCCGGCACGCTGCGGCCAACCCGGGGACGTGTCGAGTTCGAGCACGTGGACTTCTCCTACGACCCGAACAAGCCGCTGATCACCGACTTGTCCCTGGTGGCCGAGCCGGGGCAGACGGTCGCCATCGTCGGCCCCACCGGAGCGGGCAAGACCACGCTGGTGAACCTGATCATGCGGTTCTACGAGTTGCAGGGCGGACGGATCACCCTCGACGGGGTCGACATCACCACCGTGCCGCGCCGGGCGCTGCGCGCCAACGTCGGCATGGTGCTCCAAGACACCTGGCTGTTCCACGGGACGATCCGCGACAACATCGCCTACGGACGTCCCGAGGCGAGCGAGGAGGAAATCCTGGAAGCGGCTCGGGCCACCTACGTCGACCGGTTCGTCCACTCGCTGCCGGACGGATACGACACGGTGATCGACGAGGAGGGGTCGAACATCTCCGCGGGCGAGAAGCAGTTGCTGACGATCGCGCGGGCGTTCCTCAGCGACCCCGCGCTGCTCATCTTGGACGAGGCGACCAGCTCGGTGGACACCCGCACCGAGGTGCTCGTCCAACGGGCGATGAACGCGCTGCGCGAAGACCGGACGAGCTTCGTGATCGCGCACCGGCTCTCCACGATCCGTGACGCCAACGCCATCCTCGTGATGGAGAACGGTCGGATCGTCGAGCAGGGCACCCACGAGCAACTCCTCGCCGCCGGGGGCGCCTACGCCGCCCTGTACCAGGCCCAGTTCGCCGCGGCGGTCACCGACGATTGACCGAACCGTTCGATCACGTCACCGAGAACCGGGCCAAGACGCGTCCAGACGGCTTGCCTAACCCTCGCCGACGTGATCGAACGCGACTGGGCGTTTGCTCTGGCCCAGGAGAGCGGTCCCGCCGCAAGATGAGTCATGCGAACAGCGCGGCGAGCCCAGCGTCCGGGTGAGGCATCGACTCCGCGCCTGGAACGAACCGGAAAGGTCGTCCGGGTGCGCTCGTTGCCTGCGGCTCGGCAAGTGTTGCGGCAACGCGCGCTGACTACCCAGGCGGGCTTCACCGCCGAGGCGATCCCAAAGGGATACCTGAAGAACCATCCGATCCTGATCTCCGACGGACCACGGCACGATGAGCAGCGGACGAAGGTAGGGCGCTTCTTCGCTCCTAAGGTCGTGGCGCAGCGCTACACCGACGCGATGATCGCTTGCGCCGAGGAACTGCTTGCCGCGGCGGCCGCGTCCGGGCGCTGCCGGCTGGACGAACTCGCCCTCTACTACTCCGTCGAGGTCACCTCCAAGGTGGTCGGACTGACCAACTCGCCGGTGCGGAAGATGGCCCGCCGGCTGGTGACGTTCTTCAACCAACCCCCGTTCGACATCACCCGACCCGATCTGGGCCGCACCCCAGCCCAGTGGGCCAAGGCGGCCGTCAACGGGCTGGTGCCGATCGTCCGCTTCTACCTCGCCGACGTGCATCCGGCGATCAGGGCCCGACGGCGCTGGCCGCGCCAAGACGTCATCAGCCACCTCATCGAGGAGGGCTACTCCAACGTCGACATCGCAGTGGAGTGCGTTACCTACGGAACGGCTGGGATGGTCACCACCCGCGAGTTCATCTGCATGGCCGCCTGGCATCTGCTGTCGGACGAGCCACTGCGAGCGAGCTACCTGGGTGCCGACCAGCCCGGGCGGTTCGCCATCTTGAACGAGATCATCCGGCTCGAACCCGTGGTCGGGCATCTGTACCGGCGGGCTCAAGGCGACTTCGAGATCGCCGATGGCGACACGGCGATCGCCGTGGAGCCGGGCGACCTGCTGGACGTCTGCGTGCGCCAGGCGAACGCCGATCCGGATGCCGTCGGCACAGACCCGCTGTCGATCTGCCCCGGACGTCGGTTGCCGGCCGGCGTCAACGAGGCCGGGCTCACCTTCGGCGACGGCGCTCACCGCTGCCCAGGTCAGCCGTTGGCGATCCTGGAGTCGGACGTGCTGCTGACCCGCCT
>JBDHZK010000130.1:0-7514 GCA_039811865.1 Propionicicella sp. | reverse complement strand
GCGTCCCAGGCCTCGACCAGACGGGCTGCCAGATAGCGGGCCGCGGCGACGAGGAATGCCCCCGAACCGCAGGCGATGTCGGCGACCTTGAGCTCCAGAATCTCCTCGGGCGACTTGAGCATCCAGGCATCCCGGTCGGGGGTCTGGTAGGGGCCGGGCGAATAGACGATCGGTTCCAGCGCGTGCAGCACGACCTCCTCGGCGAGGCTGCGCGGCGTGTAGTGGGCGCCCGCGTTCTTGCGCGACGGCGTCTCGGCGACGACCAGTCCACCCGCCTCCACCACCATCGGCCGGTTGCGCAGGTCGCGCCGGATGATGCCAATCCAGCCCCGGAGTTCGCTGCCCAGCTCCGGGTCGTGGGTGACGGCCCGGATCGCCCGCTCGGCGTCCACGAGGGCATCGCGCGCGGCGAGCGCTTTCTTCAGGGCGGCAGCGCTCGGACCGGTCGCGGACGGCTGGTTGCCTTTGACCCAGCCCAGGATCGCGGTGGCCAGGGCTGCGTCGTCATCGAACTCGTCGGCGAGGTCGGCCAGCACCGACAGCGGGATCTCCGGCTCCGCGCCGCGCTTGCCGATCAGGCCCACCACCGGCTCGTCGACGAAGCGGCAGGTGTGGCCCAGCAGGCCCTCGTAGATGTAGCCGATCTGCTCAACGTCGATGTCTTTGAACGAGATCGGTCGTCGCGAGCCCTTCACGTCGGCCAGTTGGACGGCGTCCAGCACGTGCATCATCACCCGGTCGTTTACCGGGAGGGCCAGCGTGCCGCGCTCGCGGCGGGCTGCCAGGAACGCGAACCGGTCGGGGTCGAACAGCGAGCCGCCGTAGGCGGGCAGCCGGACATCCTCGAACGACGCCCCGCGGTACAACACCCGCGATGTGGCCAGCAACCGATGCCAGACCCCGAAGGTACGCTCCAGAGCCTCCTCGCCGCCCTCGTCCAGCGCGCGGGCGCGCAGGGCGTCCAGTTGTCCGGACAGGCCGTAGGCGTCGGTGAACAGGGCGCTCTGCGGCAGCAGGCCGCGCTCCTGGGCGAACAGCAGGAATACGACCCGCATCATGATCGTGACGACCGCGGCGTAGATCTCGTCGCCGTCGTCGGGCAGCGGGAAGGGCGCGCCGCGGCGGCGGGCGTCCGCGGCGGCCTCCGAAAAGGCCTGCACGATCAGCTCCACCGCTTGGCGCACCTGGACGCCGAGGCTCTCGGTGATGTCTTCGGCGGCAGCCACGGACTTCCTGAACAGCGCCGCCAGACGCCCCTCGGGCTGCCCGCCCAACAGGCGTCCCGGATTGAGCAGCTCGGCGAAAGCGTTGGGGGGGTCTGGCTCCTCGATCCAGGTCAGGGCGTCGACGATGCCGGAAGCGACCATGACCTCGGGCTGCTTGCTGACCAAAGCCCACCAGCGGCCGTCGGTGACAACGCCGACCGGGCAGCCGGACGCCGTCAGCAGCTGCTCCATCCGGTCGATCGGAGAGGACGCCCACCCGTCGTCGGCGTTGTCGTGCAGGCTCGCCACCGGGTCGACCACCAGCACCAGCGCACCCATAGCCCCTTTGCGCACCAGGGCCCCGGCCGCCGTCACGGTCACCCGATGGTTGGGCGACCTCACCTCAGCACCGCCGCCGGGAACGTAGAACTCGCCCCAGCCGAGCACGTCGCGCAGCACGACCTCGACCAAGGCGTCCCGAACGGTTTCGAACTGCGCGGGATCACCGCCCGCCTGCAGGTCGTCCCAGGCCTTCTCGAAGGCCGGTTTGGCGCGCCGCAGGGCGGCCGCCGCCTCGTCGGAGAGCTGAGGCATGCCCTGCGGCCAGACCTCACGGAGCACCGGGACCGACAGGAACGGGCCGTCGGTCTCGACGAGTTGCAGCCAGCGGCGGTGAACCTCGACGCCGCTGAGCGGGCGGCGTCCGGCGGGTCGCGGGCTCATCGGACGCCTCCGCGCTCGTCGTCGGCCGGGGTCAGCGCGAACACCACCGCGGCCGCCGAAACGTATGGCTGGACGTCGGTGTAGCGCGCGCGGATCGCCGCGACTTCACGGCGCTCCTCCTCGGCCAGCGACGCGAGCCGCTCCCGCATGTGACGCAGGTCACGCTCTCGTTGCTCGCGCTGGGCGTCGAACAGCGGCAGCATGCCCTCGTCCTCGTGCTCCACACGGGCGATGGAGTCGGTCAGGTTGCGCCGGAACGCGGCGAAGATCTCGCGGGCCCGGGTGGCGTCGGCATCCTCGCGGGCCGTCAGATCGCTTTGGACGCGGCCCCGCAACCGCTCGGCCTTGCGGGCCATCGCCGCCTCCAGGCGTCCGCGCAGGCGCGAGCCGGGGGCGTTCCAGGCATCGGCGATCCAGGCGCGGATGGCGTCCGATGCTTGACGATGCTCGCCCGGGTCGAGCGCCTGCTCCAGCAGTGCCTCGATCTTTTCGGTCGCCAACTCCTGGGCGGCGATCCGGATGCCGGCCAGAAAGACCTCTTCGTGCAACCGCAGGCCGCCGCGTCCGACGAGCACGAGTCGGGCCACAACCGCCACGCAGGCGGTGTCGAGGTCGTCCAGGACGACGGCGGAGACGCGGTGCACCTCGGACGCCGCACTGAACAGCGAGTTGCGCAGCAGGCGAGCCGACTTCTGCGCGATGCGGTGGCCCAGGTGCACGTGGACGAGGTCGTCGTGGCTGGGGGCGGTGGTGTCCTCGTGCTTGTCGTAGGCGTGTTCGTCGAACGTGATCGGCCGGTAGACGCCCGGGTTGAGCAGCGTGTCGAGGCCTTCGGCGGCCCGGCGCCAATGGGGGCTCATGGCGGCCACCGGCACCTTGAACACCCGGGCGTCGGTGCGGTCGTCGCCGGCCTCGATCAGCGCCGGTTCGCCGGCGACCCGGAGCGCCTCGGCCACCACCCGCTCGGCGTTCGCCGGGGTCAGGTGCATGGCCGCTTTGCGCTGATCGTAGGTACGGGCCAACTCCGTGAGGCGGCGGTTCAACTCGATGCCGCCCGCCAGTGTCCGGGTGATGATCGCGTTACCGTCGGTGCCACGCGCCGGCGCGGACGCCGCCCGCGGCAGGAAGCGGCGCTGGATGTCGGCGTCGATGACCTGGTTTACCGAGCCCAGATCTTGGGCTACCGAGCCGACCTTGCGGGCGATCAGGTTGAGAAAGTCCAGGTCGGCGGCGTAGGTGCTCGACGAGCCGACCGGCACGAAGTGGAACACCTCGGGTGGTTCGGTTTGGCCGTAGCGGTCGATGCGTCCGATGCGCTGCTCGAGCCGCGACGGGTTGAACGGAATGTCGAAGTTGACCAGCCGGTGGCAGTGGGTCTGCAGGTCGATGCCCTCGCCGGCGGCGTCCGTGGCGACCAGCACGCGGACCGGCTCCTTCGCCGGGTCGGCGGTGAACCGCTGCCGGGTGCGTTCGCGCTCGTCTGGGGGCGTCCCGCCGTGGATCTGTTCCAGGACGGGGCCGTAGCCGCGGTTGGTCAGCACCGTGACGATCCAGTCCAGGGTGTCGGCGTACTCGGTGAAGATGACCACGCGCTCGTTCGACCAGGTCTTGCCGTCGGGGCGGCAGATGCCGTCCAGGAAGGTGACGAGGGCGGCGAGGCGGGCGTCCGGGCGGGCCTCGTAGGCCAGCCCCCAGTCGGCGAGCCGGTCGAGCTGTTGCGGCGTCGCCGTGGCCAGGGCCTTCGCGGCTTGGCGCCGCTCCATGGCGAGGAACTCGGGTTGGGCCGCGAGGCCCTCCTCGGCGTCGTGGGCGTCGCTGCCGACCAGTTCACGGAGCACCTCGCCATCGTCAGCAAAGAGCGTTCGGACGCCGCGGCCGTCCGGCGCACGCAGCGCGAGTTGGGCCAGCGTCCGGCCAAAGGCCCACGGGCTGGACAGGAAGCGCTTCTTCAATAGCAACCCGAGCAGATCGCCGCCGCGATCCCGGTCACTGGCGCTGCGGCCCGCCTCAATCAGCGCGGAAAGTTCGGCGAAGGCGTCCTGTTCGCCGACGTTCGGCTCGAACGGGATCGACTTCACATCCCGCTTCTTGAAGCCCAACTCGTCCAGCTCGGACTTGAGGCGGCGGACGGCCACCTGGCGCAGGGCCGTCTCGTCCAAGTCGGCGCCGCGGGTGAAGCGGCGATCATCGATCATCTCCATCAGCGCGGTGAACGACTCGCTGTGCCCGTTGTGCGGGGTAGCACTGAGGAAGAGGCGGTGCTCGCAGCGCGCGGCCAGCTCGCGCGTCCGCATCGTGCGCAAGCTGTCGACCGCGTAACCGCGGCCCTGGGCGGTGGCCGTGGGGGCGGACGGCGCGACGTGGTGGGCCTCATCTACCACGAGGACGTCGAAGGCGTGGCGGCGGGCGGTCTGCCGGGCGTCGGTGTCGGCATAGACGTCGCGCAGCAAGCGCTGCGCGCGGTTGGACGCCAGCCAGGCCATCGACACGATCACGCGCGGGAACAGCTTCAGCGGGTTGGCGTTCAGACCGTGGGAGCGGCGCACGTCGGCCATCCGCTCGCTGTTCACGATCACGAACTCCAGGCCGAAGCGGTCGCGCATCTCGTCGGCCCACTTCAACGCCAGGCTCGGCGGGCACACGATGACGACGGTGCGGGCACGGTGGCGCAGCAGGAGTTCCTGGATGACCAGGCCGGCCTCGATCGTCTTGCCGAGACCGACGTCGTCGGCCAGGAGCAGGTTGGTGCGGGGCGATTGGAGGGCGCGGCGCAGGGGCTCGAGCTGGTAGGGCTCGATGGTGACGCCGGACCGGAAGGGCGACTGATAGGAGTCGTCGTCGGCGGAGGTGACGGCACCCCAGCGGACGGCGTCCACGAAGGCGCCGAGGGTGTTCGGGTCGTCGAAGCCGTCCGGCTGGATCGTGGGCGGCAGGCCGCGGTCGGGCGCGAGGGTATGGCCGACCTCCAGCTCCCAGATGACGCGCAGCTCGTCGCCCAGGCGGTCTTCCTCTAGCGACTGGAGGACGACGACATTCTGGGTCTCGGGGACGCCCTCGTCCGCGGGACTGCGCGGCAGCCCCTGGGGCACCACCTGGGTCACGGCCCAGGTCGACCCGCGGACTTCGACGACGCGCCCGGGCTCGGGCAACCCAGGTAGCCCGGGGGGCGCGACCGACACCTGTGTCACTGTCAGACCCTCCTGTTTGGCTTGGGGGATGGCGCCACTCAATCACGAAGCGGCACCCGTGGCTTGGGCGAATAGCCCTGTTGCGATCATGGTGACAGCATGTTGCGAAAATCGCAAGATGCTCGTAGGGTAAGGGCTATGCCCACCATCGCTGACCGCGTCCGCAGCCTCATCGAGCAGCGCGACCAGACGCAGAGTGCCTTCGCCGCCGAGATCGGGCTCGATCCCACCAAGCTGTCGAAGTCACTTTCGGGTATCCGCCGGTTCGCGTCGCTCGACCTTGCCCTGATCGCCGAGACCTGCGGAGTCACGGTGGACTGGCTGCTCACTGGGGAAGAGGCGCCCGTGGCACTAGCGGCTCGGGCGGCGGCTGGCAGCCCCGCCGGAGACGCCCTCTCCTTGGCGCGCCACTACGGCACGCTGCGCTCCGACTTGACGTGGCTCGGCTATCCCCAGGGCTGGCGGCTGCCCGAGGCGCCCAGCCTCGGCGGGCTGTGGAAGACGCAGGGCGCCGAACTGGCGGCTCGGGCGTCCACGAAGATCGACGAGGTCGGCGACATCGTCGGCGAACCCTTGGCCGACCTGGTGGAGCGCGCCTTCGGCATCGACGTTGCCGTCCAACCTCTCGGCGATGGCATCGACGGGCTGGCCGCGGCGACGCCCGAGATGAAGCTGATCCTGGTCGCACCCTCGGCGGTTCCGGCGCGCCAGCGATTCACCATCGCCCACGAACTGGGGCACCTGCTCGCCAGCGACGACCAGCAGATCCACACCGACACCGACATCTACCGAACCGACCGAGTCGAGAGTGAGATCCGCGCCAACGCCTTCGCGGCGCACCTGCTCATGCCGACCCAGCGACTGCGCAGTACCGTGCAGGCTGGTTTCGATCGGCACGCGTTCTGCGACATGGCGACGCGGTGGCGAGTATCCCCGTCCAGCCTGGCGATCCGGCTGGAAGACCTGCGGCTGATCGATGCGGGTGTGGCGGCGTCCTACCGAGGCATCACCGCGGCGCAGGCGAGTCGCGAGGTGAGTCAGCCGGCGCTGGTCGCGGGCTTGGCCGGCGAGTCAATGGCGCTGCGGCCACCGGGTCTGCTGCTGCGCGACGCCCTCGCGGCGTACGAGCGCGGTCAAGCGAGCCTGCGTCTCTACGCCTCGCTGCTCGGAGTTTCGACCAATGAGTTGCGCGCCGAGTGGGAGGCCGAGGGGGCGTTTGAGGCATGAGCGTCGCGGTCTTCCCCGACAACACGGTGCTGTGCAACTTCGCGGCCGTGGGGCGGCTGGGCTTGCTCACAGGCTGGCTCCGCGGGCGCGGGCGCTGGTGTGACGCGGTGGCCCACGAGGCCCGGCGGTCGGCCCGCGTATTTCCTGCGCTCGACGCCCTCTTCTCCAGCGGCTGCCTCGGCGAGCCGATCGAAGTCGACGACACGGCCGCGGGTGAGATCGAGCGGCTGCGCCGCGTGGCGTTGGGCGGCGACCCCGCTCGGCCGACGCAGCACCTGGGCGAAGCCCAAACGTGTTGGGTGATTCGCGAAGTGACCGGGTTCGCGGGCGCATGGTGGATCTCGGACGATCGAGATGCCCTGGAGTACGCGCGCGGCAGAGGCATCCAGACTTACCGCACCGTGGATGTCATGCGGGCGATCGTCGCTGACGGGGATCTCACGCCCGACCAGGCCCATCGGGTCATGCTCGACATGGAGGCCGCCGGCCGGACCGTGTGGGTGCCGCCCTCTCCCCGAGACCTGGGCTGACGACCGACTCATCGTCTCGGACCACCGCGGAGGCAAGCCCCATCGGGAGCGACCGCACTGGGTCGGCCGGTCACGATCGAACCGCTGTCAGGGCGCTTCGGTCGACCGTTCGTCAACCGGGTTGACTATCGAAGCGGGCGCGCCTAGACTGAATCGTCAACCACATTGACTACTAGGGAGGCGGAAATGTCCGTACTACAGCACCCATCGCGGCCGACGCATGACCTCGGTGGGACTCGATTCACTTCCTTGGCCACGCCCTCGCGCGGGTCGTCGGAGACCTCGGTGTGGCAGGTCGAGATCGATCCGGGAACGCCCGCGGTCCCGCATTCGCTGACCCGCGAGGAGGTCTTCTACGTGCTGGACGGGGTCGCCGCGGTGGAGCTTGGCGGACAGTCGTCCACGGCCGGACGCGGCGACGTCATCGTCGTGCCCACGGGCGTTCGGTTCGCGGTTTCGGCCGCCGACGGGCAGCGCTTGAGGATGGTCTGTTGCCTGCCGGTGGGAGGGCAGGCGCAAACCGCCGACGGCGCCTTCACCCCACCTTGGGCACTGTGACGAGCGGCCCGGAGGTGGTCTTGGCCGGACCAGTGCCACTAGCTCGGCTGCTGGCCTCCGCCTATCGCTGGCTGATCGACGAG
>JBDHZK010000129.1:0-7594 GCA_039811865.1 Propionicicella sp. | reverse complement strand
CATGGACCCACCGCACTTGGGGCAGCGCATCGTGCCGCCCATATTGCCGCCGGCGGGGACGTAGGGCTCGTACTGGGGAATCGGATCCGTCACGCCCTCCACCTTGCCATCCGGGCACAGGCCCGGAGCAGTGCGTCGGCTGTTGCTTGCCTGTGGGTGACGGCTCGCACCGTGGCGACATGGACCGCGCAACGGGCGGGTAGGTCGAGCCGGGGCCAGGGGTCGGGCTCGAGGCCATACGCGGCCGTGAAGGCGTGCCAGGCGGCGTCGTCCAACAGGCCGGCGGCCCAGAATCCGGCCGGCCGGGCCAGGTCCCACGCCGGATCGCCGACCGCCAGGTCGTCGGGATCGAGGAGCAGCCACCTGCCGTCCAGTTGGCCCAACTGGCCAAGGTGCCAGTCGCCATGGATGAGGGTTTGACTCTGAGGGTGATGGGACGCGGCGGCGGCGAGTTCGTCACCCAGCGATTGGAGCAGCGGGACGTCCGTGCGCGCCCGGGCGCGGACGACGCGCTCCGGCCAGGTCGGCCCCGGCAGGCCGGGAGGAACTCCACACCGGTGCAACTCGGCCAGCAGCGCTCCGGCAGCGGCCCAGGGCGGGTCGTCCGGGTCGGCCGTGCGGACGCGCGGCCAGCGCGTGACGGCGTATGGGACACCGGCCACGTCCTGGGTGCGCACCGGCCCGAGCGGCTGGACGAACGGTGCACCCGCGACGGCGTCCAGGCGGCGCTGCAGCAATGCGACGTCCGTGCCAGCGCGGTGGACCTTGGTCACCACGTCACCCTGGACGAGGATCGAGGCCCCCGAGGCCGTCCGTCGCTCGCGTCCGCGATCGTGGCCCATGCCGCGACCCTAGACGCCCCGCGCGCCCGCGGGCTCGTTGGGTGGGGCGACACGGTGGAGCCCTCGGCGAGTAGGGGGCTGGCAGTGGTGCGACACGGCGGAGCCCTCACCGAGGACCTCCCCTAACCACCGAAGACTCCTCTTCAACAGAAGCCCTCGAGCAGGAACAGAAGCCCTCACCGAGGGCTTCTCTTGAGCAGAAGCCCTCGAGCCGGAACAGAAGCCCTCACCGAACGCTTCTCTTCAACAGAAGCCCTCACCGAGGACCTCCCTAAACCACCGAAGACTCCCCTTCAACAGAAGCCCTCGAACAGGAACAGAAGCCCTCGCTGAGCGCCCCGGCCCGCGCCCCGGCCCGCGCCCTCACTGAGCGCCTCGGCCGTGGCCCCGGCGCGAGCGACCTTCCGACGACGCTCCCGCGCGGCCCGGGCCGCGCCCAAGTAAGAGCTACTCCTGGTGCAGGGCGTTGACGACGTCCAACTTCGCCGCCGATCGGGCCGGGACGACCGCGGCGATCACGCCGAAGACCAGCCCCACGATCACGGTCGCGACGATGCCGCCCCAAGGGAACGCGTACGGCATCGGCCAGCCCACCGCACTCATCGCCACGACCATCGCGTAGCCCAGCCAAAGCCCGGCGAGGATTCCCAGGACGATGCCGATCACCGACAACAGCAGCGACTCCGCCAGCACCATCCGCCGGATCTGCCGCCTCGTCGCGCCCACCGCGCGCAGCATGCCGATCTCTCGCGTCCGGGCCAGGACGCTGATCGCGAGCGTGTTCACCAACGCCAACAGCGATGGCAGCGCCAGCGCCGCGGTCATGGCGTAGAACACGCTGATGCTGGCGTCGAAGGTCTTCAACTGCTCGTCGCGCCACTGCTTCGACTCGTACAGCCTGAACGCCGGATAGTCCGCGACGATCCGGTCCAGGCGAGCGCGCACCACGGCGGCGTCCGCCCCCGGCTTGCGGTTGGCCATCACGAGCAGGTCGGCGGTGACGTCGAAATCCTTTGCCAGATTGACTTGCGAGACGTACAGCGTGGACAGCTTCGCGTTCAGGTAGTCGTTGCCGATGCCCGCGAGGTGGTAGGTACGCTGCCCGTTGGGCGTTTGGAGGGTAAGCGCCTGCCCGAGCACCAGGTTGTGCTGGGCGGCGTAGATGCCGTTGGCGATGACCCAGCGGCCGGCGCTGAGCTGGGTGAGCGCGGCGTCCGTGGACGGCGCGTTCCACTCGAACCCGGCCACCTGCGGATAGGACGCCGGATCGACTCCGATCACCTGGACGTCCACGCCGTTCTGCTTGGCCTGGGACATCCGCAGCGTCGAGACCGGCCCGATCCCCGGCGTGTGCCGGATCTCCTCCACCAGCCGCGGGCCTGCCGCGACGTTTCCCTGGCTAAGGACGATCGACTGCGGGATCAGCATGTAGTCCGCCGACAGCGACCGGTCGATGTAGCCGATGAAGCCCGTGAAGATTGACGCAACGGTGGTCAACATCGCCACGATCGCCGCGAGCCCCAGCATGACGGCACTCACCGTGATCGCGCTGCGGCCGGGGTTGCGCTGCAGATTGCTGCGCGCGATCTTGCCTTCGCGCGCGAAGACCAGCTCGATCACGCGCCCGCCGAGGTCAGCGGCGGGGCCGACGATGACCGGCGCGACCAGCGCGAGCCCGACCAGGAACACCAGGGCCCCCAGCCCGACCAGGGACGCCGTCCCCGCCACCAGGCCGAACAGCGAAACCAGCACGAGCCCCAGCCCGATCCAGGCACGGCGTCCGACCTGCCGGGCATACACCTCCCCCACCTGCGGCCGCATGGCCTCCATCGGCGTGACGCGCCCCGCCGCGCGCGCCGGCAGCACGGCGGCGAGCACCGTCACCCCGACGCCGAGGACGATCGCCTCTACCCAGGTGGTCGGCGTGAAGACCGGTCCGCCCAACTTCATGTGGACAACGGCCTCGAACATCCGGCTCATCGCGGCCATCAGGCCCGCGGCCAGGCCCCAACCGGCCAGCAGCCCGAGCGCCGTCCCCAGTGCGCCCTGCAACAGCGACTCGGTCAGGAACAGCGCGGTGATCGTCCGGCGACGCGCACCGATGGCGCGCAGCATGCCGATGTCACGGCGACGCTCGGCCACCACTGTCCGGAACGAGTTGAGGATGATGAATCCCGCCGTGGCTAGGGCAAACACGCCGAACATGTTGAACGCGAACGTGCTCACCTGCAGGGACGCCACCAGCGAGCTGTTGCTGGACAGCCCGCCCACCTGATAATCGCCGCCCAGGGTGCGCGCGACGTCCGCCTCGACCCTCGCCCGGTCCGCGCCGGGGGCCAGGGACGCCTCCACCGTGGTGATCCGGGCGCCGAAGGCGAACAGCCGCTGGGCCGCACCCAGCGGGACGAATACCTGCTCCTGGCCGGGGACGACACCGGTGGACAACAGCCCCACGACAGTGAAGCGTTGCGTCCCGACCGAGGACGGCAGCACCAGTTTGCCGCCGAGATTGAGGTCGAGTTGCCTAGCCAGGTCGCTAGCCAGGACGACCGCCTCGGAGTCGCCCGGGCCGAGCGCACGTCCCGACGCGATCGGCAGTTCGTGAACGGTGGCGATGGTCGCGATGTCCACGCCGACCACGGTGAGTTGCGCGAGCCCGCCGGACGCCGCGCCCGCCGAGCGCGGCAGAGGCGCCACCCGCTGCACCTGCGGGCTCACCACCCCGATGCCCGGCACTCGGGCGACTCGGTCGGCGATGTCCGCTCCGAAGGGCTGGTTGAACGAGCTGGTGACGACGATGTCGACCTTGCCCGCCGACGACAACAACCCCCGGTTGAAGGACGCCATCAGGCTCGGGATCAGCCCGTTCAGCCCGAAGATCAACATCACCCCGAACATCACCGCGAGCGTCGTCAGCGCCGAGCGCGCCCCCCGCTCGGCCAGGTAGCGCCACGCCAACCGCACCGTGTTCACGACACCGCTCCGGAGCCGAACGCCGGTTCGACCGGTTCTTGGGACGAGCGCGGCGCCGGTTCGACCGGCTCAACGGACGCGCCCGCGCACCTGGTCATAGCAGCCCCGCTCGTTCCATGGCGTCTCGGGCGGCCTCGCGGGAGCCGTCCAGGGCGACCTCGTCGACGATGGCGCCGTCCTGCATCAGCACGAGCCGGTCGGCGTAGGCGGCGATGCGGGGGTCGTGGGTGACCATCAGGACCGAGCGTCCCCAGGCGCGGGCCACCTGAGTGAGCAGTTCGGCGATCTCGGTGGCCGAGCGACTGTCGAGGTTGCCGGTGGGTTCGTCGGCGAGGACGAGCGCGGGCTCGGTCGACAGCGCGCGCGCGACCGCGACGCGCTGCTGCTGACCACCGGAGAGCTGGTCGGGACGGTTCGCGAGGCGCTCGGCGAGCCCGACGCGGGTCAGCCAATCGGTGGCGCGATCGATGGCGTCCTTGGCCCCGTCCAGGGTCAGCGGCAGGGCCGCGTTCTCGACCGCCGACAGCACCGGAATCAGATTGAAGAACTGAAAGACGAAGCCGATCCGGCGGCGCCGCAGTTCGGTGAGGCGGTCGTCGTCGAGGTCGGTGAGGTCGGCACCGTCGATCAGGACGCGGCCATCGGTGGGCCGGTCCAACCCACCCAGCATGTTCAGCAGCGTGGACTTACCGCACCCGCTGGGACCCATCACAGCGACGAACTCCCCCAGTTCGACCTTCAGGTCGACGCCGTCCAACGCATGCACCTGCGCCGCACCCTCGCCGTACGACTTGCGCAGCCCGAGCGTTTCGACGATGACCACGGTTCAGCCCTGCGTCTTGACGGACTGGCCGTCCTTGAGCGCGGCCACCTGGCTGGTCGCCACGACCTGCCCGGCGCTCAGGCCGCCGAGCACCTGGGACTGCGCGTCGGTGCCGTCGCCAAGCGTCACGACCGTGCGGACGGCCTTGCCGTCCCTGATCACGAAGACGATCTGCTGCCCACCGTCGTTGCGGACGGCCTCGACCGGGACGACCAGGGCGTCCGGCACAGTCTTGACGACCATCTGCGCCGAGCCGCTCATGCCGGCGTAGATGCGCGCGCCATTGGCGTAGAGGGTCGTGATCACGGGGAACGCGACCCCGCCGGTGCTGGTTGTGATCGCGGCCGTGCGGACCGTCATCACCGAGCCGTTGAACGACTTGTCCGGGTAGGCGTCCAGGGTGATCGTGGTCGGCTGCCCGGCCTTGACCGACGCGATGTCGGTCTCGTCCACCTGGGCGTTGAAGTTGATCTTGGTCAGGTCGGTAACGCTGAACACCGGCGAGGCGGGCGATACCCCGGCGCCGCGTTCGGCCTTAGGGTACGTGCCGTCGCTGCCGGCGGGTCCGAGGGGATTGAACTCGACCACGCCGTCGATGGGCGCGACCAGATTGGCCCGAGAGAGCATCGAGCGCGCCTGCGTCAGGGTGGTCTCGGCGGCGTTCACCGCGGCGTCGGCGGCGCGGCGGGCCGCGGCGACTCGTCCGGCGGCCGAAAGCTTGGCCAGGTTCGCCTTCGCCGACTGCAGGGCGGCGTAGGCCTGCTCGCGAGCGGCGGCCAGTTGCGCCCGGGTCGTCCGCGTCACCGAGTCGGAGCCGTGGTTGTTCGAGACGTAGGTGTTGTAGGCGCGGACGGCCGCGTTGTAGGCCGATCGGGCCGCGCCGACCGTGGTGTTGGCCGCGTTGCGCTCGATCGCCGACGGGACGCCACGCTCGACGGCGTCGGCCTGGGCGCGGGCGGCGGCGAGGTTGGCCTGGGCCTGGCCGACGGCGGCGCTCAGCGGAGCGGTGTCCATGCTGGCGAGGCGCTGACCCGCCTTGACGCTCTGCCCGTCGGACACGGCAACGTCTGAGAGGCGTCCGGACGTCGGCGGGTAGACCCCCGCGCGGCGCGCCGATTCCACCTTGCCCGAGGCGGACACGACGATCTTGAGGGTGTCGGTCTTGACCTGCGCGGTCGCAACCGTTGGCACACCCGTGGCGGCCGAGTAGGCCACCCCACCGCCGATCGCCAGCGCGGCGACGGCGATCGCGGCGATGACGATGATCGTTCTGCGCTTCATGCGCGCCGCTCCTTCTGCGAGGGCTTGAGCTTGGGGCTGGTGTGTTCGTAAAGGGTTTGGACGGCGGCCTGGAGGTCGTCGTCCAAGGACGGCGTGAAGGTGCCGTCCGGGGTGCCGAGGACGCGCTCCATCGCCCTCGTCACGGCCAGGACGCCGGCCAGGGTCTGACGGACGAAGGCCTCCGGGTCGGCGGAGATCGCCACCGCCCGCTGCCAGACGCGGTCGCCGGTGTCGTACCAAAGCGACAAGAGCACCTCCGTGGTCGCCTCGGGATCGGCGACATCGAAGGTGCCGTCCTGGGCGCCCTGGACGACGATGGGCAGCACGAGGGGGCGCGTCCGCTCAAGCCAGTGGCTGAACAGCGAGTGCCGCAGCGCCAGGTTCTCCGGCTCGTAGAGCACCGACATCGAGCCGACGGCGTCGTCGAAGTGCTCCAACTTCCAGGCACTGGAGGCGGCGATGAAGTCGCGCAGCCGTTCGGTCGCCGACGCGTGTTCGCCGGGAGAGTCGGGCTGCTGCGCGCGGGCGGCGAGGTGGTTGAACAGCGAGTCGCCGAAGCGCCTGACCAGGGCAAACATCAGGGCGGACTTCGAGGAGAAGTAGTGGTAGAACGTGCCCTTCGCCACGCCCACCTCGCGGGTCAACTGATCGACGGACATGGACTCGAACCCGACATCCAAGCTGAGCCGCAGGGCGACGTCCAGCAGTTCGTCGCGCCGGACGTCCGGCTCCTTGGTCACTCTCGCCACGAGATCTCCCCTTCGAAGGACAGCCGGATCTGGGCTCCGCTCGAACCCACCGACCGACCGTCGGTCAGTCTACTCCCGGCAACCGTACCTCGCTCGCCGCGCCCGGCTGGCCGGGGTTCACGGGACTGGCCGCAACGGGCATCGGCATCACGATGCTGCTGGCCAGCGGGATCGTGATGGCCTGGAGCGCCGGGCGCGAGTTCACCGACAACACCGTCGTCGGCCTCTTCGCCGTCCCGCCGAGGCCCGCCACGATCGCCGCCGCGAAACTCACCACGACGCTGGCCTGGGTGGTCCTACTGAGCTCGACGACCGCCGTCGCGGCCGGGCTCGGCGGGCTCGCGCTGGGCCTTCCGTGGGCCGGCGCCGGGCTGCACGCGGGCGTCATCGCCGCCGCCGGCGCCTTGCTCGGGGCGGCGGCCACCCCCTGCATGTGGGTTGCGACGCGCTGGCGCGGCTACCTGCCGGGGATCGGCGCGGCCCTTGCCCTGGTGGTGGTCAGCAACGTCGCCGCGGGCTTCGGGTTCGGCCACTACATCCCGTGGACGATCCCGGTCCTGTGGGCCACCCCAGGCACCCAGACCCCGGCGGGGCTACTGCTCGCTCCGCTGATCGTCGGCGCCCTGGGCGCCTGGGGCACCTTCCACAGCTGGCGCACCCTGCAGTTGGGCGCGTCGTGATGGCGGCGGTCTACCCCACGGCCGGCCGCTCCCATAGCCGCGCGAGTCTCCGGATGGCGTCCTCTTCGATATCAGCGACCTCTGTGAGTAGCCGGCTGGCCGCTTGCAGGGACGCCGCGCCGGCTTCCGGGCAGGACTCCAGCACCGCGGAGACTTGCGTCCACATCGATCCGGCGGCGTCGAACCGCTCGGCGATTGGGAGCAGGCGATCGTCGGCGAGTAGCACCGCGGCCTCGCGCAGGAAGT
>JBDHZK010000128.1:0-7622 GCA_039811865.1 Propionicicella sp. | reverse complement strand
CTCGTCGTAGATGGCCTTGTTGTGGCGGTTGGGCTCGACGATGCCGATGGTG
This sequence comes from Propionicicella sp., assembly GCA_039811865.1. Classification (GTDB taxonomy): domain Bacteria; phylum Actinomycetota; class Actinomycetes; order Propionibacteriales; family Propionibacteriaceae; genus JBDHZK01. The sequence continues at coordinate 7,570 of JBDHZK010000128.1, read as the reverse complement.
GGCGACCAGTCGGCGTCCGGCTCGATGGTGCCGGTGGCGACCCCGGCGAGCATGGCGTCGCCGTAGCAGGCACCGATGGACTGCTCGGTGATCTCCTGGGTCAGGCCCGTGATGTCGGAGATGATTTGCGGCCACAGCCCGCCCTTGGTGCCCCCGCCAACCGCGTAAGCCCTAGTGGTGCCCGCTCCGGCGTGATGCATGACGTCCAGGAGGTGCCGGGCGCCGTACGCCGTCCCCTCCATCAGGGCGCGGTAGAGGTGGCCGCGGCCGTGTCCGAGGGTGAGTCCGACGATGGTGCCGCGGGCGTTCGGGTCGAGCAGCGGCGTCCGTTCGCCGGCGAAGTACGGCAGGATGACCAGGCCGTCCGAGCCGGGCGCGATCGCCGCCGCTTCGGCGCTGAGTTCGCCGAAGGACGTGCCGGGGCCGATCAGGTCGCGCAGCCATTTGGTCAGCGAGCCGGACGTGGCCATCCCGCTGGCCAGGTTGTAGGTGTTCTCGAACAGGTGCGCATTGCTCCACAACTGGGCCGCGGGCAGCGACTCGTCGGTGACCAGGACGATCGACATCGTCGAGCCATAGATGATGACGGCGTCCCCGGGCTTGCGGACGCCCACGCTCATCGCGTCGGCGAAGCTGTCCATCGTCCCGGCCGCGACCGGCAGCCCCTCGGGCAACCCGGAGCGCGCGGCGCCCTCGGCGCTGACCCGGCCGGCAACCTCGGTCGGCCAGACGAGCTCGGGCATCTTCAGCCCGGGCGCGATGTCCTCGCACCACTTGTGCACCCAATCGCCGACGCCCACGTCATACAGGGGCTCGGAGTAGCTCGCCGAAACGTGGTCGAGGTAGTAGGCGCCGGTCAGTCGGTGCGTGATGAACGAGTGCGCCATGAACCAGTACCTGGTCTTGGCGTAGATGTGCGGCTCGTGGCGGCGCAGCCACAACAGGCGTCCGCCGATCGACTGGGCGTTCATCGGGTTGCCGCAGTGCTTGACGATCAGGCCCTCGCTGAGCTTCTCGGTGATCTCCTCCACCTCGTCCATCGACCGGGTGTCGATGCCGTAGAGGATGCCGGGCCGCAGCGGGTTGGCGTTCTCATCACAAGGGACGATGCACGGGCCGATGCCCGAAACCGACAGTCCGGCGAGTTCCTCGCCGTCGCCGATCTTCGGCAGCAGTTCGTCGCAGATTGCCTTGAAGTCGGCCCACCAGACCTTCTCCGCGTCGTGCTCGGCCCACCCCGGCTTCGGCAGCGACAGCGAGTGCGGCTGCTCGCTGATGGCGATCACCTCGCCGTTGGAGCGAGTCAGAACGCCCTTCGAGCTGCCCGTGCCGATGTCCACGCCGAGGAGTAGTTGTTCCTTCAACTTGTCCTTGGCCATGTGCGCCTCCGTCCTGCCGACATCGTCGTCGGCTCGGCCGCGAACACTCCTTCGGGTCCGCGGATGGCGTGAACCTACACCCCAAACCCAGGACTAGAAGGGTAAACGGACACCAAGAGAAACGGTCGATGCCCGATCCGGCCGGGGGGAGAGCCAGATCGGGCATCGCGTAAATGGATGGTCCCGCTTGGGACGTCGGGTCAGATCACCTGGTAGGTCACGGTCACCGTTCCGGCGCCGATGTTGGCGATCGCCGCGAACGACGCGCGGGACAGGTCCAGGCACCGGCCGCCGATGTAGGGCCCGCGGTCGTTGATCCGGACGATCACGGTAGCGCCCGTGGCTGCGTTGGAGACCTTGAGGCGGGTGCCCAGTGGCAGCGTCTTGTGCGCCGCGGTCATCGCGTTGGGGTTGAACACCTCACCGCTCGCGGTGCCCTGCGGCTCGTCGTAGAAGGACGCCGTGCAGGTCGTGCCGACGGCCTTCGACAGGTTGCCGCCGCCGGTGCCCTCGGTCACCGTCTTGGTCCCCACGAGCTTGACCTCGGACACCGCCTTGCTGGTGACGACGGTCTTGACCAGGGCGTTCTTGACGACCTTGCCGTCCTCGACGCGCACGCTCCAGGTCTGGGTGGCAGCGCCGTTCTTGCCCGGCGTTTGCACCTTGGACGTCCCCTGGTCGAGCTTGGCGTCCTTCTTGGTCACGGTCGCGTAAGGCAGGGAGACCGTCTTGCTGACCGTCTTCTCCTCGACCTTGACGGCCGTGATCACCATGCCCGCCTTCAGCGGCTCGGACAGCGTCGCGCTCACCTTGTCATCGGCGTCCACGCTCACACCGGCCTTGGCCAGCGCGTCGCGGACCGTGCCGGCCACCGAAACCGGGATCGCCTTGCCGGCGGCCTTGATGGTGACGTTCTTGAAGGACGCCACCGTGAACGCCAAGCCGTCGCGGCCGATGGCGGTCGAGCGGCTGGTCGACACGTCCACGGCGTCGCCACGCACGTTCAACTGAGCCAGAGCTTCCTCAACGGTGGTCGCGGTCGTCCACAACGTGGTGGTCTTCCCATCGACGGTGGCCGTAACGGGACGGCCGTAGCGCACGGTGACCTCGGAGTGGTCGGTCAGCGGAGCGCCGGCCGCAGGGGCAACGACGTCGTGTTCGCCGAGGACGACCCCCTGAGCGCGCAGCACCCCGGCGACCGTCTCGTCAGTGGTGCGAACCTGGTGCGTGACGCCGTCCACGGTGAGGGTGACGTCCTTCGCGAAAGCTTGGCTGGCGCCGAGGATTCCCCCGGCCAGAGCGACCGCACCGGCGGCGCTCAGAGCAACGATTTTCCGCATTATCTCCACGTTCGGTTGGGTCGGGACGCGCCACTCGGGCGCATCGGGACTCGTCAAGAGTAACGTGAAGTTGAGGGTTAACCAAAAAAAGTCTGAGAACTTACTCAGCGACCGCCTGTCGCGTTGCGGCGATCGAGCGGAAACCTCGCAGTCGCAGGCTGTTCGACACCACGAACACCGAGGACAACGCCATCGCCGCCGAGGCGATCATCGGGTTCAGGAAGCCGAGCGCCGCCAGCGGGATCGCGGCCACGTTGTAGGCGAACGCCCAGAACAGGTTGGCCTTGATCGTCCGCAGCGTCGCGCGCGACAGCCGGATGGCGTCGGCCGCGAGCAGGGGGTCACCGCGCATCAGGGTCAGGTCGGCGGCTTGGATCGCGGCGTCCGTGCCAGTGCCGAGGGCAATCCCGAGGTCGGCTTGGGCTAGCGCCGCGGCGTCGTTGACGCCGTCCCCGACCATCGCGACGCGGCTTCCGTCGGCCTGCAGGCGCTCGATCGTGGCGACCTTGTCAGCGGGCAGGACGCCGGCGATGACCTCTTCGACGCCCAATTTCCCGGCGACGGACTCGGCGGCGGCGGCATTGTCACCCGTGAGCAGAATCGGCTTCAGCCCAAGCTCGCGGAGCCGGGCGATCGCCTCGGCGGAGGTGGGCTTCAGCCCGTCCGCCACGGCGATGACGCCGCGGGCACGTCCGTCCCAAGCGACGGCCACCGACGTGCGGCCGTGCCCGGCCTGCTGCTCCATGGCCGCGCGCAGCTCGTCCGGCACGACGACGCCGGCCTGCTCCAGCAGCGCCGGGCGTCCCACGAGGACGTGCCTGGCCGGACGGACGCCGTTCGGTGCCGAAGGCTCGCCGTTCGGTTCCGGGGCTCGGGGAAGGGACGCCACGTCGGCTCGCACCCCCAGCCCGGGGACGTTCTCGAAGTCGGCGAGGCGAACGGACCCGTCGGCAAGCTCAGGGGCCGAACCCGCCGCCGCCGAGATGGCCCGCGCTACGGGATGCTCCGAGCCGGACTCGGCCGCCCCGGCGAGCGCGAGGACCTCGGCGGCCTCCTCACCAGGCAGGGCGACGACGTTGGCCAGCGACATCACACCGGTGGTGAGCGTGCCCGTCTTATCCAGCACGATCGTGTCGACCAGGCGGGTGTCTTCGAGGATCTCCGGGCCCTTGATCACGATGCCCAGTTGCGCGCCGCGTCCTGTGCCCACCAGCAACGCGGTGGGCGTGGCCAGCCCGAGCGCGCACGGGCAGGCGATGATCAGGACCGCCACGGCGGCGGTCAGGGCGACGCCGACCCCGGCGCCGCTGAATTCCCAGAACAGCAAGGTCACCAGCGCGATCAGGATGACCACCGGCACGAAGACCCCGGAGACCCGGTCGGCGAGGCGTTGGACGGCCGCCTTGCCCGTCTGTGCCTCTTCGACCATGCGGGCGATCTGGGCGAGTTGGGTGTCGGCGCCGACTCGGGTCGCCTCGACGACGAGCCGCCCGTTGGCGTTGACGGTCGCGCCCGCGACGGCGTCCCCGGGGCCGACATCGACCGGGACGGACTCCCCAGTCACCAGGGACGCGTCCACCGCCGAGCGTCCCTCGACGACGCGCCCGTCGGTGGCGATCCGCTCGCCGGGGCGGACGACGAAGCGGTCCCCCACCTTCAGTTGATCGACGCCGACTCGGGTCTCGACGCCGTCCTTCAGCAAGGCCGCGTCGGGTGCGCCAAGGGTCAGCAGGGCACGGACGGCCTCGCCCGCGTCCCGCCGCGATCGCGCCTCGAAGTAGCGTCCGGCAAGCAGGAATACCACGATCGCGGCCACGGCCTCGAAGTACAGGTACGCCCCCTCACCACGCATCAGCATGAACTCGAACGCGTGGGTGTAACCGATCCGACCGGCGTCCCCGGCCAGCGCGACCAGCGAGGCGCCGAAGGCGGCTGTCGTCCCCATCGAGATGAGGGTGTCCATGGTGGTGGCGCCATGGCGCAGGTTGACCAGGGCCGAGCGGTGGAACGGCCATGCCGCCCAGGTGTAGATCGGAATCGTCAGCGCTAGCGAAACCCATTGCCAGCCCGGGAACTGCAGGGGCGTGACCATGCCGAGCACGATCACGGGCACACCGAGGACGGCCGCGACGATCAGCCGGCGCCGCAGCGCACCGGCATGGTCCACGGGCTCGACCTCCGGGTCGGGCAGCTTGGCGCCGTACCCGGTCCTCTCGACCACGGCGATCAGATCGTCGACGTGGACAGGGGCCGGGTACAGCACCTTGGCCTTCTCCGTGGCGTAGTTGACCGAAGCCGTGACGCCGTCCAGCTTGTTCAGCTTCTTCTCGATGCGCGCGGCGCACGAGGCGCAAGTCATGCCGGAGATGTCGAGTTCAACCGACTCCCGGCGGGTTTGCGTGCTCACGATTCCTCCGTTCGAAGGTTCCAACGGCTCGTTCCCGAGTTGGCCGGGCTTTCCCACGCCCAGGCCTGCGAGCCAGTCGGCGGCTCCGAGGCCGGGAGGGGTAGGGCGTTGCGCCCTAGAGTTCGGCCACGCTGTAGTCGCCGGCCTCGCTGACGGCGTCGGCGATGTCGGCCAGGTCGATCGGACGCAGGCTGTTCACCTGCATGCGCCCGCCGTCCAGGGTGACGCTGACCTCGGAGACGCCCTCGACGTTGGACACCTCCTCCTGCACTGCATGCACGCAGTGATTGCAGGTCATCCCGCTGACGACGTAGTTGGTAATCATCGAATCTCCTAGTGGTCTGGGTGTTGGCTGGTACTGGGGGCTAAGAACGGACTAGCCGCGCGATCGCGGCGTTGGCTTCGGCGAGCTTGACCTCGGCCTCCTCGCCACCCGCCTGGGCGGCGCGGACGACGCAGTGACCGAGGTGCTCGTCAAGCAGGCCGAGGGCAACGGCCTGGAGGGCCTTCGTCGCCGCGGCCACCTGGGTGAGGATGTCGATGCAGTAAGTGTCCTCCTCGACCATCCGATGGATACCGCGGATTTGACCCTCGATCCGCCGCAGGCGCTTCAGATAGGCGGACTTATGCGCGCTGTAGCCGTGCGCGGATGCGCCTGGCTCGCCGGGCAGCACGGGCCCTTCGAGGCTTCCGGACGGGGCCGAGCCACCACCGGCGAGAGCCGGACGATCGCTTCCGGTCGGCCCTGCGGCCTGATCATGCATCATCACTTCACCTCTGCGGAAGCATACCATGGGGGGGTATGGTTAGGCGGCGTCCCTGTGGACAACTCCCAGTGGCGGCACCTCTACACCCACCCAGGTGGGGGCTGTCAACCGGCGTCCGGCGACACGCCGTTACCTGGAATTTACTTTCAGCAAGAAGTTATCCACCCCCGGTGGAACGCATTACTCCTAGCCAAACGGCTCTCTGTGGACTACCCGCCCAGTTACGCACAGGCACCCTGAGGAACAGGTGCACAACTCCCGCCTCAACTCCCACAACTATCCACAAGGAATCCACAGCTCCTGTTGATGGCTGCCTTGAGGGACGTCGCCAGGCGCCGTAGTTTGCTCCAACCGACGGCTTCGGGGGAACCGTCGACCAAGCTCTGAGGGCCTTGGGCAGAAGTGTCGGAGGCGATCTCTAGCGTCGGTTTCGAAGCGAGCGGGAGGACTTGGGATGTCGGTGGCGGAGATGATGCCGTACGGCGCTGAGCCCCGCGACCTCGGCGCCCCGGACCGGACGCCACCCCAAGACATCGCCGCCGAGCAGAGCGTCCTCGGCGCCATGCTGATGAACAAGGACGCCATCGCCGACGTTTCCGAGACCGTCCGCGGCCACGACTTCTACCGACCCGCGCACGAGTTGATCTTCGAGGCGGTCCTCGATCTGTACTCGCGCGGCGAGCCGGTGGACGCCATCACGGTCGCCGACCTGCTCGGCAAGCAAGGCGAGCTCGGACGCGTCGGTGGGCACGTCTACCTGCACGATCTGATCGCATCGGTGGCGGTCGCGGCCAACGCGTCCTACTACGCCGAGATCGTCAAGGAGAAGGCGATCCTGCGGCGGCTGGTGAACGCCTCGGTGAAGATCGCCCAGCTCGGCTACTCCGGGGCGGGCGCGGTCAGCGAAATCGTCGACCAGGCGCAGCAGGCAATCTACGAGGTGTCCGAGGGCAAGACCGCCGAGGACTACCAGCCGCTTTCCGAGCTGATGGAGTCGACGCTCGACGAGATCGAGGCGATCAGCTCGCGTGGCGCGACCCTGGCCGGCGTCCCGACCGGCTTCGCCGAACTGGACGAACTCACCAACGGCCTGCACGGGGGTCAGATGATCATCGTCGCGGCTCGTCCGGCAATGGGTAAGTCGACCCTGGCGCTGGACTTCGCCCGCGCGGCGTCCATCAAGCACAACCTGACCAGCGCGTTCTTCAGCCTGGAGATGTCGAAGAGCGAAATCGTGATGCGGCTGCTGTCGGCTGAGGCGGGCGTGGCGCTGAACCATATCCGCAAGGGCCAGATGACCGAGATGGACTGGCAGCGGATGAGCAAGAAGATGGCGCAGGTGTCGTCCGCGCCGCTTTTCATCGACGACTCTCCCAACCTCACCATGATGGAGATCCGCTCCAAGGCCCGGCGGCTGCGCCAACGAAATGACCTCAAGCTGGTCGTCATCGACTACATGCAACTGATGACGTCCGGAAAGCGGGTCGAAAACCGCCAGATCGAGGTGTCGGAGTTCTCCCGACAGATCAAGCTGCTGGCCAAAGAGCTGGAGATCCCGGTCGTCGCGCTCTCGCAGCTAAACCGAGGCTCCGAACAGCGCACCGACAAGCGTCCGATGATCTCCGACCTCCGCGAATCGGGCAGCCTGGAGCAGGACGCCGACATGGTGATCCTGCT
>JBDHZK010000127.1:0-7689 GCA_039811865.1 Propionicicella sp. | reverse complement strand
CTCTCTTGCGTTGGCGCTTAGGCTTGGCTAAGCTTCTCGAAGCAGACCCTCATCGGGGGGTTTGGGTCTGCATCTGGCGTGTGGCCGACCGCACCCTACGGGGTTGGCCACACGCCATACGTTTTTCTTGGTTCCATTCTTGCCTGATGGGCACACTTTCGCATCCCCCTCTCATTCTCACGTCGAACTGTGATGGGTCGCAGAATCGACGCTAACAATGCGCACCTTCCTACTTAGGCGCATTTTCGCGTCCGGGTCGGCGTTGGTCTGGGGGATTAACTTCTCGATCGGCCGTTGCCCGCGGCCGCCCACGCCGCCACATCGCCGCCCGCGATCGCTTCGGCGATCAGATCGGGGAACGCGTCGGGGGTGCAGGCGAAGGCCGGGATGCCCAGGCCGGCCAGTTGTGCGGCGTTGCCCTGTTCGAAGCTGGGAGTGCCGTCGTCGTCCAGGGCGAGCAGGACGACGACCCGCACCCCAGAGGCTTTGAACTCGGCTAGGCGACGGATCATGGCGACGCTGCCCTCGCCCTCGTAGAGGTCGGAGATCAGCAACAAGACCGTGTCGCGCGGACGCGTGATCAACTGCTGGCAGTAGGCGAGCGCGCGCGGGGTGTCGTTTCCGCCGCCCAGTTGCGTCCCGAAGACCACGTCGACCGGGTCGCCGAGCTGGTCGGTGAGGTCGACCACCGCGGTGTCGTAGGCGACCAGGTGCGTGCGCAACGCCCTGATCCCGGCCAGGACCGCCGCAAAGACCGACGCGTACACCACCGAGGACGCCATCGACCCGGACTGGTCGACACAAAGGACGATCTCCCGCTGGAATCCGGTCTGACGCCGCCCGTAGCCGATCAACCGATCGGGGACGATCGTCTTGCGCTGCGGCAGGTAGTTGCGCAGATTCGCCCGGATCGTGCGGTTGAGGTCGAGATCGCCGGGCCGGGGACGCCGAGTTCGCGAGGCCCGGCTCAGCGCGCCCCGGACGGCCACGCGCAGCCGGTCGGCGATCCTGGCCTCTACCTGGTCGGTCACTTTGCGGACGACCAGGCGCGCGGTCGCCATCGTTTGCTCGGGGAGCAGCTTGCGAAGGCCGACGAGCGTGCCGACCAGGTGGACGTCCGGTTCGACCGTGGCGAGCATCTCAGGCTCCAACAGCAGGCGCTTCAGGCCAAGGCGGTCGATCGCGTCCGCCTGCATCACTTGCACCACCTGGGTCGGGAAGTAGCGCCGGATGTCACCCAACCAGCGGGCCACCCGAGGCGCCGAGGCGCCCATGCCGACCATGGAGTTGTCCTTTGGGGATGGTTCGCCGCCTTCGCCGGCGTTGTCGTAGAGCGCGCCGAGGGCGGCATCCATGGCCTTGTCCTCGGGTCCGAGGGCCACGCCGTCGTCGTCGGCACCGGTGCCCAACAGCAGGCGCCAGCGGCGGGCCGACTCGGCCCGGGAGGCGCTCGCCGCGTTCGCCGACCCCTCGTGGATTGCGTCACTCATGCGGCACCCCCAGCAGCAGTCGGACGGTGACCAGGGCCGGCTCGGCCCACGGCCAATCGACGTCGTCGGTCTCGGCCGCGCGGGCTGGGCCGCCCAAGTCCTGGGCTCGTTGGGCGATCGCGCGTCGCTCGGGTGCATTGAACGAGCCGAACGCGCGTCGCAGCACTGGCAGCACTTCACCGAAGTCGTCGCTGCCCAGGCTCTGGATCCAGTCGTCGACGACACGCAGGATCGTCCGGTCATGGACCAGCAGCAAGGCGCTTCCGGCCAAGAACCCCTCGGCGAAGGCCGCCCGCTCGGCGACGGTCGGACGGTGAGTCAATGCCCGGCCCAGGCGCCGGCCAGCCTCGTCTTTGGCCAGCGCGCCCGAGTCGGTGAGGATCCGCGTGACCCGGCCGGCGAGCAGTCCGGGGACGTCGGTCCGTTCGGCGATGGCGTTGAGGGCTTCTTGCCAAACGGTTCGGGCGTCCTCGCCGAGAAGGGGGACGGCCAGGTGCGCCAAGTCGAAGGGCTCCCTGAGCTCGACCGCGGCGTCCGGTGCGAGCCCGGCGCAAGCCGCCGGGAGGCCCGCGCAGATGCGTCCGAGCAGCGCGTGCGCGACCTGCGCGAGGGTGGCGGTGTCAGTGCCGCGCGCCGTGCCGTACCGGACGGCTCGAGCCAGCGCTGGGAGCGCACGCAGCAACTGGGTCTCATCCACCTCGTGGGCAGCGCGTTCGTCGAGGGTGATCAGCAGGGCGTCCAGGGCGGTTTCGAGCTCGGCGAGCAGGGCTTGCTCGACCCGCCTCGTGACGTCGGCCAGACCGCCCGGATCGTCGGCCAGCTTGGCATTCGCCGCCGCCGCCACCGTCGTTCCCCACAGGGCTGCCAAGACGATCGACACGGCGAACTCCGGACGCCACTGAAGCTCCCAGGCCTCCTTGAAAGTGCCCGTGGAGGCGACGTCTCGTGTCCGGCCCCAGGGAATCCCGAGCACGGCCAGGCGATGCAGCAGCCGCGATTTGGCCCGATCGTGGTCCTTGCGGAGGTCCAGGACGATCTCCTTGACCCCGGCCGCGAACGGTAGGCGAAGCGTCTTCGCGCTGGCCCTCAGGTCAGCCTCCAGCGGTACGAGCGGAGCCTCGGGTGGCACCTCGCCCAGTCGTTCGCCCACGACGGCCTCGCGGGTGACCAACTCCAACGCCACGGAACTGCCGTCACACAGGACGGCCAGCGCGGCCTCTTGCGCCTCCGCCAGCCCCGCGGCGGGACGTCCGCGCAGGGCGGCGAGCGCATCGGCCAGCCGCACCGCCTCGATCACGTGCGCCACCGACACCGGTAGGTCGTGGCGTCGAAGCACCCCCGCAACCGCTGTGAACCAACGCTCGAGGACGCGGTCGGGTGCGCTGAACAGGTGGTGGTACCAGCCCGGCGAGGCGATACCGGCGCCGTAACCGGACTCGTAGGCCAGCCGTGAGTGCGTCCAGGGCACCCAGGCCAACGACACCTTCGCCTTCGGCAGGCCACGCAGCAGGCGCGCATCCTGGGCGGCAGGCGGTAGCTTCCCCGACAACGCCGGCGCGTGCCAGGCCCCGCAGACGACCGCGACCCGCTCGTGTTCGCGCCTGGCCGCGCGCAGGCACTGGCGCATGTGCGCCTCGCGCCGCTGCTCGTGCAAGTACCCGCTTTGCGCCACCGGCGGCGGGTCTCGGCGCAACTGAGCCATGGCTTCGGTGATCGCATCGAACGGGTCGTCGGCGGGGATCGGGCCGGCGGCGCGCTGGGCCACCACCGACAGTTCGGCGGGCTTGATCGCCGTCGGGTGGGTCGGCTCGGACCCCTCGGCGGGCTGATGGGCCGAGTGGTGGGGTGGTTCAGGCTGAAGGGCCGAGTCGGATCGTGTTTCGGACCTTTCGGCGGGAGGGGCCGGGTGGACCTCCGGGGCGGCCGATCGGGGGCGGCGGTGCTCGATGACGTCGTCCCACCAACGCTCCGGGTCGTCGTATCCGGCCGCGCGGGCCAAGACGGCGATCGGATCACCGCGCAACGCGTCGGGCGCGTCGACTCGGGGACCGGGTTGTTCGGCCGGCGGAGCAGCCGAGCGAGCCGGACCGGCCAACGATGGGACGTCCTCGCCGGCGTCCTCGGCATCGGTGGTGAACAGGTCGGGGACGGCCTCGGTAGCGGGCCGATCGGCGAGGACGATCGCCGCCGGCAAGTCGATGAACCGGACGTCGCGCCCCCGCTCGACCGCCCACCGCAGCGCGACCCATTCGGGGGAGAAGGCCGCCAGCGGCCAGAAGGCCGAGCGCGCGGGGCGGCCCACCACATAGGCCAGCAATGCCACCGGGGGCACCAGCCCGGCGTCGCCGGCCCAATGGGCCAGCGAGTCGGCCTCCGGCGGTCCCTCGATCAACACGGCCTGCGGGTCGTAGGCGTCCAGTGCCGCCAGCACCGCCCGCGCCGACCCGGGGCCGTGGTGGCGCACCCCGAGGACGCGGACGGGCGGCGGACTCTCAGTTGCGCTGAGGGCCGCGGCCGAGGTCATGGGGAGGACTCCCGGCACGCGCGATAGAAGTCTCGCCACTGCGGCCGGTCGCGGACGACCGTTTCCAGGTACTCGTTCCAGATGGGCTCATCGCTGACCGGGTCCTTGATCACGGCGCCGGTGATGCCGGCCGCCACATCGCGGGCGCTCAGGACCCCGTCCCCGAAGTGGGCGGCCAACGCGAGTCCGTTGGTCACCACGGAGATGGCCTCGGCGGCGGAGAGGGTGCCCGAGGGCGACTTCAGCGAGGTGCGGCCGTCCTGGGTGATGCCAGAGCGCAACTCCCGGAAGACCGTGACCACGCGCCGGATCTCGGCAGCCGACCCCTCGGTCGGTGGTAGCGCGAGGGAGCGTCCCAACTCCTCGACGCGGCGGGAGACGATCCCGACCTCTTCCTCAGCCGTGGCGGGCAGCGGCAGCACGACGGTGTTGAACCGCCGACGCAGCGCGGACGACAGTTCGTTCACCCCGCGATCCCGGTCGTTGGCGGTGGCGATCACGTTGAACCCGTGCCGGGCCTGGACCTCGGTGTTGAGCTCCGGCACTGGCAGAGTCTTCTCGCTGAGGACGGTGATCAGCGCGTCCTGGACGTCGGATGGGATGCGGGTCAGCTCCTCGATCCGGGCCAACGCGCCGGTCTCCATGGCGACCATCACCGGCGAAGACACCAGCGCGGCCCGGGACGGTCCCTCGGCCAGGAGCCGGGCGTAGTTCCACCCGTAGCGCACCGCCTCCTCGGCCGTCCCCGCCGTGCCTTGTACCAGCAGCGTCGAATCCCCCGAGATCGCCGCCGCGAGATGCTCCGAGACCCACGATTTCGCCGTCCCGGGGACGCCGAGGAGCAGCAGGGCGCGGTCGGTCGCCAGCGTCGCGACGGCCGTCTCGACCAGCCGTCGGCGGCCTACGTACTTGGGCGTGACGACCACCCCGTCGGCCAGCGTCCCGCCCAGGAGGTAGGTCACCACGGCCCACGGGGACAGCCGCCAGTTCGTCGGGCGGGGACGATCGTCCGTCGCCGCGAGAGCGGCGAGCTCTGCCGCGAACTGCTGTTCGGCGTGCGGCCGCAGCACGTCCGTCGGCGGGGCGGCGCCCTCCGGGACGTCCGGCGCGGCGGTTGGCTTGGTCATGAAGGCTCCGATCCGGTGTTGCGTCGGGACTTGCTTGGGGTGTGCTCGCGGGGCGTTCGGTCAGCTCGGCGGAGTGTGTTTGTTTGGCGAGGTTCGCTCCCCGAGCTGGAAGACGGTGTGCGGGACTTTCGACCAGCTCATGGTCCGAGTTGGGCTCAGGGCCAGGTCGCCGAGTGCGGTAGTCATGGCTGGCCTGCGTAACCCTCGTCGGCGTGCGGGTCCTGCAGCCGCTCGAACAGCGCGGAGCGTAGGGTCAGCAACTCCGCCGCCTGGCGAGCGGGGGCGACGCCACCACGCCGCTCGTCGGCCACCGCGCGCAGGGAGTTCGCCCAGCCACGCGCGATCCTGATCGGCAGTCGAGTAGCCAGCGCGATCCAAGCGGGGACGGCGAGGTCCGGCTTGCGTTTGGTGTATTCGATCGCGGCGGCCGCAAGCAGCCGACCGTTGTCCTCACTCCAAGGCTGGGGCCAGGCTTCGATCGCCTCGGCAAGGGCCGGTCCGTTGAGGAGGCGGAGAAGATCTCTGCCCAGTGGCGCCCGAGCCTCGGGCTCAACTACCGCCAACAGTGCGGGATTGAGCGCGCCGACCTTGAGCAGCGCCTTCGCCAGCTCCGGGTCGTGCCAGCGCAGCGCCGCATCGGTGAGGCCGGGCACGAGATTCAGCCGCCCGGAAGCTCGGCTCATCGTCAGCAACTCAGCCGCCGTCGCACCGACCAGATCGGGCCAGTGTTGCGGCGGGACCCCCGCGACGACTGCGTTCAACCTCGACTCCCCGGGCGAGCTCGTCCACGAGCGGCGACCCAGCGGCGCGGGCAGCGCTCCTTCGCCCGGGAATTCCGCAGCGAGCCTGCGTCCCAGCATGCCGGCACGAACGTGCAGATGATGGCGGGCGAGATCCATCAGCGCCAGCACCATGCCCGAGCCTCCGAGGCGAAGCAGCGCATCGGCGGCCGCCGCGGCCACGTGCGCCGAGCGATCCTTGGCGAAGCTGGCAAGCAACTCCTCATCGGCCGCTTGCACGTCTTCGGCGAGGACGCCCACGAAGGCCGCGCGCACTTGCGCGGAGTCGCCTCGCGAAGCCGCGAGCAGGGCCCGCCCGGCGTCCGGATCGGCTCGTCGAACCCGCCGCAACTCGGCTAAGCGCTCCTCGGTGCTACCCAACTCCCAAGCCTGCGGGCCCGATCGCTCTGGCGGACCGGCCAAGAGCGCCGCCCAGGCCGGTACCTGCGCCGCCAGCCACCGGCCCCGCTGCCCGAGCACGTCCGCAGGTTCGGCCAGGACGCCCGGTTGCTCGGCCAATGCGCTCAAGATCGGAACCAGCAGCCGGTGCGGCAGCCTGCTGTCCGCTTGCTCTACCCAGCCCAACGCCTCGGCGATGACCGCCGCTCGGGCGCGGGTCCACGGGCTCTGGGAACCCCTGTTGGTGGGATCGCCAAGCACCGCGAGCAGGGTGGAACTGAAGGCGCGGCCGACCTCCGCACGCTCCTCGGGCGGCGCCGCCGGCCGCCGGGCCGGCACGTCCCTCAAAGTCTCCAGGCCAGCCCGCCGTGCCACCGCATACACCGCTGAGGCATCGAGGACGCCGGTGGCCGCGTCGGCGGGTGTGGGCATTCCGGGTGGCGGCTCGCCCCGGAACGGTCTGGTCGCCAAACCGATGGTCGTGGCGGCTACGAGCTCGCCGAAGCCGCTGCTCATAACGGCATCAGCCGTCCGTCCAGGAACAGCGAAGTGGGCCGCAGCGCGGCGTTGCCGACTTCACCGAAGATGGTGGTCGGGTGCCCGCCGGTCAACGCGAGAACCTGCCACAGGTCGTCTTGGGAACCAGTTACGGGGAGGTGCTCGCCGGCGGTGTCGGTAATCAGCCAGCGCTCCCCGGCCGAACCCGCGGCGCCGGTCGACCAGCGCCACAGACACCCCGTCACGAGCACCGGCAGGCCGGTCAGCCAAGGGTCGAGCGCGAGTGCATCGCGCCAGGCCGCTCGAACCTCGCTGACTCGCACCTGGGGAGGCGTCCAGCCGGCCGCGCTCGTGTTGGCCCGGCGTTCGCCGAGCAGGGCCCGCAGCCGCGGCTGGCCAGGGTAGAAGTGGAGGTCGGCGTCCAAGACGATCCCGGGCACCAAAGAGCCGTCGAAGCTTTGCCCGGGCGGCGCGAACAGCAGGACCAGTGCGGCGACTCCGGTCGCCAAGCCATGCAGCCAGACCCGCCTGGTCGCGACTTGCTCGTCGTCGCTGTCGCGCATGCCCACCACCGCCCAGCGATCGGTCAAGGGCGGGGAGGCCAGAACGTCCTCCCGCGAGACGCTGAAGCCGAGCCGGGACCGCACCGTCGCGCGCAGCGGATCGGGTAGATCGGCGCGGCCCTCCGCGGACGCCAGCAGGTGCAGCAGCCCCAACTCCTCCAGGAGGCGCTCCGGCCAGCCTGGCCCGCCGAACGGGATCCTGGACGCCGCCAGCAGGCGTCCGGCCACGCCGGGCGCCTGGGCATCGACCATCCGCGTCGACATGGCCTCGGCCCCGCGGTAGCCGCCCGCAGCCGCGGCGGCCAGCCC
>JBDHZK010000126.1:0-7815 GCA_039811865.1 Propionicicella sp. | reverse complement strand
TCCCTGGTGGCGACTTGGAAGTGCTGGCGACGCCCTGCGCGAGATTTCCCCTGGTAAGGCGAAAGGCCCGCCCCACCTGGGGACGGGCCGTCTCGTCTTGGTTGGAGATCAGCCGAGCTTTTGGCCCTTGGCGACCACCGTGATGCCGCCCTCGGAGACGTACAGCCCACGAGCCCGGTCGGCCTCGGCGTCAACGCCGATCTCGTAGCCGTCGGGGACGACGACGTTCTTGTCGAGGATCGCGCGGCGGACGACCGCGTTGCGACCGATCTTGCAGCCGCTGAAGACGATGGCCTCTTCGACCTTCGCCCACTTGTCGACGTGCACGTTCGGCGACAGGACGGACCGGTCGACGTCACCGCCGGAGATGATCGAGCCAGCACCGACGATCGAGTCCTCGGCGGTGCCCCGCAGCGTCATCTTCGCGCCCGGAAGCTGGGCCTGGTGGGTCCAGATCGGCCACTCACGGTTGTACAGGTTGAACTCGGGGTCTACCGACACCAGGTCCATGTGGGCCAGGTGATAGGCGTCGATGGTGCCCACGTCGCGCCAGTAGTTGCGGTCCTTCTCGGTCGACCCGGGAACGTCGTTCTTGGTGAAGTCGTAGACCTGGGCGCTGCCCGCGTTCACGAAGCCCGGGATGATGTTGCCGCCCATGTCGTGTCGCGAGTCCGGATCGTTCGCGTCGGCCTCGAGCGCGTCCACGATCGCCTTACGCGTGAAGCAGTAGTTGCCCATCGAAGCGAACGACTCATCGGGGCTGTCGGGCAGCCCGGGGGGATCGGCCGGCTTCTCCAAGAACTCGTTGATGCGCGCGTCCGGCGCCGCGTCGATGATGCCAAAGGCGCTGGCCTCGGACTTCGGGACGCGGATGCCCGCGACCGTGCAGTCCAACCCGGAGTCGATATGCGCCTGGAGCATCTTGTCGACGTCCATGCGATAGATGTTGTCCGCGCCGAAGACGACCACGTAGTCGGGGTCCTCGTCGTTGATCAGGTTCATCGACTGGTAGATCGCATCCGCGCTACCCATGAACCACTGCTTGCCGGTCCGCTGCTGCGCGGGGACGGAGGTGACATAGCTGCCAAGCAGGGTCGACATCCGCCAGGTGACCGAGATGTGCTGGTCGAGCGAGTGGGACTTGTACTGCGTCAGGACGCAGATCTTGGTCAGGTCGGAGTTGGCCAGGTTCGACAGGACGAAGTCGATCAAGCGGTAGGTGCCGCCGAACGGCACGGCCGGCTTCGCGCGATCCGCCGTCAATGGCATCAAGCGCTTGCCTTCACCGCCCGCCAGTACGATCGAGAGGACGTTCGGTTTGCTCATGCCTTGAACCTAAGGTGTGCGCAGCGCCCCCGCATGGGAAACGGCCAAGTTTTCACCCCCCGGTCACCAGCTTCACCGATTCCCGGTCCGGCCCGGAGTCCATGTGACACGATCCGACTATGTCTCTGCGCGTTTCCATCCTGACCCGGGAGTACCCTCCCTACATCTATGGCGGGGCCGGCGTGCATGTCGGCCAACTCGTTCCTCAGCTCCGTAAGTTCTGCGAAAGCGTTGACGTCCAGTGCATGGGTGAGCCGCGCGAAGGCGCCACCGCTCACGCCGAGAACTATCCCGAGGGCGCCAACGCGGCGCTGCGCGTCATGGGCGCCGACCTTTCGATGTGCAACTCGGTGCCGCCGGTGGACGTCGTTCACAGCCACACCTGGTACGCCAACCTCGGCGGGCTCCTGACGGGCAAGTTCCAGGACATCCCGCATGTCGTGACGTCCCACTCCCTGGAGCCGGATCGTCCGTGGAAGGCCGAGCAGCTCGGCGGCGGCTACCGCCTCTCGTCCTGGGCCGAGCGGACCGCCTTCGAGGACGCCGACGCGGTCATCTCCGTCAGTGCGGGCATGGGCAAGAGCGTCCTGGCGGCCTACACCGGCATCGACCCGGCGCGCCTGCATGTGGTGAAGAACGGAATCGATCCCGAGGAGTTCAAGCCCGATTACGCCACCGATGTGGTCGACGAGTTGGGTGTCGACCGAGACAAGCCGCTGGTCGTTTTCGTCGGCCGGATCACCCGCCAGAAGGGTCTGGTGCACCTGGTGCGAGCGGCGCAGCAGTTCGATCCCGACACCCAGCTGCTGCTCTTGGCCGGCGCGCCCGACACCCCGGAGATCGCGAAGGAGTTCGACGAGGCCTTCGGCGAACTGCAGAAGGCGCGGGGTGGGGTGAAGTGGGTCCAAGAGATGCTGCCCCGGGCCAGCGTCCGACAGGTCCTGTCCCACGCCACGCTGTTCGCGTGCCCCTCGATCTACGAGCCCCTCGGCATCGTGAACCTCGAGGCCATGGCCTGCGAGACGGCCGTCGTCGCCAGCGCGGTCGGGGGCATTCCCGAGGTGGTCGTGGATGAGGAGACCGGCTTCCTGGTGCCCTACGACCCGAAGCAGGCCGACGATCCCGAGTTCGTGAAGGGCTTCGAGGCGAACTTCGCCGAGCGGGTCAACGAATTGACGCGCGACGAGGCCAAGGCAAAGGAGTTCGGCCTGGCCGGCCGCCAGCGCTGCATCGACGAGTTCAGCTGGGAGAAGATCGCCAAGGAAACCGTGGCCGTTTACGAGAAGGCCATCGAGGTCCACAACTCCCGTTAGGCAAAAGCTGAGGCCCCCGGCGCGCGCCGGGGGCCTTCGGTTGTTGCGGTGTCGGTCAGCCGACCACGCTGCGTAGGGCCTCGAGGAGTTCGGTTGCCTCCGACTCGTTCATCTCCACCACGAGGCGACCGCCACCCTCGGCAGGGATTCGCAGGACGATTCCTTTGGTCTCCTTGGTGACCTCGATGGGCCCGGCGCCCGTCCGCGGCTTCATTGCAGCCATCGCGACCTCTCTCGTTGGGAGCTACTCCCACCCATTATCTCAAACTCACAACCCCGGGGCGGTATCCGTCTCGGGGCGCGCCGGAGACGATGTGGCCAACGGCTCTGATGGCGGCTGGCGTGTCTGGGAGAGCTGATCGGCCAGGCGATCCAGCAAAGCGTCCACCTGTTCCATCGAGTAACCCCGGGTAACGACAGCGAAGCGGACGTTACGCAGGGCCTCGGCGTCCAAGTCGCCCGCCGGAATCCAAGGTCTTGGGGTGTCGTTCACGACTTCGGGGAGCCCACCCAGCCGCCCGGACGCGGCCACCGCTGCGACCCCGAGAATGACGACGGCCAGCGTCCACAAGAACCACTGCATCTGGTCATGCTCCCATGCCCGCCCAACTCCCTACTCTGGCCGGACCGGCTGATGGTCGATCATCACGCTGACCACCTCCGCGACGCTGTCGGTGACGGAGAACATGTGCAGATCGTCCGGGCCGACATAACCGTTGTGTCGCACGGTCTCCTCCAGCCAGGAGATCAGCCCCCGCCAATAGGACGTCCCGAACAAGACGATCGGGAACCTGGTCACCTTTTGCGTCTGCGCCAGGGTCAGCGCCTCGAACAACTCATCGAAAGTGCCGAATCCGCCGGGCATGACGACGAAACCGCGCGAGTACTTCAGGAACATCACCTTGCGGGCGAAGAAGTATCTGAAGTTGATACCGAGCGAAACGTAGGGATTCAGCTCGGACTCGAACGGCAACTCGATTCCCAAGCCGACCGACACACCACCCGCTTCGAGCGCACCCTTGTTGGCCGCCTCCATGGCCCCCGGCCCGCCGCCGGTGATAACGGCGAAGCCGGCCTGCACGAGGGCGCGACCGACATCCTCTGCCGAGGCGTAGTCGGCGTGATCGCGGCGAGTGCGGGCAGACCCGAAGACGCTGACCGCGGGGCCGAGCTCGGCCAAGGTGCCAAAGCCCTCGACGAACTCGGCCTGGATCCGCAGTACTCGCCATGGATCGGTGTGCACCCAGTCGTTGCGTCCCTTGGACGCCAGGAGCCGCTGGTCGGTGGTGGTGGGCAGCACCTGGTCGTGCCGGCGGAAAACCGGACCCTGGCGCTGGCGAGCCCTCAGCCCGCCGGTCGAGGCGGGTTGGCGCTGAGCTTCGTTCTCGGACACGATTCGCAGCGTATCCGCGGCCCGGCGCCAAATGCGGCAGCGGCAATCGGCTGCCGCCCCCAGACCCGACGAAGAGTCCAAGCCCGTACCTTTCGACAAGCTCGAGGAACGAGCAGGTGCGCGACGGAATCGGGCCCTAAGCGCGACGGAGGGTCCGCCCGATCGGCGCTCGAAAACGGGCGGTGCCGGCGTCGAGAAGTGAACCTGATCGTCCTCGCTTCCAAGCGCTCACGCCATGGAGCTGGGACGCTAGCCGGCGGCGAGCAGCCGGGTGACGATCAGTTCGACTCCGTCGGCGTTGGGGTGATCGCCGTCGTCAGCCAAGTAGCGACTCGGATCGCCGGTCGGCGTGTCGTGAAAGGGGGTGTCGAGATCGACACAGGTGGACCGTTGATCAAGACTCGCGCAGATCGCGGAGTTCGTCGCCTCGGTCACCCGCCGATCCCATTGGAGCTCCGATTCGGTCTCCGAAGACCTGGCCACCGCCCCATCGGTGAACACGTTCCAATAGGTGGTCACGAGCACGCGAGTGGGTTGGTGCGCGCGGAGCTGGCGAATCAGGCTCAGGATCTGCGCGATCCGTCCGCCGGTCGCGGAGGCAGCCTTGTCGATGCATTGCTGGTTGCAGGCCCACGAATCGGGCAGGGCGTACATGTCGTTGGCCCCGATCGTCAGCAGCACGACGTCGGCTCGCGCCACCGCGGCGCGGACGGCCGCCTCATCGGTCAGGATCGAGACCAGATCGTCGCTGGTGATTCCCTCCTCCCCCAGGTTCTGCCAGTCCACTCCGGTCTCGCGGGCCGTGGCCAAGCGCTCGGCGTAGCGCGCCGGGATCCCGCGACAGCCACAGTTGTCGCCAGCCATGACCGAGTCGCCCAGCCCGACCACTCGCAGCCTTGGGCTGCCAGCGGGCCCCGGAGTCGCCCCGCCGGGGGTGACCTGCACGGTGCCGCTGAGGGGGTTCCATGGCCAGGTGTCGGCCAGGCCCAATGCGAGGCCGACGACGATCAGTGCCAACACGACCCAGATCCAGCGCCGCCGGCCAGGCCTAGCCGAACGCACCACCGGCTCCTAGCCACTCCAACGCCCCAGGCACGAACACGCGGTAGTTGCGGTCGTTGTGACCACCCTCGGGAAACACGGTCACCGTGACGCGCTGATCGCCCTTGGTTGCAGCGATCATCGGAACCGTGTCGCTGTAGGAGAGCTTGTCCTGGCGTCCGACGATGATCAGCATCCGGTCGCCGCGCAGCCCATGCTTGCGGTAGAGCAGCAAGGGCGAGTTGGCGTCCTTGACCACCTGGCTACCACCGAACAGGTCCCCCGTGGTTTGGTCCAGCAGCGGCTCGAAATAGCCGCCGAAGACGACGGCGGCACCGAATCGGGTGGGCTGGCGCAGCAGCAGCTTCGCCGCGCAGAAACCACCGGTGCTCCAGCCGGCGAGCGACCACCGCGGCCCGGGACCGTCCGTTCGGTAACGAGCGACCACCGAGTCGACGACATCGTGGGTGAGCCAGGTCTCGGCTTGGGGGCCCTTGGGGACGTTCGTGCATTCGGTATCGCGGGGCGGCAACGGCTTCAGCGGCGGGAACACCGCGATGAACGGCTTCACCTTTCCGGAGGCGACGGCGGCGCTGGCGTAGGCGGCGAACTGGTACTGGGTGAATACGACATCCGGGGTCGAAGGCTCACCGTGTAGGAACATCAGCACCGGGAACTTGTGATGCGCGAAGGCGGGGTCGGAGTATTGCGGGGGTAGCCACACGATGGCCTGACCGGAGGCGCCGGGGACGGACACCGCCTTGATCGGCAGCAACTCCACCCGGCCATCCCCGCTCGGCAGGCGTTGGACGTCGATCTGCCCCGCCGGTTGCTCGACCCCGAACAGGTCTCCCCAGGTCGAATAGAAGCGGTAACCGTTGTTCACCAGCAGGAAAACCAGCGCAGTTGCCGTCACCTGGGACAGCAGTACCAGCACCGTCCGGCTAAGCGCCCCCCACCAGCGCTTGGTGAGGACGCGACGTCCCCACAAGGCGACCACTAGGGCCAGCGACCCAGCGGCCAGGACTGCCGCAATCCCGAGGGTGGCCACACCCGTCAGTTCAAACAAGCGTTCCTCCCAGCACAGGTTCGGGCGAAGCGAGCCTACTCACCTACCCAGGAGCCCCCAAAGCCACCCATTGAGGACACGGCCAGGTCAACTGCAGACGGTTAGATCGCCGATCCCAAGGCGCATGTCTTGGCCGGTGAAGTTGGTATCGGTCAAGGTCATCGAGAAAGTTGTGAACGCCGTGGCTGAGGTGGCCGTGACCGTAACGCTCGTCGGCGTGGCCTCATCGACGGTTCGATTGAACGTACCCGTGCCCGTCGTCGCGTTCAGGTTGGTCCCGGTGAGGGTGACGGAACGACTGAACGTCAGCGTCTCGATGAAGTACGTGGACAACCTGTTCCAACCGTAAAGCTGGAACGAGATGGAGGTCACGGGCGCCGACACGGTGAAGGTCACTGCCTCGGTGGGTGAGCCGGACGGGCCGTAGGCCGTGTTCAGGACCAACCCTAGGTTCGAGGTGGACATGCCTGAGATCGTGGCCAGCGTGTTGAGTTCTCGCCCCTGGTAGCCCACCTTCATGTCGTAGGTGGTGTTGTTCGCGTTGGCGGGTGAGATGGTTCGAGTTGGAGTGATCGTCGGCCCGGCGGCTCCGCCGGCGCTCTGGGTAGTGAAGGCGACGCCAGCCGCAGCCGTGCCATTCGCCTTCTGATTCCAGTCGAGGACGAAGCATCCGGACGCCGCCAGCGCCGGGGCGCTAGCGACCACCAGCACCGCGGGTGTCGTCCAGGCGATCCCGGCCGCGAACTGCCGTCTGGACAGGCCGCGGCCCCCGTCCCCTTCACCCCTGTCCAAACTCATGTGACCCGAGGGTACCGTCGCTTCGGCACGGGGGCTACGACCCAGGCGGGGCCTGCTCACCGGGCCGCTTCAAGCCCAGACTCTCGTCGGAATCGCGGCCAAGCGGATCCGACTTTCGACCATGATGTGCGCGGGCGCCGGCCATCGGGCAAAGCGCGCGTGGGCGATACATAGACTCCCTTGTGCGCAGCCAACAAGTCGGCGCCTCGGGAAGGAAACATGAACGCCCTCCAGCCGCCAAGAGTGTCCAGGCAGCGCCCGATTGCACTACCGAACGATCCAAACTCCTTCGCCGAGAGATCTGCCCGGATCCTGATCTGGCTCTACGTCGCCTCCACCGTGGCCGGGGTATTGGTTTGGCTGATGTCTCGCTCGCGCCAGCCGACGTTCTGGTTGGAGCTGGTCTTCTGGGCGATCAACGTCCCGGTCACCGGAACCTTCGCCTCGATCGTCGCGCTGGTCCTGATCACCAGAGCGCTGGTCGGGCGAAAGCGTGTTGGCCTGATCGTGGTGGGCCTGATGCAAGGCATGGGGCTCCTGGTCGGGCTCGTGTCCTTCTGGGGCATGCTCGCAGAGGCGATCCCGTTCGACTGGTACACGGCGCTGGACGTATTCGAAACCGCGCTGTCGGGCGCGTTGCTGTTCTGGGTCATCCGGATGCGGTCGGCATTCCCGGGCCACCTGCAGCGCGGCTCCTGGATCGGAGCCGGCGTCATGCTCACCGTCGGGGCGGCGATCAGCATCATCCCATGGGCCCTGCATCGAACGCTGAACCCGGTCGGCACCGACCATTTACGCCAACTGTTCGCCGTCCTCAAGCGCAGCGTCGGGCTCACCAGCCCGGCCACCAGGGCGGCGCTGGTCGGCGTCCCGCT
>JBDHZK010000125.1:0-8016 GCA_039811865.1 Propionicicella sp. | reverse complement strand
TGGGCGCGGGCACCGCCGTCGCGTTCGGCTACTCGACCCTCGTGGGGCAGTGGCACCGGCCGTCGGACGTCGTGGCCGGCGTCCTGGTCGCGTTCGCGTGGGGCTACTTGGCTGTTGCGGTGGGACGCTCGCGCCGGGCCGCGTTCGGCAGCACCCGGCTGCTGCCCGAGCCGGAGTCGGCGCCGTCCAATGTGATGGCCTGGACGCTGGCCGGCTTCGGCGCCGTTTGCCTGGCCGGCGCCACTGTGGCGTTATGGCTCAGTCTGCAGGAGAGCCTGGACGGGGCCACCAGACTGGCCCAGTTCGTGGCCTACCTGGGGGGAGCCACCGGACTGGTGGGCGTCACTGCTGGCGCGAACGCGGTGCTGTTGCGGCTGCTCGCTAGGTGATGCCGGGGCCGAGGTGTCTCAGGCCTGAGTCGGCTGGCTCATGATGGGTCTAGTAATCCGCACGCCGGAGGATGCCGGGGCCGAGGTGTCTCAGGCCTGAGTCGGCGGCCCGCCTGCGGGTGGGAATACCCGAAGGTAAGGTCGGATTCATGAACGCCCCGGCCCCGATCCTGATCGGGCACGACGGCTCGAAGTTCTCCCGGGCCGCGGCCCGACGCGGGCTGTCGCTCGCGCGTGCCCTGGGGCTGCCGGTATGCATCCTGCGCTCGTGGTCGATCAGCACGGCGCCGCGCCCGGCGACCTGGTCGCCCGGCTTCGTCCCGCCCCGCGAGGATTTCGCGGCCGCGGTCGCCGAGGCCCTGCGACAAGACGTCGCGCCCCTGCTGGCGGAGTATCCGGATGTCCAGGTGAGCTTCGAGACGCCGCACGGCGCGGCGGGTCGTGAGTTGATCAGGGCGTCGGAGCAGGCGGAGGTCCTGGTGGTCGGTACCCGCGGCTTGGGCGGCTTCGCGGGCTTGCTGCTGGGCTCGGTCAGCGATCAATGCGTGGAGCACGCCGCCTGCGACGTGCTTGTCGTTCGAACCCCCGGCATCGATCAGGCCCCGGGCCGGACCCTGCCGCTCGATGCCACCCTGGAGGGATGAGATGGAACCAGAGTTGATTCGCAACCCGCACACCCGGCGTTACGTGGCCAAGGTCGATGGCCGCGTGATCGGGTTCGCCGACTACGCCATCATCGACGATGTCGTCGTCCTGCCGCATACCGAGGTCGAGCGCGAGTCGGGCGGCCACGGGGTAGGCGGTCAGATCGTCCGCTATGCCTTGGACGACATTCGCGAGCGCGGGCTGGCGGTCGATCCGGTGTGTCCATTCGTCAAGCGGTACATCGAGTTGCACCCGGAGTACGCCGACCTCGTCCGGAAGTAGCCCACAGCGCAGTTGGGTGTTGATCTCCCCGGCAGATGCCGGTAGATCAACACCCAACGTTTGTCGCCGCTCGGCGCTCAGGTCTGACCCCCGGGAAGAGCAGGTGCCCCCGGCCATTCGACCGGGGGCACCTGCGATCAGGTCAGTGCATGACGATCTTGGGACCACCAACATCGTTGGGATCGTGGGTGAGGCCGAGCTTGTGCTCCATCTCCTCCAGCGGGATGCCCTTGGTCTCGGGCATGACCTTGAGGACCCAGAACAGCTGGCCGACCATGCACAGCGTGAAGATCAGGAACGCGATGCCGCCGCCCAGGAGGTCGACGATCGGCGGGAAGGCGAAGGACGTGATCGCCGCGAACACCCAGTGCGTCAGCGAGCCGAGGGACTGACCGCGACCGCGGATGCGGTTGGGGAAGATCTCGGAGATGAACACCCAGATGACCGCGCCTTGACCGAACGCGTGCGATGCGATGAAGACCATCAGGCCCAGCAGGACGTACCAGCTGGAGGCCGCGTCGTAGTGACCCGCGTAGGCGAACATGATCATGGACAGGAAGCCGAGGCTGATGATGTAGCCGATCGAGCCGACGATCATCAGCTTCTTGCGACCGAACTTGTCGATGACAGTCAGGGCCGCCATCGTCGCGATCAGGTTCATCGTGCCGACGCCGACGCTCATCAGGAAAGCGGTGTTGGACGAGGCGCCAGCCTTTTCCATGACGACCGGGGCGTAGTAGAGGATCGCGTTGATACCCGATAGCTGGTTGAACATGGCGATCATGAAGGCGAGCATGATGACCTTGATGTGACCCTTGGTGAAGAACGGGACGTTCGAGGCGTTCTCCGCGGCGGACAGCGAAAGCCGGATCTCTTCCATCACCTGATCGGACTCAGCCTGGGTCGATGCCAGCCGCTGCGATACCTCGCGGGCCTCCGCCTCGCGTCCGACCGACATCAGCCACCGAGGGGTCTCCGGGACGCCCATCAGGAGCACCAGGAAGGCGATGGCCGGAATCGCCATCACGCCGAACATCCAGCGCCAGTCGTCCGGCCCTGGGATCAGGGTGACGATCAGGTAGTTGGAGAGGTAAGCAAGCAGGATGCCGAGCACGATGTTGAACTGAACCAGGCCGACCAGCCGGCCGCGGTTCGCCGGCGGGGCGACCTCAGCGGTGTAGATCGGCGCCACGACCGAGGCGGCGCCAACGCCGACACCGCCGAGGAAGCGCGCGATCATGAACATCCAGTGCCCAAAGCCCGGTCCCTACCGAGAGCGCCGATCACATACAGGACGCCGATGACAATAAGCATCTTCTTGCGGCCGTACTTGTCGGCGGGTTGACCGGCGGTGAGCGCGCCGATGATCGTGCCGATCAGGGCCGTGGTGACCGTCCAACCGAGCCAGAAGGAATTCAAGTGATAGACCCGTTCAAGGGACTTGGTGGTACCGGAGATAACCGCTGTGTCGAAACCGAAGATCAACCCACCCAGGGAAGCGACGATCGCACTGCGAACTACGAGTGGCTTCATGAGCGTTAGGAAAGCACGTTTCCGCTCTGGCTAGGGGCGAAATGCCGGACATGTTACCCAGCGGTCCCAAACCCACTTCCGGTTGTTTTGCAAAAGGTTGGCTAATGATGGGCAGCGCTACACGACCGCAGATCCGGGGATGAGGCTTAGCTTTGATTGCTTCCGAAGTTGCCCAGGTGGCCTCGAAGTAGTTCCTCGAACGGAGTGACCTCGGTGCTCTCGCCCAACGGCTTGCGCCTGGCCGTTCGGGCCGGTTCGGACGCGGGAAGCGCGCCCGCCCGCTGGCCCACCACCACGCAGGCCAACTCGTCGGCGGCCCGGGTGATGCGGTCGGACAGTGCCGCGGACGCGGCGGTGCCGAAGTCCTCGGTAGCCGCGAACACGCCCGTCGGGACGATTACCGCGCGCAGGTAGGCGAACAGCGGACGCAGATGAAAGTCCAGCACCAGGCTGTGCCGGGGCGTCCCCGCGGTGGCGGCGATGATGGTCGGGACCCCGTTGAGGGCGTCGGTGTCGAGGGTGTCGAAGAACAGCTTGAACAGCCCCGAGTAGGACGCGCTGAACACCGGGGTCACGACGATCAAGGCGTCCGCCCTGTCGACGGTCGCGTGCGCGGCCGCCACCTCGGGCCCCACGATGCCCCCGGTGGTGATAGTGGCGGCCAGCGGCGTGGCGAGGCGGCGCAGCTCGATGTGCTCGACCTCGGCGCTTCGGCCGAGCCGGCCGAGGGCATCGGCTGCCGCGGCGGCGATCCGATCGGCGAGCAGCTTGGTAGTCGACGGGCTACCCATGCCCGCCGACACGACGACCACGCGCGTCACTTCTTGGAGTCCTTGGCCGCCGGGGTCACCTGGCGATGGGCGTCGTCCGGGCCAGCCGCCAACAGCGACGCGTGCGTCGGCGGATCGCTCGGGACGCCCGCCGGCCGCCGCGCCTCGAACTCGCGCCGCAGTACCGGGACGACCTCGCCCCCGAGGATCTCGAGCTGATCCAGCACGACCTCGAGCGGGAGTCCGGCGTGATCGGTGAGGAATAGCTGACGCTGGTAGTCGCCGACGTTGTCGGCGAACGAGAGCGTCCGCTCGATCACCTGCTGGGGCGAGCCCACCGTCAGCGGCGTGTAGCTCATGAACTCCTCCAGGGAGGGGCCGTGGCCGTACACCGGCGCCACGTCGAAGTACGGCCGGAACTGCTTGATGGCGTCCTGGCTGTTCCTAGCCATGAAGACCTGGCCGCCGAGCCCGACGATCGCCTGATCGGCGCGGCCATGGCCGTAATGCTCGAAGCGGCGGCGGTACAACTGCACCATCTGGCGGGTGTGTGCGAGATCCCAGAAGATGTTGTTGTGGAAGAAGCCGTCACCGTAGTAGGCCGCTTGCTCGGCAATCTCGGGGCTGCGGATAGATCCGTGCCAGACGAACGGCGGGACATCGTCCAGCGGCCGCGGCGTGGAGGTGAAGCCGTGCAGGGGCGTGCGGAACTGGCCCTCCCAGTCGACGACGTCCTCTCGCCACAGGCGACGCAGGAGGTGGTAGTTCTCCACGGCCAGCGGGATGCCTTGGCGGATGTCTTGGCCGAACCAGGGGTATACCGGTCCGGTGTTTCCGCGGCCGAGCATCAGGTCGACGCGGCCGTCGGCGAGGTGCTGCAGCATCGCGTAGTCCTCGGCGATCTTCACCGGGTCGTTCGTGGTGATCAAGGTGGTGGACGTGGTCAGGTGCAGGCGGGTGGTTTTCGCCGCGATCCAGCCGAGCAGCGTCGTCGGGGAGGACGGCACGAAGGGGGGATTGTGGTGCTCGCCGGTGGCGAAGAGGTCCAGGCCGACTTCCTCGGCCTTCAGGGCGATCTTCGTCATGGCCTGGATTCGTTCGCCCTCGGTTGGCGTGCGTCCCGTCGTGGGATCGGGGGTCACGTCGCCGACGCTGAAGATGCCGAACTGCATTGGGTGCTCCTCGTTCTGCGTTGATCAGTTCTGCGTTGATCAACCGCTCTAACGAGGAGGGGGCGCGAATATTCCGGGGCCCTCGCCGAGGGCTTCCGTTGGGTATCGAGGGCTTCTGTTGAAGGGAGGTCCTCGGGGGGTAAGGGAAGCCGTCGCTGAGGGCTTCCCTTTGTGCCGGGGTGGTTGTGGCCGGGCGGCGGAGTTCTCCGGGGGCCGGGGCCGGGGGTTGGGCCCGTAGGGCAGTGCCCCGTGGGCGTCCGGGGCCCTCGCCGAGGGCTTCCGTTGGGTATCGAGGGCTTCTGTTGAAGGGAGGTCCTCGGGGGGTAAGGGAAGCCGTCGGCGAGCCCGGCGTGTGCCGAGCCCGGCGTGTGCCGAGCCCGGCGGGTGCCGAGCCTGGCGCGGCGAGCCCGGCGCTGCCGAGCCTGGCGCGGCGAGCCCGGCGCTGCCGAGCCGCGCGTGTGCCGAGCCGGCGCTGGTCAGGGCTTGGGCGCCGCCTCGCCGGTCTTCGCCCAGCCCTGAGGCAAGGCGATGTTGAACATCCACTCGATGCCGTACTTGTCCTTGACGTCGCCGTACATGTCGCCCCAAACCTGCTCCTGCAGGGGCATCCCGGTGGAGCCCTCCGCCGCGAGCGCGTTGTACCAACCGACCAGGGTGTCGATGTCGTCGCCCATGAAGGCCACGTAGTTGCGGGTGCCAGCCCAGGTGGCCTCCGCGCCCGGCATTGCGTCGGAGGCCATGATCGTGAAGTCGTCGTGGACGAGCGCGGCGTGCATCGTGCCGTCGGCCGGCATGCCTTCCATGTTGAAGTCGGCGAAGGTCATGACCTCGAGCTTTCCGCCGAAGACGCTTTGGTAGTACTCCATGGCCTCGCGGGCGTTGCCGGCGAAGTTCAGGTAGGGGTTAACGGTGATGGACATGGTGACTCCTGTGCGGGATCGGTTCGATGTTAACTACGTTCACATGGCGATGTGAACACCGTATACTCAGCCTCGTGAGCGACGCAAGCCCCCAAAATCGCCCCTATCACCACGGCGATCTGCGGGCTGCCCTGGTCGCAGCGGGGTACGCCCAGGCGCAAAAGGGTGGGGCGGCGGCCGTCCGGCTGCGCGCGGCCACGAGGGACGCGGGGGTGTCGCCCGCGGCCGCCTATCGCCACTTCGCCGACCACGAAGCCTGGCTCGTCGCGGTCGGCGCTGTGGCGATGCGAGATCTGGCCTGGGCGATCGAGGCCCGCCAGGCGGGCGTGAGCCTGACCGGCGAACCCATCGCCGACGCGCGGGCCCGGCTCATCGCGGTCGGAGAGGGCTACGTCGGCTTCGCCCTGGACTCACCCGGTGCCTTCGACGTGGCGATGTTCGGCCTGATCACCATGGAGCACGCAGACGATCCGGCTGCGGCCGGCGAGTCCGGGCGGACTCCGTTCCAACTACTCACCGATGCCATCGCCGATCTGGTTGGCCTTGGGGCGGTGGGTGTCGACCAGGCCGATGCGGCTGCGATCACCTGCTGGTCGGGTGTCCACGGCTTCGCTTCGTTGGCGACCAAGGGTCCGCTTCGCCAGTACCCTCGCCCGCTCCTGGACGCCCTCGCCGGGCAACTCATCCGGGGGTTGACGCAGTCCATAGCGCCTGCGGAGTAGGCGGGTCCGCCTCGGTCGAGGGTTGAGCCCGAGCGCTTTGAGGCCGATGCGCCGTCTAGGTTGCGGCCGTGTTTCGTTTGGGCCGCGGCCTCCCGCTGGTGATCTGCCTGATTGTGGGCGCGGTGTTCGCGTTGGTCTTCTCCCGGGGGGCCACAGGACGGGCCCGGGGCGGTGGCATCCGTCTTGGGCGGGTTGGCCGTCGGCTCGCTTGCGGGACGGCTCGCGCGGGGTAGCAGGTGGTACCTGCCGTTGGCGGCGGCGTTCACTTGCGAAGTGACTCGTTCGGCGATGGGCATGGGACTCAGCCTCGAACAGGTTCGCGGCCTGTTCACCGGCTCGCAGTATTCGCTCGCAACTCTCCTCTTCGGCCGGGGCGTCGATCTGCTCTTGGGGCTGCTGCCCCTGACGTTGGGCCTGGCGCTGTTCACATGCCGTGGCCGGAAACGGCGACAAGAGCGCGCGGACGCGGGCGCGGGGACGGCCTCGGCGTGGCGCGTGTCTCGACCAGCTGGGGTGCTCGCGGTGCTGATGGCCGTGACGTCGTGGGGGACGCTGTTGCCCGCGTCCACGCCTTCGATCGTCGGCGGGATCGCCGAGGAGGTGAGCGTCCGGATCGGCGGATGCGGTCAGAGGATGGTGATTCGCGGCGCGTCCGCATCGAACCCCGTTATCTTCTTTCTCTCCGGCGGACCAGGCGGGACGGAGATCGGCACGATCCGCAACCAGTGGACGCAGATCGAGCGCAACTTCACCGTGGTCGTCTGGGATCAAACCGGTGCCGGTGCGAACGGACGCTGCTCCCCAGCCGACGGACGCCTGACCATGGGGCGCGTCGTCGACGACGCGCTCGCGGCCCTCTAATACGTCAACAGACGTTTCGGGAAGCGCCCGATCCTGGTCGGCAACTCCTGGGGAACGATCCTCGGCGTCATCCTGATACAACGCCGTCCTGACCTGGTCTCAGCCTACGTCGGCACCGGCCAAATGATCTCCCTACTGGGCACCGACAAGGTCTTTTACGAGACGACGATCGCATGGGGGCGCGCTCCCACGGACGCCCGGAGGTCGCGGAGCGCCTCACCGCACAGGGACCACCCCCGTACGCATCCATGTACCCCTACGAGGAACTTTTCGCTCACGAGGGCGACTGGAATCCGTGGGACCGCGACCCGGCCATCTCTGCGGCCGTCAACCCGCTGGCGAATGTGCTCGACAAGCCCGAACTCGACGCGGTCGCGAAGCTGCGATACGTGCAGAATCTGATCGAGACCTTCTCCGTTTTATACCCGCAGGTGCAGGGTATCGACTTCCGCCGGGACGTCCCCGAACTGAAGGTGCCGGTCTACATTGCGAACGGAGTGCACGAGGCTCCCGGCCGCGCGATGTTCGTCCGGCCCTGGTTCGACGCGCTCAAGGCGCCGCGTAAGGTGTGGACCGACTTCGCGAACAGCGGCCACAAGCCGTTCGGCGAGGAACCGGGGGCGTTCTTGGCGCTGCTGCGGAGGGTCGCCAGCCCTTAGCTGTTGATTTGGTCCGCTTAAGCCGGGCGGATTCACACCTTGTCGACGGCCGGGCCTACCGAC
>JBDHZK010000124.1:0-8234 GCA_039811865.1 Propionicicella sp. | reverse complement strand
TGATCGAGATCACCGCCGAGGTGTTGTCGCAGGTGGACGCGAAGACCGGCCAGCCGCTCGTGGACGTCATCGCCGATGCCGCCGGCATGAAGGGCACCGGGACGTGGACGGTCCAGACCGCGCTCAACCTCGGCGTGCCGGTGAACACGATCGCGGAATCGGTCTTCGCGCGGGCGGTTTCGTCCCATCCCGAGCTGCGCGCGGCGGCTCAAGCCGCGCTCGCCGGCCCCGACGGGACCGTCGCGGTAAGCGACCGGGGTGGGTTCGTCGAGGACATTCGCCAAGCGCTGTGGGCGTCCAAGGTGATCGCCTACGCCCAGGGCCTGGACCAGATCCGCACCGCCGCCAAGGAGTACGGCTGGCAAATCGACGTCGCGCAGGTCGCCAAGATCTGGCGGGCCGGGTGCATCATCCGCGCCAAGCTGCTGGATCGCATCGCCGGCGAGTACGCCGCCAACAACCTGGTTACCCTGCTGGAGGCCCCGTCGATCAAGGCCGAACTGGCGACCTGTCAGGACGGCTGGCGAAGGGTCGTCTCGACGGCGGCGCTGTCCGGCGTCCCGGCTCCCGGCTTCTGCGCGGCCCTGGCCCACTACGACCAAGTGAGGGCGCCACGGCTCAACGCCGCCCTCACCCAAGGTCTGCGGGACTTCTTTGGCGCCCATACGTATCGTCGAATCGACACCGAGGGTACGTTCCACACCCTTTGGTCGGGCGACCACAGCGAGATCGAAGCCGCCGACACGCACTGATCGCACCCGTCGCCGTCGCCCCCGGGCCCGTCCCCCGGGGGCGATGTCATGCCCGCAGCGTCCGCGCCCGACAACGCGGGGTTGGCCCAACTTTGCGCGCGGACCAGCCCTAATGTTGGCCTGGACTCGAGGGAGAGGCACCGACATGGCCAACGACTGGTGGCGCAGCGCCGTGGTTTACCAGATCTATCCGCGCTCGTTCGCCGACGCGGACGGCGACGGCACCGGCGATGTCCGGGGCATGATCGAGCGGCTACCCGAGGTGGCGCGGCTGGGGGTGGACGCGGTCTGGGTAAGCCCTTGGTACCCGTCCCCGCTGGCCGACGGCGGCTACGACGTATCCGATTACCGCGGCATTCACCCCGACTTCGGCACGTTGGCCGACGCGGACGAGTTCATCGCCAAAGCTCACGACCTCGGCCTTCGCGTCATCATCGATCTGGTGCCCAACCACTCCAGCGACCAGCACGCCTGGTTCCGCGCGGCGCTGGCGGCCGGTCCGGGATCGCCCGAGCGTGGCCGCTACGTGTTTCGGGACGGCCGCGGTGACCTCGGCGACGAGGCCCCGACCAACTGGGGGTCGCTGTTCGGTGGTCCGGCGTGGGATCGGGTGGTGGGCCCGGACGGCCCGGAGCAGTGGTTCTTGCACATGTTCGCCAGCGAACAGCCCGACTGGGACTGGACCAATCCCGAGGTCGCGCAGGAGTTCGACGCGGTGCTGCGCTTCTGGTTCGACCGGGGCGTCGACGGCTTTCGGGTCGATGTGGCCGACTCCCTGGCCATCGACCCGTTGATGGCGGACGTCCCCGTCGATCCGCACAGCGGCTACGGGACCATCGACAAGTTCGTCGGGCACCCGCTGTGGGATCAGCCCGAGCTGATGGACATCCACGCCCGTTGGCGTCGCGTCGCCGACGAATACGCCGACTCGCCAGCGGGCGCGCGCATCTTCGTCTCGGAGGCCTACCTCGGCCCCGCTCCTCGGCTCGCCAAATACGTCGGTCCTGGACAACTGCACACGACGTTCAACTTCGATGCCCTGACCTGCGAGTGGAACGCGGTGTCGCAACGCAACACCATCACCGCGACGCTCGCCGCCCATGAGGCCGTCGGCGCCCCGGCCACTTGGGTGCTGGGCAACCACGACGTCATCCGCGTTGCCTCCCGCTACGGCAAGCCGCTGACCGGTCAGCCCTACGACGAGCAGGGCCCGCTCGGCGAGTCCTGGGGCAACGTGCAGCAGATGATGCAGTCCCTGCCCACCGACCTCGTCCTGGGACGACGCCGCGCCCGGGCGGCCGTCCTCTTGGAACTCGCCCTCCCCGGCGGGGCGTACATCTACCAGGGCGAGGAGCTCGGCCTGGAGGAGGTGGAGGACCTTCCCGACGCGGTGCTGCAGGACCCGACGTTCTTCCGCACCGGCGGCGCCAACCGCGGCCGGGACGGCTGCCGGGTCCCGATCCCATGGACGGCTGCGGGCCCGTCCTTGGGCTTCGGCCCCGCCGGGACGCCTTGGCTCCCGCAACCGGCGTCCTGGGCCGAGTTGAGCCGTGACCGGCAGGAGGCCGACCCCGGGTCGTTCCTGCACCTGTATCGGGCGGCGTTGGCCGAACGCAAGGCCAACCCGGCCCTGGGCGCGGGGCACCTGACCTGGGTGGATACCGGGCGGAACGACATCCTCTGCTTCCGCCGCGAACCCGGCTTCATGTGCGTGGTGAACTTCGGCACGCAACCCTACGAGCTGCCCGCAGGTGTGGTGCTGCTGACCTCCCTGGCCCTGGAGGAGGACGCCCTGCCGGGCGACGCGACGGCCTGGCTAGGGGTCTAGCCAGACCGCGCCTCGATAGGCTCAAGCCCTCGATCGAGGGGGGATGAGTGGCCGCGAAGGTGGACCGGCTGGAGCCGGATCTGGTGCACGCCACCGTGGAGCGGCTGCACGGCCGGATCGTGGCGCGCTTCCCGACGCGCGGGCTGGTGCGGGTGGCCACCGAGCTGAGCGTCATTGCCGGTGAGGTGCGCGACCGGCGCGAGTCGTGGCAACGGCAGAGCCGCATCGTCCGCTGGCTCGCCTGGGCGGTCTCCGCCGCCATCATCGCCGCGACGGCCGCGATCGGCGCTTTCGCGCTCGCGGACGCGCCCAGCCGCGGCCCACGGCTGGGCATCGACTGGGTGCCGCTGATCGAGGCGACCATCAACGATCTGGTATTCGCCGGGATTGCCCTGTTCTTCTTGTGGGCGCTGCCCGAACGAGTGCATCGGCGCCACCTCCTGGCCACTTTGCACCGTCTGCGCTCGCTGGCGCACGTGGTGGACATGCACCAGTTGACCAAGGACCCGGAGCGATTGCGCCCAGACTTCGTCACCACGGCCAACTCGATCGACCCCGGCCTGGATCGAGATCGTCTGGAGCATTACCTCGACTACTGCTCCGAACTGCTCAGCCTGATCGGGAAAGTGGCCGCCCTCTGCGCGGAGGAGTCGCAAGACGGGATCGTCCTCGAAACCGTCAGCACCATCGAGACCATGACCACCGGCATGTCCGGCAAGATCTGGCAGAAGATCTCCCTGCTGCCCGGCTAGGGCGGCCGGTCAGCGCTGACTCGCGCAAGCTCGCGATCACCCGTCGACGAGCCAGCGCGAAACAGAGTCCGCGACGTTTGCCGGTAGCGGTGTGGGACGTCCGTCCGGCCCGGCGCAGACCAGCACCGACCGGGCCCGGGCAAACACCTGCCCTTCGTCGAAGTCGGCCAACTCCGCTACCAGGGTCAAGGACGTGCGGCCGATCTTGGCGACGCCGGTACGCACCTGATAAGGGGTTTCGCGGTAGTCGAGCTGGGCGAGGTAGTCGACGTCCTGGCGGGCCACGAGCCACAGGTACTGCGCGGACGAACCCGCGGTCGTCCGCGCGGCGCTCGGGTCGGCGTCCGTGGTGGCGTGGATCCGAGCCTCTTGGAACAGGTCGTAATAGCGCACGTTGTTGACGTGCCGGTAGATGTCCTGATCCGACCAGCGCGGCCAGAACTCGTGGACGTGGGCGTGCTCGCCGACGACCGGCTGGCCCAAGTCACGCAAGGGTTCCAGCGGCTCGACCAGATCTCGCAGATAGGCCCGCTCGTCGGGGGTGAACCGCCGCGGCAGCCCCGCGGTGAAGTCGAACGGGCACAGGGTCGTCCGGGCGCGCAGCGCGGTTCGGCCGTTTTGGCGCACCTCGTAGCCGAGGCGCAGCTTGGCGCCCCCCACGCGGTCCACGAATAGCTCCACCTCGACTCCGGTGGCGCTGAACTCGATCGGCGCCGCGTATTCCACCTGGTGGCCCACCACGACCACCCCTGTGGCGAGCATCTGGGCGCAGGGACCGTTACGGAAGAAGCGGACGCGTGCCTCCTGCAGGTAGTCCACGCCGACGCCATTGTTGACGTGTCCTTGGGCGTCCAGGTCGCCCCAGCGGACCTGAAAGTAGTAGGTATCGCTCACTCGGTGGGATCCGCGGGTTCAGCGTCGTACAGCGAGTCGATGGCCTGGGCGTAGCGCTTGCCCACGACGTTTCGCCGCACCTTCATGTTCGGCGTGACGCCACCCTCGTCCACGGTCAGCTCATGGTCGAGAATCGCATACCGCTTCACCGTCTCCCAACGTTCGAGCCGCGAGTTCGCGCGGGGTAGCAACTGATCCACGTAGTCGCGGACCTTCGGGTGCTGAGTCAGCTCCCCGTACTCCACATCGGCCAGGCCGTTGTTCTTGGCCCAGCGGCTCAGGTTGTCGGGGTCGAGGGTCAGCAGGGCGACGATGTACTTGCGGTCGTTGCCGAGCGCGACGGCTTGGGAGATGATCGGGATATTCGCCACCAGGGCGCTCTCCACCTTCTGCGGCGCCACGTACTTGCCGCCCGAAGTCTTGAGCAGGTCCCGCTTGCGGTCGGTGATCCGCAGATAGCCGTCGCCGTCGATCTCACCGATGTCGCCGGTGTGGTACCACCCGTCGATCAGCACTTCCGCGGTCTTCTCCGGGTCGTTGTGATACCCACGCATCACCCCGGGACCCTTCAACAGCACCTCGCCGTCCTCCGCGATCCGTGCCTGGGTCCCTGGGATAACGGTGCCGACCGTGCCGAATCGGGGCTCGGTCGGGTGGTTCACGAACGAAACCGCCGATGTCTCGGTCGCTCCGTATCCCTCGACGAGGATCAGACCTGCGGAGTAGTACCAGGCCTGCACCTGGGCGTTCAGCTTGGCCGCGCCCGACACGAAGAACTCGATCCGGCCACCCATGCGTTCCTTCAGCTTGCTGAAGACGAGCCGGTCGGCGACGGTGTAGGCCAGGTTCATCGCGGGCGGCAGTTTCTTCCCGGCCAGCCGATAGGGACGACTCGCGCGTCCCACCGCGAACGCCCAGCGGGCGATCCGGCCCTTGACTCCGGTCGTCGGGGTCGAGGTGAGGACGGCCGCGCGGACCTTCTCGAAGATCCGCGGCGCCCCGCACATCAGGGTCGGCTTCGTCTCACCGAGCCCGGGCAGGATCTGGTCGAGGCGGCCGTCCACCGCCGTCGCGAACCCGATGGCCAACTGGATCGACAGCAAACACTTCCCGAAGACATGCGACAGCGGCAACCACAGGTATTGCAGGTGCGAC
The DNA here is from genome assembly GCA_039811865.1 of Propionicicella sp. Lineage (GTDB taxonomy): Bacteria > Actinomycetota > Actinomycetes > Propionibacteriales > Propionibacteriaceae > JBDHZK01. The sequence goes on along the minus strand of JBDHZK010000124.1, from coordinate 2,853 downwards.
TCGTCGATGATCCCCATGCGGTCGATCGACTCGGCCTGATAAAGCCAACAGCTGTGCAGCAGCTCGACCCCCTTGGGGGCGCCGGTCGTCCCCGAGGTGTAGATCAGCGTGGCGAGTGAGTCGTGGTTGGTGCCGGCGATCGCCGCCTTGACGCACTCGGGCTGTTCGGCCAGGCGTTTCCTGCCCAACTCCCGCAACTGCGACCAGCTCAGCACCCGCTCGCCGTCACCGGCTCCCTCAAGTAGGACGACGTGGCGCAACTGTGCGCCGACCTCGGGGTCGGCGTCCGCCTTGGCCAACTGCTCGGCGTTCTCCGCGATCAGGTAGGACGACCCGGAGTCGCGCAGGATGAAGCAGAAGTCTTCGGCCGTGGTGTTGGGGTAGATGGACGTCGTGGCGCCACCGGCGCAGGCGATCGAGAAGTCGGCCAGCACCCACTCGATCCGGGTCGAGGACGCCACCGCGACCCGCTCCTCCGGCGCAAGACCGAGCGCCAGCAGGCCGGCGGCGAGCTCGTGGACGTCCGACTGCAACTGCGCCCAGGTGAGGCTGACCCACTGGTTCAAGTCGTCCCGGAACCGGAACGCCTCCCGGTCTGGGGTCAAGCCGGCCCGGTCCGCCAACGCGGCCCCCAACGACGGCGGGCAGACCGCCAAGATTTCAGCCGCGGTGTCCACTTAGCACTCCCTTGAGCTAGCCCAGTTCCGCGCATTCTAAGGGGAAAAAGCCGTTGGGCGGGAGGGCACGCGTCCCCCCGCCGTCGTCCGGCGAGCGTCCCGGATGCAGCGCATGGATCCGGTGCCACCCGCCTGGTACCCGGCACCTGCCCCTCACCTTCACCGCAGCCGCCTGATGGCGCCGATCGAGTGGCTGTTAGTCTAGGTTGATGACTGCATCGCCCCACGATTCGCATCGTGGCCCCCGGGGCGCCCAGTCCGAACCCCAGGCGACCGATTGGCTGACCCCGCGGCAGCAGCACATTTGGCGTGCCTACCTCGCCGCGACGGCGCGGATCAACGAGAACCTCGACCACCGGCTGCGTCGGTTCGACCTGGACCTGGGCGAGTACGAGATCCTCGTTCATCTGTCCGAGGCTCCCGGCCGCGCGCTGCGCATGTCGGAGTTGGCCGATCGGGTGCGGCAGTCACGATCGCGCCTGACCCACACCGTTTCCAGGATGGAACGCAAGGACATCCTGCGCCGCGCCAGTTGCCCTTCCGACGGTCGCGGCGTGATCGCCGAACTCACCAAAGTCGGAATGGAGCTACTGGAGCGGGCCGCACCGGTCCACGTCGCGTCCGTCCGAGAGGCGCTCGTAGACGCGGTCGACCCCGACGATTACGAGGCCCTCGGACGCGCCATGACGGCCGTCCTCGAAGCTGCCGGGGGCTCCCCCGGCTGGGTCACCGCACCCACGCGGGAATAGCGCCGGCCTGGTTCGGCCGCGATCTCCGCGCGCACCGGCCCTTCCCGAAGATGCCCGCCCCGCCGGCGTCCCGCTGATCTTTCCAGCCCCGGGTCGCACCAAGGGCTCGACGAAACCGGGGTCGCACCTTCGGCCCCAGCGAAAGGCGCGACCCGGCCCCGCGGCCTAGCCGCGGGTCAAGCGGCGGTGCGTCGTCCGATGCGGACGGGCGGCGTCGGCGCCCAGCCGCGCGATCTTGTTCTCCTCGTAGTCGGCGAAGTTGCCCTCGAACCAGTTCCACTTGGACTCGTCGTCCGCGTCGCCCTCCCAGGCGAGAATGTGCGTCGCCACCCGATCGAGGAACCAGCGGTCGTGGGAGATGACCACGGCACAGCCGGGGAACTCGAGCAGGGCGTCCTCCAGCGACTGGAGGGTCTCGACGTCGAGGTCGTTGGTCGGCTCGTCCAACAGCAGGACGTTGCCGCCCATCTTCAGCGTCAGCGCCAGGTTCAGCCGGTTGCGCTCTCCGCCGGAGAGGACGCCGGCGGCCTTTTGCTGGTCCGGCCCCTTGAACCCGAACGAGGCCACGTAGGCCCGCGAAGGCATCTCGAAGCTGGCCACCTTGATGTGATCGAGTCCGTCGGAGACGACCTCCCAGACATTTCGGGTGGGTTCGATCCCGGAACGGCCCTGGTCGACGTAGGAGTAGCGGACGGTCTCGCCGACCTTGAGCGCACCGGCGTCCGGTCGCTCCTCGCCGATCAGCATCTTGAACAAGGTGGTCTTGCCGACCCCGTTCGGCCCGATCACGCCGACGATGCCGGCGCGCGGAAGCGTGAAGCTCAAGCCGTCGATCAGGACGCGATCGCCGAAGCCCTTGGTCAGCTTGTTGGCCTCCAAGACGATGCTGCCCAGACGCGGACCCGGCGGGATGTTGATCTCCTCGAAGTCGAGCTTGCGGTTGCGCTCGGCCTCGGCAGCCAACTCCTCATAGCGCGCCAGCCGCGCCCGGTTCTTGGCCTGCCGCGCCTTGGGGTTGGCGCGCACCCACTCCAACTCGCGCTCGAGGATCTTCGCGCGCTTGGCGTCCTTCTTGCCCTCGACCTGCAGGCGAGCCTTCTTGGTGTCGAGGTAGGTCGAGTAGTTGCCCTCATAGGGGTGCAGCCGGCCGCGGTCGACCTCGCAGATCCACTCGGCGACGTTGTCCAAGAAGTAGCGGTCGTGGGTGACGGCCAAGACGGCCCCGGCGTAGCTCTTCAGGTGCCCTTCGAGCCAGTTGACGCTTTCGGCGTCCAGGTGGTTGGTGGGCTCGTCCAACAGCAGGAGGTCGGGCTGCTGCAGCAACAGCTTGCACAGCGCCACCCGGCGCCGCTCCCCACCGGAGAGGATGTTCACCGGGACGTCTCCCGGCGGACAGCGCAGGGCGTCCATCGCCTGATCGAGCTGGG
>JBDHZK010000123.1:0-8311 GCA_039811865.1 Propionicicella sp. | reverse complement strand
CTCACGCCGGGCTCAGCCGCGCCGGTGGCCCGAGCCGGCGCCGCTGCCAAAAATCCACCACCGGTGCAGGCGCCTGCCAGCGGTCGAGCAGCGCCGGCTCGACCTGGACGTCTCGAACCTGCATCAGCCCGTTCACCGCCACCAGCGGATCGGCGACGACGTCACCGGTCAGCAGCGACACCGTGTTCAGGCCGCAGGCGAACGGCAATTCGGGCAGGGCGGCGGCCAGCGCCAGGCCGGCCCGGATCCCGACGGACGTCTCCAGCGCCGACGAGACGACCACCGGCATCGCCAGGCGCTCGGCCAGATCGAGGCAGCGCCGGACGCCACCGAGCGGCTGCACCTTCAGCACCGCCACATCCGCGGCCCGGAGCCTGGCGACCCGCTCGGGGTCGCCGCTGCGGCGAATCGACTCGTCGGCCGCGATCAGCACCGGGACGCCCGCCCGGGCCAAGCGCAGCCGCAACTCAGCCAGCTCTTCGACGTGGGCGCAGGGCTGCTCGGCGTACTCCAGGCCAAAGCGCGCCAGGAGCTTCAGGTGATGCTCGGCCTGGTCGACACCCCAGGCCCCGTTGGCGTCCACGCGGATGCGGCCGTTGGGCCCAAGGGCCGCCCGGACGGCCTCGACCCGGGCGAGATCGTCCTCGATCGTCTGCCCGGGCTCGGCGACCTTGACCTTCGCGGTGCCGCAGCCGGCCGCTTGCGCGATCTGGAAAGCCGCGGCGGGGGCGAGTGCCGGGATGATCGAGTTCACGGGAACGGCATGGCGCACCGGAGCCGGAAACTCTCGGGTGGCGCACTCGACTGCGCAGTCCCACCATGCGGAAGTCTCGTCCGGTCCGTAGTCGAGGAAGGGGCTCCACTCAGCCCAGCCCGCCGGACCGCGAAACAGCATGCCCTGCCGGCTCATGATGCCGCGAAACCGAGTGCGCAACCCGATCTCGTACACCCGGGACCGGTCGCTCATGCGCTCACTTTAGGGGACGTCCCCGCTCGCCCCTGGCAACTCCGTGGCGGTCCAGCTTCATCGGGCCGATCCTGGGCAGGGCAGTTGAGCCCGGGCGGCCCGGCCCGTCAGATCCCGCCCACCACGAAGCCCACGGCCAGCCCCGCCGCAACGGCCAGCTCGCTCAGCCCGGTGGCCTTCAACACGGCGATCAGGTCGGCGCCACGCGCCCCCGAAAGTACGGTGCGCACCGGGTTGACCAGGGGAATCAGTCCCGCCAACCCCAATAGTGCCCACGGCGTGCTCGCCACCGCGCAGGCGGCCACGGACGTCCCGGCGGCCACGGCGAGCAGCAGGAAGAGGGCGCGGGTGCCGGCGTCGGAGAGGCGCGTGGCCAGCGTTCGCTTGCCGCTGGCGGCGTCGCCGTCGAGGTCGCGCAGGTTGTTGGCGACGAGGATCGCGCAGGCTAGGACCCCGATCGCGAACGCCGCGAACACACTGGCCCAAGTGATCGCCCCGACCTGGACGAGCGTCGTGCCGCAGACCGCCACGAGGCCGAAGAAGATGAAGACGAAGACCTCACCGAGGCCGGCGTATCCGTACGGACGGCTGCCGCCGGTGTAGAACCAGGCCGCGGCGATGCTGGCCGCGCCGACCAGCAGCAGCCACCAAAACCCGGTGAGGAACACCAGTCCGATCCCAGCCAGCGCGGCGAGCCCGAAGCAGCCGAACGCGGCCCACTTCACCTGGGCCGGTTTGGCCACCCCGGAGCCGACCAGCCGCATTGGGCCGACCCGCTCCGCATCTGTGCCCCGGATGCCGTCGGAGTAGTCGTTGGCGTAGTTCACCCCGACCTGCAGGGCCAGCGCGACGAGCAGCGCGAGCAGCGCGTGACCTGGCTTGAAGGAGTCGGCGAACCAGGCCGCGCCGGAGCCGGCGAGCACGGGCGCGAGCGCGGCCGGCAGCGTCCGGGGCCGGGCCCCCTCGACCCACTGGGTCACGCTCGCCATCGATCAACCTCCCGCCAGGACGCGGCCAGCGCCCGACGGTCGATCTTGCCGGTCGCCGTGCGCGGTAGCACTCGGACGCGCCGGACCTCTTTCGGCAAGGCAGCCGGCTCGAAGTGTCCGACCAACGCCGCGCGCAGCGCGCTGGCGTCCCAGTCGCCCTCGGTGAGCGCGACGACGCGCGTCCCCCACTCGGCGTCGGGGACGCCGAATACCGCCACGGCTCCCCCGCCCAAGGCGTCCAATCGGCGCTGGACCGCCGCCAGATCCACGTTGACGCCGCCGCTGATCACCACGTCGTCCAGGCGTCCGAGGACGCGCAGTCGTCCGGCAACGAGTTCGCCTCGGTCGGCGGTGAACAGTTCGCCGTCCAGCAGGGCCTGCGCCGTCAGGTCGGGACGGAGGCGGTAGCCGGCGAAGAGCATCGGCCCCGAGAGGACGACCCGGCCCGCTTCGATGCGCACCCCCACGCCCCGAAGCGCCGTCCCGTCGTACACGCAGCCGCCGCAGGTTTCGCTCATGCCGTAGCTGGTGACGACGCGGACGCCGGCCTCCTGGGCGCGCCCCAACAACTCGCTCGGGACGGGCCCCCCGCCGACCAGCACGGCGTCGAAGCCCGCCAGCTTCGCAGTGGCTTCCGGATTCCCCAGGGCGCGAGCGAGTTGGGTGCCGACCAGGGAGATGTAGTCACGATCGGCACCCGGACCCGACCGGCTCAGGGGGCTAGCCACGCCGGAGACGGGCGCCAGGTCGGCGAGATCGGGCGCGCAGAAGCGAGGCTGCTGGTCGGCGATCAGGCTCCGGACGAGCGTCATCAGCCCGGCGACGTGGTGGACGGGCAGCGCGCACGTCCAGTTGCCCGGGCCCCCCAACCGTTCGTGCGTCGCGACCGCGGACGCCCGCAGCGCCGCCGCGGCCAGGACCACCCCCTTCGGCTCGCCCGTGCTCCCCGAACTGGCCACGATCACCGCCGCGCCCGGCTCGAGCACCGGCTCGTCCAAACGCAGCATCGCGACCGTCCGGGCCGCGGCCTCGGGGTCGTCCGGCAGCGGCGCCAGGACGAAACGCCCAGCCATAGCGCCGGGCAGCAGACGCCACACGTCCGCCCCGCTCGCGGTGACCAGTTGCACGGCGAACACCCTAGCGAGGCCCGGGGAACCGACCCCCTGGGGGGTGTTGGCCGGTCCGGGGCGGACCTATCCTGGCGATATGCCGAGGGTAGTGATCATCGTGGTCTTGGCCCTCCTCACGATCTACGCGATCGTCGAGGTCGCCCAGGCCGACTCGTCGCGGGTGCGCAACATGCCCCGCTGGCTGTGGGCAGCGGCAATCATCTGTTTGCCCGCCCTGGGCGCCGGCGCCTGGTTCCTGTTCGGACGCCCGCTTCCGCAACGGCCGGCGCCGAAGCGTCCGATCGCCCCGGACGACGACCCGGACTTCCTGCGCCGCCTGCGTCCCCCGAAATAGCCTCAGGCGTCCGCCGGAGTTTCGAAGTGTCGGTGAGTGTCCGCCGTCCTGACCCGGACACGCGCTCGGCAAAAGCCCCAAGCCATCCGCTGGGCGGGTCTTGAGCGTCGCGGCCGGTGATCCGGGCGAGACTGGGCCGGTGAACGCACCAACGCTTCGGCGAAGCGCCGCACTGGCCGTGTCTCTGCTCGTGCTCGGCGGCTGCGCGCAGGCGTCCCCATCGACCTCGGCGTCCCCGGACGGCGGCGCGAGCGCCACCGCCGCACCCTCGCCGCAGAGCACGTGCGGAAACTGCGGTCCCGACACACCCAGCCCCCAGCCGGCCAGCAGCGCGCCGGCCTCCGGGACGCCGTCCTCGACGCCGGCGAACCCGGCCACGCGCCCGCTCGTCGTGGACGAACTCGGCTACGGGCCGGCGGTGGTCGGCGCAAGTCTCGCTGCGGCCGAGAGGGCGGGCGCCGTCGCCTGGGACGCCAACGGTTGCGGTCCGGGCGCGGGCGGCTGGTACTTCAGGTCGTCCAACGGCGCGCGGCTGTCCGGTGCCGCCGTGGCCACCAAGGGCAAGCAGCGCTACGGCGTGGTCACCCAGATGATGCTGTGGGACACCGCCTTCGCCACGGCGGACGGCATCCACCCCGGCCTTTCCGCCGCGGCGTTCAAGGCGAAGTGGAAGGGCCAGCCCGCCCAGGCCACCGAGAACTCCGAGCTGTACGTGCGCACCTCCGCGACCGGCTCGTCCCTGGGCGCCGAGGTGGTTACCGCCGACGATCCGCAGTTCGGCGGCAAGCTCGCGTGGTTCCTGGTGACCGCGAAGGGCGTCAAGGTGCAGCCGATGTACGCCACCGAAGGGATCAGTTCCTGCGCCGGAGAGTGATCCCCTGAGTCAGGTGTGGGATCCGGGTTTGAAGTCAACCACGGATCTCACACAACTGTTTCCCGCCGCTCCCGGCACCCCTTGCCAGACGTGGGGAACCTGCGAGACTGGCGGCATGAAGAAACTCATCAATGACGCCGCTGATGTCGTCAGCGAAAGCCTCCTCGGTGTTGAGGCGGCCCACTCCGACCGAGTCCGGGTAGACCACGAACTCAAGATCATCTACCGCGCGGACGCCCCTGTTCCGGGCAAGGTCGGGCTGATTTCAGGCGGCGGCTCGGGGCACGAGCCGATGCATGGTGGCTTCGTCGGCATGGGGATGCTGGACGCGGCCTGTTGCGGGGAGGTCTTCACCTCGCCCGTTCCCGACCAGATGATGGCCGCCACCACCACCGTGGACGGTGGCGCGGGCGTCCTGCACATCGTGAAGAACTACACCGGCGACGTCATGAACTTCGAGATGGCCGCCGAGATGGCCGCCGCCGATTCGGGCGTCGAGGTGGCGTCCGTGATCGTCGACGACGACGTCGCGGTTCAAGACAGCCTTTGGACGGCCGGACGCCGCGGTGTCGGCACCACCGTCTTGCTGGAGAAGATCGTCGGCGCGGCGGCCGAACAGCGCCGCGATCTGGCGGCCTGCCTGGAACTGGCCAAGAAGATCAACGGCCAGGGCCGCTCGATGGGCATGGCGCTGACGTCCTGCACCGTCCCGGCCGCGGGCAAGCCCACCTTCGACTTGGCCGAGGACGAGATGGAGGTCGGCATCGGCATCCACGGCGAGCCCGGCCGAAAGCGACTGCCGATCGCACCCGCGAGCGAGGTCGCGCAGATGCTGGTCGAGCCGATCCTGGCCGACTACGACTTCAGCGGCGCCCCTGTGATCGCGTTCCTCAACGGCATGGGGGGCACCCCCCTGATCGAGCTCTACCTGATGTACGGCGAGGTGGCCAAGCTGCTGGAGGCGTCCGGGGTCAAGATCGCCCGAAACCTGGTCGGCAACTACATCACCTCACTGGAGATGGCCGGTTGCTCGGTGACCCTGCTGAAGGCCGACGACGACCTGCTGAAACTGTGGGATGCCCCGGTCAACACCCCCGGACTGCGCTGGGGCTGCTGAAATGGGCCAGCTCTCCACGTCCGCCGCAGCCGCTTGGATGGCCGCCTTTGCCGATGTCGTCCACGACCAGGCGGGCTACCTGACCCAGTTGGACGCGGCCATCGGAGACGCCGACCACGGCGCCAACATGGACCGCGGCATGAAGGCGGTCAAGGCGCTCGACGCGGCGTCCTTCGCCAACGCCGGCTCGTACCTGAAGAAGGCGGGCATGACGCTGGTCAGCACTGTCGGCGGCGCTAGCGGGCCGCTCTACGGGACGTTCCTGCTGCGCTTCGCCGGCGCACTGCCAACCGACGACGGTGCGACGGCCGAGCAGGTCGGGGCGGCCCTCAGGGCGGGCGTGGAGGGCATCGTCGCCCGCGGCAAGGCCGTGGTCGGCGACAAGACGATGGTGGACGCGCTCACCCCGGCGCTGGCCGCCTATGACGAGGCGGTCGCCGGGGGCGGGGATACCGCCACCGGGCTCGCGGCCGCGGCCGCGGCGTCGGCGCAGGGTCGCGAGTCGACGACGCCGCTGGTGGCCCGCAAGGGGCGCGCGAGCTACTTGGGCGAGCGCAGCGCCGGCCACGTCGACCCGGGTGCGACCAGCGTCACGATGCTGCTGGAGTGCGCCGCCGAGACACTCGGCTGAGCCGGTCATGATCGGCATCGTCGTCGTTTCGCACAGTCATGCCCTGGCCAGCGCGGCTGTCGCGTTGGCCGCCGAGATGGTGCCTGCGGACGCCCGCCCGGCGATCGCGGTCGCCGCGGGCCTGGACGAGGCCACCTTCGGCACGGACGCCGCCGCGGTGTCGGCCGCCATCGAAGAAGTAGACACCGCCGACGGCGTCCTGGTCTTTCTCGACCTGGGCAGCGCCATCCTCTCCGCCGAGATGGCGCTGGAGTTCTGCGACCCGGACGTCGCCGCTCGCGTCAAGCTGACCTCAGCGCCCCTGGTCGAGGGGCTGGTGGCCGCCGTGGTCACCGCGGCCACGGGCGCGACCTTGGCCGAGGTCGACGCGGAGGCACGCTCGGGACTGTTCGCCAAGCGTGAGCACCTCGGCGACTCGTCCCCCGAGCCGGTTTCTTCGTCCCCCGAGCCGGTCGACCCGACGCCCATCTCGTCGCCTGGCCCGGTTGAGGGGACGTTCGCGGCACCCGTCCCGCACGGTCTGCACGCCCGCCCGGCGGCAGCGCTGGTGGCCGCCCTTCGCGGTCTGGACGCGCGAGTCGTCCTGACCAACCCGGACACCGGCCGCAGCGCGAACGCGCGCAGTCTGAGCCAAGTGGCCGCGCTGGGTGCTCGCGCCGGACATCTTCTGACCGCGCATGCCAGCGGCCCGGACGCCCTGACGGCGGTGGGCGTTCTGAAGGACTTGTCCGACGCCAACTTCGGCGACCCGCTACCAGGCAGCGGTGCGGCCGCCTCCGAGACAGGCGACCCTTCGACCGGCTCCGAGTCCGAAGCGGGCTCGGGTGCACAAGCTGGCGGCACGACGCCCCACCTAGGACGACCGGCGTCTCCGCCGCGCCGCACCACGGCGGTCGGGCCGGTCATCGTCCGCCGGGGCGAGCCTGACCTTTCCGGGTATCAGCCGGACGACCCCCACGACGAGCGAGCCCGCTCGGAGGCCGCGAAGCGCCGAGTCGCGAGCCACCTGGCCACCCTGGGCGAAGGGGACGCCATCTTCGCCGCTCAAGCGGCGCTGCTGGACGACCCCGAGTTGGCCGACGAGGTCGACTCCGCCCTGGCCGCCGGATCCTCCGCGCCGCGCGCCTGGAAAGACGCGCTGGAGCGCGCCGCGGGCCAGTTGGAGGCGCTGGCCGACCCCTATTTGCGCGAACGCGCGCAGGACGTCCGCAGCGTGTTGCGACTGGTCGGCCGCGCGTTGGCGGACCAGCCGCTGACCGACGATCCCGACGCCACCGGCATCCTGGTCCTCGGCGAGTTGGACGCCGCCACCGCCAAGGCGCTCGACTCCGACCGCATCCACGGGGTGATCACCACCTCGGGCGGCGCCACCGGCCACGGCGTCCTGGTTGCGACTTCGCGCGGCATCCCCGTTCTGGCCGGCCACCGCGAGGCCGCCGAGCTCGCCGCCGGCACGCTGGTCGCCATCGATCCCACCACCGATGAACTCGTGGTCGAACCCGATGAGGCCTACCTGTCCGAACTGGCCCATCGCGAGCAGCACCGCCGGGCCGAGGCCGCCGCCGAGCTCGAACTCGCCCACGAGCCGTCCCTGACCCGCGATGGGGCGCGCATCCTCGTCGAGGTCAACATCTCGACCATGGACGATGCGCGGCTGGCCGGCGAGCTCGGGGCCGACGGCGTGGGCGTGCTCCGCACCGAGATCCTGTTCGCCGAGTCCCCCACCCCGCCGACCGCGGAGCAGCAGGCCGAGTTGTACCTACATCTGGCCGACCTGGTCGGCGGCAAGCCGCTGACCATCCGCACCTGGGACGCCGGCGGTGACAAGCCGCTCCCCTTCCTGCCCCAGGCACCCGAGGCCAACCCCTTCCTGGGAGAACGGGGCCTGCGGACGATGCGGCGGGTCCCCGAACTGTTCGCCGAGCAGTTGCGCGCGATCTGCCAAACCGGCGCCCGGACGCCGGTGCGCATCCTGCTGCCGATGGTCACCAACCCCGACGAGGTCGTCTGGGCGCGAGCGGTGCTGGACGCCGTGCGCGCCGCCCTGCCGGCAGCCCCACCGATCGAGGTGGGCATCATGATCGAGGTCCCGGCCGCCGCGATCCGCTGTGCCGACTTCGCAGGCTTGGTCGACTTCGTGAGCATCGGCACGAACGACCTCACCCAGTACACGCTCGCTGCCGACCGGGCCAACGCCGGCGTCGCACACCTCGCGCCACCCGGACACCCGGCCGTCCTCGACCTCATCGCGGCCACCTGCGCCGGGCTG
>JBDHZK010000122.1:0-8409 GCA_039811865.1 Propionicicella sp. | reverse complement strand
CAGCCCACCAGCACGGGCTCGGGAATCAGGTTCACGCCGAACTTGGTTGCGACGCCGTCGCGCACCTCTTTGGCGAGCGCGAGCAGATCCGCGGCGCAGGCACCGCCCCGGTTCGTCAGGGCGAGGGTGTGCTTGGTGGAAAGCGTGGCCGGCGGCGTCCCGAAGCCCTTGCCGAAGCCCGCATGCTCGATCAGCCAGGCGGCGGACGACTTGACGCTGCCGTCCGGCTGGGCGAAGCGCGGCGCGTCCTCGGGCAGCCGGGCGGCAGCCTCTGCGTCCAGGACCGGGTTGGTGAAGAACGAGCCCGCGCTCCAGGTGTCGTGGTCGGCGGCGTCCAACACCATGCCCTTGCCGCGGCGCAGCGCCAGCACGTTCTCCCTGACCACCGCAGACTTGGCCCGCTCTCCCCCACCGATCCCGAGGCGCCGCGCAAGCTCGCCGAACCTGATCGGCATCGAGAGATCGCCCAGGAGGAACTGGAACCCGACCGACAAGACCAGATAGCGGCCGGGGTGGTCCTTGAACCGGGAGTGGCGGTAGCCGAAGCCGCAGTCGGCGGCGAAGAACGTCCGTTGGGTGCGCTCGACCCGGTCCCAGGTCCGGACCGACGCCACGGTCTGGCTGACCTCTTGGCCGTAGGCGCCGACGTTTTGGATCGGGACGGCGCCCACGAGCCCGGGGATGCCGGACAGCGCCTCGATCCCCCGCCACTCTTGCTCGATGGCGTGGGCGACGAAGGCGTCCCAGTTTTCCCCGGCGGCGACGGTGACGTTGGCGCCGCCGCAGTAGGAGACGTCCGCGGTGATGCCGGAGGTGGCCACGATGACCACAGTGCCGGGGTAGCCCGCGTCGCTGACGAGGACGTTCGAGCCGCCGCCAAGGACGAGCGCCGGGCTGCCGGACGCGTCCGCCTCACCAACGGCGTCGATCAACTCCGCCTCTGTGCGGGCGACCACGAGACGATCGCACGGACCGCCCACGCGCAACGTGGTGTGATCGGCCAGTGTGGTCGACGTTGGGACGTCCCCCGCGGGCAGCTGCGCGACGCTGTGTTCGGTAACGCACATCGACGCCGAATCGTCGTCCAGGCCGGCGAACGCCCTCAGATCCGGCATCCGGATGTCAGTCAAGCCGGACCTCCGCGACGGCCAAGCCCAGTACCTTCACGTCGCCGTAGAGCGCCTCGATACCAACGGTGGCCACCCCGTCCTCGACCTTGGTCACCTTGCCGGCGAACGTCACCAGCGCGCCGACGCCGTCGTCGGGAACGGTGACAGGCTTGGTGAAGCGGACGAAGTAGCTCTTCACCCGCGCCGGATCGCCCGCCCAGTTGGTGACGACGCGCAGGGCCGTCCCCATGGTCAACATGCCGTGCGCGATCACGGACGGCAGGCCGAGCTGGGCTGCGAAGTGATCGGAGTGATGGATCGGGTTGAAGTCGCCGGACGCGCCCGCGTAACGGACGAGGGTCGTCCGGGTCAGGTATGCCTCGACGGGCGGCAACTCGGTGCCGACCTCGACGGCGGACAACTCGCTCATGCCGCGGCCTCCTCACGGTTGTGCAACAGAGTTGACGTCGCGGTGCAGACCTCTTCGCCGTCGGTGGTGGCGATCAGGATCGACAAGGTGATCCATTCGGAGGCGCCGCGGCTGCGGTACTTGTCGATGGTGAGCGTCGCGGTGACGACGTCGCCGTCGCGCAGCGGGCGGACGAAGTCGAAGCGCTGGTCGCCGTGGAGGACGCGGCGCAGCGCGACGTCCAACTCGGGGTCGTTGAAGAGCAGGTCCCAGGCGTCGAAGGCGATCACGACGGCGAACGTCGGCGGCGCGATCGGGTCGTCTCCGAAATAGGCGGGGTTGTCGTCGCCGAGCGCCGTGGCGAACTCGGCGATCTTGACGGCGGTCACCAGGTAGGGCGCGGTCGGCGGATACTTCCGCCCCACGTGCTGTTCACTCATCGGCATGGCGCTCAGGCTAGCGCGGGACGTCCCCGCTGGCGACGAGTCGGAGCCTGCCGGGTCGATCCGGCGGCAGGGCCCGGGCACGTGCCGGGCGGGGCCAACGGGGCAGGCCCCGCCGGCACGTGAGACCTAGAGATGGTGTCGATTTGGACCGCTTGTCCGGACCAGATCCACACCATCTTGCTGGGTGCGAGCCGGGACGTCCGCAAACCCCAGAGCCGCCCGCGAACTGCGGGCGGCTCTGGGGTTGGTTAGGGGTGGCGCAGACCTAGGTCAGCGGGTCTCGCGGTGCGGGGTGTGGACGTGGCACTTGGGGCAGAACTTCTTCAACTGCAGGCGATCCGGGTCGTTACGCCGGTTCTTCTTGGTGATGTAGTTGCGCTCCTTGCACTCCGTGCAGGCCAGAGTGATCTTGGGCCGGACCGCGGCTTGCTTCTTGGCCATGTTGGGTTGCCCCCTCTTGTCGTGCTGGGTACTTCGGCGTGGTAGCGGGAGCGGGACTTGAACCCGCGACACAGCGATTATGAGCCGCTTGCTCTACCGCCTGAGCTATCCCGCCATGCCCGGAGTGCCAGTTGCCTGGCCAGGCGTGCGGTGACGCCAACTCCGAACTAGAGCCCCCATGCGGAATCGAACCGCAGACCTTCTCCTTACCATGGAGACGCTCTGCCGACTGAGCTATAGGGGCCAGCCGCCCCAACAAACTACACGATCCCCAAGGGGTTGGCGAATCGGGGCGTTATGCCCAGCGCGATAACTCGTGGAAGTGATGGACGGGACCGTGCCCCGCACCGACCTTCAGCCGATCGGCCGCCACGATCGCGGCCGTCAACCACGCCTTGGCCTCGCGGACGGCCGGCAACCACGCGTCGTACCTGGGCCGCAGGGCAGCCAGCGCGGACGACAGCGTGCAGCCGGTGCCGTGCGTGTTGCGCGTGGGGACGCGCAGCGCCGGCAGCCAGGTGGCACCGGCGTCGTCCAACCAGAGGTCGTCTGCGCCAGCGTCCGATGCGAGGTGTCCGCCCTTCAGCAGGACGCGCCGAGCGCCCAGGCCGCGCAGCGCGTACGCCGCGGCCAGCATGTCGCCGGGGGTGCTGGGCAGCGGCGAGTCCAGCAGGACGCCCGCCTCGGGCAGGTTCGGGGTGATCACGTCCACCAGCGGCAGTAGTGCACGGACGGCGTCGGTGGCGTCGGCATCGAGCAGCCGGGAGCCGCTGGTAGCGACCATCACGGGGTCGAGGACGACGGGGACCCGAACCAGCTCGGGACGGCCCAACTGGCGTCCAATCTCATGCGCGAGCGCCGCGGTGGCAAGCATGCCGATCTTGACCGCGTCCACTTCGACGTCGGCGAGCAGGGTGTCCAGTTGCAGGGCCACGAACTCGACGCTCACCTGGTGGACGCCGCGCACCCCAAGCGTGTTTTGGGCCGTGAGCGCGGTGATCACGCTCGTGCCGTAGGCGCCGAGCGCGCTGAACGTCTTCAGGTCGGCCTGGACGCCGGCACCGCCGGACGGGTCGCTGCCGGCGATGGTCAGGGCGTTCGGGGGCGTGCGCATGACTCGATCCTGCCTCGGGTCGGGGGCGCGTCTCGCCCAACGTACTCGCCGGTCGCCGCGCTCGGTCCGTGATTACATCGCCATATCCCACGGGAGCCCTGGCAGGGGCTGAGATCAGGCTGAGGCCGTCTGGACCGTCCGAACCTGACCGGGTAATGCCGGCGAAGGAAGTGAGATCCGAAATGGATGCCGTCGAGATTCATCCGCAACACCGCCTCACCCATGTCGAGGGCGACGGGCTGCGCGTCCCCGTCACGGCCGTGAGCCTGGCACCGTCCCCGGACGGGACGCCCAACGAAGACGTCGTGCTCTACCGGACGCGGGGCCCGGGCTCCGAGCCGGAGGCCGGGCTGCCGCCCCAGCGCCAGCCCTGGATCGACGAGCGCGGCGACACCGAGGCGGTGGCCCCGCGCTGCGACTCCGGACGCCTCGTCCGGACCGCCAAGCCCGGCAAGACGGTGACCCAGTTGGCCTACGCCCGCGCCGGCGTCCTCACCCCGGAGATGCGGTACGTGGCGCTGCGCGAGTCGTGCGCGGCCGAGCTGGTCCGGGCAGAGGTGGCCGCCGGGCGGGCGATCATCCCGGCGAACATCAACCACCCGGAGTCCGAGCCGATGATCATCGGCAAGCGGTTCCTCACCAAGGTGAACGCGAACATCGGCAACTCGGCGGTGACCAGTTCGATCGCCGAAGAGGTCGACAAGCTGACGTGGGCCGTCCGCTGGGGTGCCGACACGGTCATGGATTTGTCCACCGGCAAGGACATTCACCAAACCCGGGAGCGGATCATCCGCAACTCGCCCGTGCCGATCGGCACCGTGCCGCTGTACCAGGCGCTGGAGAAGGTGAACGGCAAAGCCGAGGACCTGAGTTGGGAGGTCTTCCGCGACACCGTGATCGAGCAGGCCGAGCAGGGCGTCGACTACATGACGGTGCACGCCGGCGTCCTGCTGCGCTACGTCCCGCTGACGGCCGGCCGGGTCACCGGCATCGTGTCGCGCGGCGGTTCGATCATGGCCGCCTGGTGCCTGGCGCACCACACCGAGTCGTTCCTGTACACCCACTTCGACGAGCTGTGCGAACTCTTCGCCGCCTACGACATTGCCTTCTCACTAGGGGACGGACTGCGTCCCGGCGCGACCGCGGACGCGAACGACGAGGCCCAGCTCGCGGAGTTGCGGACGCTCGGCGAACTCACCCAGCGGGCCTGGGCATGCGACGTCCAAGTGATGGTGGAAGGGCCGGGACACGTCCCGCTGCACCTGGTCGAGGAGAACGTCCGCCTGGAGCAGGACTGGTGTGCCGGGGCGCCGTTTTACACCCTCGGCCCGCTCGTCACGGACATCGCGCCGGGCTACGACCACATCACATCGGCCATCGGCGCGGCCGTGATCGCCATGCACGGCACCGCGATGCTGTGTTACGTCACCCCCAAGGAGCACCTCGGTCTGCCCAACCGGGACGACGTCAAGACCGGCGTGATCACCTACAAGATCGCCGCGCATGCCGCCGACGTAGCGAAGGGACATCCCGGCGCCCGCGCTTGGGACGACGCGCTCAGCAAGGCGCGCTTCGAGTTCCGCTGGCACGACCAGTTCGCGCTGGCGCTGGATCCCGACACCGCGATCGCCTACCACGACGAGACCCTGCCCGCCGAGCCGGCGAAGACGGCGCACTTCTGCTCGATGTGCGGGCCGAAGTTCTGCTCGATGAAGATCTCGCACGAGATCCGCGACTCCATGGCGTCCAAGGCGCGCGAGTTCGTCTCGTTGGGGTCGAACGTTTACCTCGACGCCCGGTCGTGACCACCCTGACCAGGGACGTCGGCCGCGGCCTCGTCCCGGAGCTGCCGCCTGCCGGCCGGGCGGCCGTGCGCGGCGGCGTGATCGGAAACTACGTCGACCAGCTCAACATCTTCCTGCCCGTGACGGCGCTCGCCCCGGCCATGCCGACGATCGGCGGACCGGGGGTGGTGGCGGCGACCGCGGCGTACGTGGTCGCGGCGACCCTGGTGGGACGTCCGGTCGGCGCGATGATCTTCGGCCGGATCGCCGACCGGGTCGGGCGAACGCGGACGACCAGGGTTGCCATCGCCGGGACGGCCGCCTGCACGCTCGGCATCGCCGCGGTGCCGACATACCAGGCGATCGGAGGCTGGGCCGTGGTCTGGGTGATCGCGCTGCGGTTCGTGGGCGGCGCCTTCCTGGCCGGGGAGTACACCTCGGCGATCCCGCTGGCGATGGAATGGTCGTCCCCTAGGCGGCGCGGGCTGGTTTCCGGTCGGATCATGTCCATGGCGCCCTGGGCGCAGGGGACGATCGCGCTGGCCACGTTCTTCCTCATGTGGGGGCTGGGGCTACCGGCCTACTCGGCTTGGGGCTGGCGGTTGTCGTTCGTGGCGGGCGGCCTGGCTTCGGTGGGGATGCTTGTCTACTACTCCCGGCGAGTGGCGGACGCGCCCAAAGCGAAGGCGGTTTCGGCCGGTGCTCGCGGGCGGCTGCGGGACGTCCTGGTCGGCGCGCACTCCGGTCGGTTGTGGCGGGTATTCGCGCTGATGACCGGGCTGTGGTTCATGACCAACATGGTGGTGATCGCGCTGCCGGGCCGGCTCGCGTTGGACGCGGGCATCTCCGCTGGTCAGGTGCCATTGGTGATGGTGGTCGCGTCGGTCGCGCAGGCGCTGGCGATGTCGGTGACCGGACACTGGTCGACCCTGCTGGGACGGAGACGCTACCTGGTGTGGTCGGGCCTGGTGGGGCTGATCTGCGGACCGGTCCTACTGTGGGCGGTGCTGCGTCCCGGACCGGTCTGGGCGATCGCGGCCGGCGCCGCGGCTCTCCAGGTGTTGACCGTGTGCGCTTACGGTCCGATGGGGGCGTATCTGTCCGAGCTGTTCGCGGTTTCCGTCCGCTCGACCGGGTATGGCACCGCATATTCGCTGTCGATCGTGGTGCCTGCGCTGTACCCGACGTATCTGCCCTGGTTGGCCTGGGCACTCGGCGACGTGGGAGCCATGGTGGCCCTGGTTGGGCTGGGGGCATCGCTGGTGGTCGTGGGAGCGGCGAGCGGTCCGAGGCTGGGCCCGGTTGAGTTGGACGCCGGGCTGGACGCGGTCGCCGAATCGGTTGGGCGACGCTGAGGTGGACGCCCCTTCGGTGGATGTGGCGCGGGTGGTGGCGCGGGTGCGGGAAGTCCGCCCGCTCGTGCACTGCATCACCGCGGCGGTGTCGATGAACACGGTCGCGGACGCACTCCTGGCCGCCGGGGCGGCCCCGATGATGACCGAAACGGCGCAGGAGGCGCCGGTGATCGTCCGGCGGGCGGAGGCGCTGCTGATCAACCTGGGCACGCTCAGCGCGGATGGCGCGGCGGGCATCCCGCCGACCGTCGCGGCGGCGCGGCAGGCGGGGATCGCGTGGGTTCTGGATCCGGCGGCAGTAGGGTTGCCGCCGGTCCGGACCGCGCTGGCAGGTGCGTTGCTCGAGCAGGGCCCGGCCGTCGTCCGGGGCAATGCCTCGGAGGTGCTGGTGCTTGCCGGTCTGGGCTCAGGCGGGCGCGGGCCGGACTCGTCGGATTGCCCGGAGTTGGCAGCCGAAGCGGCGCGGCGGGTCGCCCGGCTAACCGGCGGGGTGGTCGCCGTTTCGGGGGCGGTGGACTTGATCACCGACTGCGCACGCACCGTGCGCTGCGCCAACGGGACGCCGCTGCTCACCCGCGTCACCGGGACCGGCTGCGCGCTGGGCGCCCTGGTCGCCGCGTGCTGCGCGGTCACCGACTGGTGGTCCGCCGCCGTGGCGGCGACGACCTGGTTGGGAGTTGCCGGCGAGGTTGCGGCCGGGCGGGCGCGGGGGCCGGGCAGCTTCCGGGTGGAACTGCTGGACGCACTGGCGTCCGTTGGCGGCGCTCACTTCGCCGGATCAGGGATTTTGTGAGGCGCTTGGCATGGAGAGCATCGATTTGCGCCTGTACCTGGTCACCTCCGGCACGACTCGCCGCACGATTTCCACCGCGGCCGCGGCAGCCCGGGCCGGCGCGGGGGTCGTCCAGGTGCGGGCGAAAGATGCTTCCGCCGCCGAGTTGCTGGAGTTGACCTCGGCGGTCGCGGAGGCTGTGGCCTCGGCGAACCCGGCGACTCGCGTCCTGGTGGACGATCGAGCCGATGTCGCGTACGCGGCGCGGCTCGCCGGCGCTCCGGTTCACGGCGTCCACCTTGGCCAAGACGACTTGCCCGTCCGTGCGGCGCGAAGGCTGCTCGGCCCGGACGCGCTGATCGGACTCACCACGGGGACGCTCGCCCTCGTCGAGGCGAGTCGAGACTTGGCCGACGTCGTCGACTACCTCGGCGCCGGGCCCTACCGGCGCACGCCGACCAAGGAATCGGGGCGCCCGCCCTTGGGTGCTTCCGGGTATTTGCCCTTGGTATCGGCCACTTCGCTGCCAATCGTGGCGATCGGCGACATCCGCGAGGACGACGTGGCCGCTCTGGCCGAGACCGGCGTCGCGGGCGTCGCGGTCGTCCGCGCGGTGATGGACGCGCCTGATCCTGGAGACGCCGCGGCGCGCCTACTAGCGGCCTGGGACGAGCGGGAGCGGCGGGTCCGTTGAGAGGGTTGGTGCGGTGGGCGGCGCCCGCCGTAACGACGGCGCGCTTTGGGGCGTTGGTTTTCCAGGAAGCTGCCGGGTGAGCCAACACCCAATCAAAGCAGCGGCTTAGGCAACATCAAGGGAGCGGCTTAGGCAACGCAATCGGCCTCACATCGCCAGCTTTTTGGCGAGGCTCTTCGCCTCCTTCGCGATGGCGCGCCAACGCCACCAATCACCCTCAGCCTTCCGGGCTTCCACCAACTCGTTCAGCGCGTCGACCAGCGACAGGCCGTAGACGTTGGGCTG
>JBDHZK010000121.1:0-8474 GCA_039811865.1 Propionicicella sp. | reverse complement strand
CGGAGCCGACGGCCAATACCGCCGCTACGACTGGGACGCTGGCGAATACGCCGAAACCGTCGCCGTCCCGGCCACGGACTGGCTCGTCGTCGAAGGCGTCACAGCAGGTGCCCATCCCAAACACCTTGCAGCTCTGCTATGGGTCGAAGCCGACCGCGACGTCCGCATGACCCGCGGCCTCGAACGCGACGGCGACGCCTACCGCCCCCACTGGGAACGATGGGCGATCCAAGAAGCCGAGCACTTCGAAACCGACCGAACCCGAGAACGAGCGGACGCCATCCTGCGCACCTGAGCCCAAGCAGTCCCAAACGCTCGACGGCTCAACTGGACGCCGGACGCCCCTTCGACAAGCTCAGGGGACGATCTCCGGGCGTCCTATTTCGGGCGGTCGATCTTGATCTTTTCCTTGGACGCCATGGCAGCCTTGGCCTTTTCGGCTTCCTTTTGCTGGGCCTCGGCTTGGGCGCGGAGCTCGTCCATGCTGAAGGTGCCGCGCAGGAACACGAAGGCCACGCCCGCGATCGCGATGGAATAGAGCGGATTCCAGCCCAGCATCACCGGTCCGGTGATCAGCGCCACCATGTCGAAGCCGCGGAACAGGTTGAAGATCAGCGTCGGCGGCATCGCGCCGGCGCCGGTGGCCATCATCGGCGTGCCGAAGTCCACGGGCTTGGCCGTCACCCAGCGCACGGCTCCCATCAGTCCCGCCACGGCGGTAACCAGGGCGACCATGGCGGCATCCGGCAGCGAGCGGTCCGCGCCCGTGCTGGCGATCCCGTAGAACGCCGGCATCGCGACCATGCCCCAGATCGCCGCCAGAATCCCAGGCACGGCCATCGCGGCCGTCCGGATCGTGCTGGTCGGGAACGGCAGCGCCCGGGCCAGTCCGCCGGTGCGGGTCAGCACCCGCAGGCTGCTCAGGAACGGCACCAGGACGCCGACCAGCACCAGCCCCGAGATGAACGGGTTGATGGTGGACATTCCCAGCGCGTCCAGCGCATACGGGACGACCATGCTCACCACGAACCCGAACAGCGGCTTGGGGAAGCGCAGCAGCTTCTGGACATCCCGCCAGACCAGCGCCTGGATGCCCAGCCCGCGCCCCTTCGTGGGCTTCACATGGCCGCGTTCGACGGCCTCGCGATCGACGAGGATGTCGCGGACCAGCCCCAGGTCGAGCGCGAACATCGCGCCCTGCATGCCGCTGACCAACGAACCGCCGCTCAGCAGCCGCGCGCGCCGGATCCGGTTCAACCGAGCCCGCGCCACGATCGCGGCGCCGACCAGGACGACCAGGCCGACGCCCGCCACGACCAGCGCGATCGTGAGGCTCAGGTCGTCCGGGAAGCCCAGTTGCAGCCAGCCGGCGGCGATCGATACCACCAGCACCATCGCGGCCACGCCGACCACCGAGAACAGCGTCTGCAGCGCCCGGACGACGCCCATCCGCTCGGCACCCTGCTCGGCCGCGGCGAAAGCGACCATTCCGGCGCTGCCGAGCCCGAGCGCGGCCGCCCAAGCGCCGATGGCCAGCGGCGCCGAACCGGTCAGCGCGGCCACCGCCGCACCCAGCAGGGCCCCGACCAGGCCGGCCATGACGACCGCGCCCACAAGCCGGCGGCCCAGCAGCCGCGACCGGCTAACCGGGGCGTCCATCAGCCAAAAGCCCTCGGCGGCCGAGGCCAGGACGGGCCCGAACAGCCGGCTCACGCCAAGGGCTAGGGCAAACGCGCCGGCAACCGCCGCCCAGGGGACGAGCGTCCGGCCCGAAAGGCACGAGACCGAAGTGCAGGTGGAGATCGTGTGCTGCGCCCGCAGGACGAGGTTGACCACCATCGCGCCGATCACCAGCGCGCTGAGGACGGCCACGTAGGCGTCCTGGATTGCGCCCCAAAGCGTGCGCGTGGCGCGGCCGCGGCGCCAGTTCTTGACCAGGAGGCGCAGCTCGTTTTCGTTGACCGGCTGTGGCTCGCGGTCGGGCAGGAAGTAGAACTCGTCGTGCCCGCGCGGCGGCAGGGCGGCTTCGCCGCTGCCCGGTGCGGTCGGCGCCGGGATGTCGGGGAGGGTCGCGACAGGCTCCGGCATCCCGGCATTCGCGCGGTTGCGCCGGCCGCGCTTGCTCACTGGGCCGGCTCCACTTCGCGCGCCGGGCCGATCCGGACGATGCGGTTGGCGACGGTGTCCACCAGCGTCGGATCGTGGCTGGCCATGACGATCGCCAGCCCGCGTTCGCGCTCGGCGCGAAGGCGCTCGGCCAGCCAGTGAACGCCCTCGATATCCAGGCGCTGCTCCGGCTCGTCCAGGATCAGCAGCGACCGCGGCCGGACGAACGCCGTCGCCAGCGCGAGCCGCCGTCGCTGACCGGACGACAGCGTCCCCGGCAACTGGCCCGCCTGCGGCACTAGCTGGACCTCGTTCAGCACCTCGTCCACGGCGTCGTCGGCGTCGGGGATGCCGTGCGCGCGGGCGAGCAGGTCGAGGTGTTCGACCACGCTCAGGTCTGGAAAGAAGTCGAGATCGTCGATCACGGTCGCCACCGCGCGCCGGATCTCGGGGTTGGTCTCGCTCATCTTGATGCCGTTGACCTCGACGGTCCCCTCGTCGGGACGGTCCGCGCCGACCAGGCAGCGCAGTACGGTCGACTTGCCCGCGCCGTTGCGTCCGGTGAGGGCCACCGCGTCGCCCGCGTAAACGTCCAAGCTGAACCCGTTGACGATCGTCACTGGGCCGAAGGACTTCTTCAGATCCGCCACCCGCAGCACGGGGGTCCGTTTAGCCATGGGGACGATTCTCCCCCACGGCGAAGGGTGCTCCCGCGCACATCCACCCTGGTCGCCGGGCATGTCGGAGTTGTGTCGGTGGCCCGTGGCAGGCTTACCCCCGTGCACCGGGTAGACAGCAGAGCCAGCCTCGACAAGCTGCGCGGCGATGTGGCGTCCATGTTCGACCACGTGGCTCCGCGCTACGACCTGCTGAACTCGCTGCTCTCGCTCGGCCAGGACGCCGCCTGGCGCCGCGCCACCGTCTCGGCGGTCGCGCCCCGGCCGGATGACCGCGTCCTCGACCTCGCGGCTGGGACGGGGACGTCCAGCCGTCCGTTCGCCGACGCCGGCGCGACCGTCGTGCCCGCCGACCTCAGCCTCGGCATGCTGGCGGTCGGCAAGCAGCGCCAACCCGACCTCGCCTTCGTCGCGGCGGACGCGCTTCACCTGCCGTTCGCCGACGCGTCCTTCGACGCGGTCACGATTTCGTTCGGTCTGCGCAACGTCCAAGACACCGACGCCGCGTTGGCCGAGTTGCACCGCGTCACCAAGCCCGGGGGGCGCTTGGTCGTCTGCGAGTTCTCCACCCCGACCTGGGCACCCTTCCGCAAGGTGTATCTGCAGTACCTGATGCGGGCGCTGCCGCCGGTGGCGCGGCTGACGTCGTCCAATCCGGCGGCGTATGCCTACCTGGCGGAGTCGATTCGCGCCTGGCCCGATCAGCCGTCGTTGGCCGATCGGATCGCGTCCGCGGGCTGGAGCGACGTCTCGTGGCGCAACCTCAGCGGCGGCATCGTCGCGCTGCACCGGGCGCGCGCATGAGCTTTGCCCTCGACGCCTACGCCGCCAGGAGTTGCGCGGTCAAGACCCAGAACGCGTTCCACCCGGGGGTGACCTTGCCGGTCGGGACGCCGGACGAGTCCCTGGCCGACCAGTTCCTCGGCGGCGGCCGGTTCGAGGACGAAGTGATCGCCGAGATGCTGGGCGGCTTCGAAGGGACGGTCGCCGACCTGCGTCCGCTGCTCAACAAGGAACGCGCGGCGCAGGTCGTTGCCTGCGCGGACGCGATGAGTTCGGGAGTCGACCTGATCATCGCCGGGGCACTCCCGGTCGACCTCGAGGGACACCGCCGAGGCCGCCCCGACCTGTGGGTCCGCGGCCCGGACGCCGCCGGCGGTGGGCCGGGCTACTACCCACTTGAGATCAAGTTCCATCGCGTGCTGGAACAACGCCCGACCGGCGCGCGCACACTGCCGCTGTCGCCCGTGACCAGACCGCGCCGCGAGGGGGCCGCGCCCGTCGGTGACGTGGCGTTTCGCATGGGGGGACGCTCGGGTGACCTGTTGCAGGTGGCCCACTACTGGCGGCTGCTCGAGGCGTCCGGCCGAGCCGCCGACGGGGGTGCCGCCGCGGGCCTGATCGGCACCGACGACACCACCGTGAACGGCGAGCGCGCCGTGGTTTGGATGGACCTCGACGAGCCGATGTTCAACAGCCACCACCTCGTCGGCATCGACCTGCCCAGCGGCTCGTTGTCGGCGCTGGAACGCTACGACCAACACCACGCCTTCCTGGTCCGGGTGGCGCTGAACGCCCTTGCTCAGAAGGGCTCTCCGGACGACCCTGCGCTGCTCGCGCCGATCGTCCGCCGCGAGTGCCTGCGCTGCCCTTGGTGGGCGCATTGCCGCCCGCTGCTGGACGATGACGACCTCAGTTTGCGCATCGACAAGTCGCCGCTGGACATAGTCGAGATCCGCGTGCTGCGTGACCAGGGCATCGCCACCGTCGCCGAGCTGGCGAACACCGACCTGGAGCCGTTGCTCCCTCGCTACCTGCCCATGGTCACCCACCGGCCGGGCGCCGAGGAACGGCTGCGTCTGGCCGCACACCGGGCCCAACTCATGGCCGCCGGCGTCGAGCTCGAGCGCATCGGGACGGCCCCCATCGAGCTGCCTGCCGCGGAGATCGAGATCGACCTCGACATCGAGACCTCGGCGGACGACCGGGTCTATCTTTGGGGGTTCTTGCTCCACGGCCCGGACGGCCTCTCTGGCTACCGCGGGTTCGCGCGGTTCGACCGGCTCGACGCCGGCGCCGAGGTGGCCTTGGCCGCAGAGGCGCTTGCGTGGCTGCATGAGCTGTGCCGGAGCGCGTCTGTAAAGGTCTTCCACTACTCCGACTACGAGACGATTCGCCTGCGGCGGCTGGCCGCCGCCTCGGATCATCCCGAGATCGCCTGGGCCGCGCAGTGGGCATCCGAAGGGTTCGTGGATCTGTTCGAGCTGGTCAGACGCCACTTCTTCGGCGTGCGCGGGTTGGGTTTGAAGGCGGTCGCGCGGGCCTCGTCCGGCTTTCGCTGGCGCGACAAGGAGCCCGGCGGACTTAACTCGCTGCGCTGGCACGCCGACGCGGTCGGCGCCGGCGACGCCGAGACCCGTGAGCGCGCCCGCGCGCGCATCCTCGACTACAACGAGGACGACGTCCGCGCCACCTGGGAGGTGCGGCGCTGGCTGCGCGGACTCAACGCCACCTCGCCGGCGTCCTGGCCGCCGCGCCCGAGCATCGACCAAGGAGACGACTGACCGTGGCTGCCCCCGACTTCATTCTGGCTTTGCGCGAGCACGTGGGCACGTCCCCGCTGTGGCTGTCCGGCACGACGGCGGTCGTGCACGACGAAACGCGCGTGCTGTTGGTGCGCCGCAGCGACAACGGCATGTGGACACCGATCACCGGCATCATCGACCCCGGTGAGCAACCGGCGGACGCCGCCGCGCGCGAGGCGGCGGAGGAGGCCGGCGTCGAGATCGAGGTCCAGCGGCTGGCGGGCATCGACGTCACCGACGAAGTCGTCTACGAAAACGGCGACCGGTCGCGCTACCTGGATCTCACCTTCGAGTGTCGACTGGTCTCGGGCGAGCCGCGTCCCGACATCGAGGAAACCACCGAGGTCGCCTGGTTCGATCTGGACAACCTGCCCCCGATGAGCGACGAACTGCGCAAACGCATCGAGACCGCCACGAACGGCGAGGTCGCCGCGCGCTTCCGGCGCGTGGCGCCGTCCGTCGGTTGAGCACTTCCGCACCAGAGTCGCGTCGGCCTCTCTCCTCGCCCCTTGACCCCGTCGAACTGGGCTGCGCCCGCGGATAGGGTTTCGTCATGGACCACCTGATCGACCACCTCGGGCTGCAATGCGCCGATGTCGCCGCGTCCGCCCTCTTCTACGACGCCGTGCTCGCGCCGCTGGGTGCGCGCAGGCTGATGGACTTCGGTCAGTACGTCGGCTACGGCCGCACCAACAAGCCCGACTTCTGGATCGGACCCGTGACCTCGGCCGGGCCCGACCGAGAGTTGCATATCGCCTTCACCGCCACCTCGTCCGCCCAGGTGGACGCCTTCTTCGCGGCCGCCGTGGCGGCCGGTGCCGAAGTGCTGCATGAACCGAGGATCTGGCCGGAGTACCACGAGGCGTACTACGGCGCCTTCGTCCGCGACCCCGACGGCCACAACGTCGAGGCCGTCTGCCACTGCGGGGCGGGTCGCTAGCAACCGCAGGGTCGGCGGCTATCGCTGTCGCGGGTTCGGGTGCAAACGGTGCGTCCGACAGCTCGGGATCAGCCGCACGCCTCGGCGTCCGGCTGCAGCACCGAACTGGTCACCAAAACCTGCAGGAGTTCCTTGATCGCCTGATCGTGGTCGCCCATGGCGTCCCAGATGTCGTCCTCGGCCAGGACGCGCGGGGTCGGCTCCACGCCGAAGGCCGCCACGGCCGCGTCCCGCTCCTCCAGCCAGATCTGCGAATAGAGCTGGTTCAACGACTCGACCCGACCGATCGCGGCCCGCATCCGCTCGGCGGCGTCGAGTAGGAAGGCGTTGTCCTGGTCTACGGATTCCAGAAGGTCGGCCATGGTCTGCAGGTTCGGCGTCAGCCGCGGATCGTTGCTCACGCCGCGAGCGTAACCGCACCCGTCATCCCGGGGATCTGATCGCGGTCCATACCCCGGGGGACCGCGGTTGGGCGGCCGCATCTCGGCGCTCCCACCTGGGACGGGTCTGGTCAGCTGCAGCGACTCGACCTCCCGTTAGGCGTGTTGTTTTGGCGCTTATGCCGCCCAAATCACCACCTAACCGCCAGCAGGTCTCGCCTCGACGCCCGATCCACCGCCACGACGACCACCTCCAGGCCGCTGATGGGCGCCGCCAGCACGGCCGCCAGGTGGGCGCGCTCGGTGACTGGCGTGACCCGCACGCCCAGGGCCGCCGCGACGGCCGCGGGACGCGCCGTGGTGGGCGTCGCGAACACGCGCTCGAAAGCCCGCGAGTGTTCGGGGGCGCCCTGCTCCAGGGTGGCGAAGATCGACCCGCCGACGTCGTCCGCCACGACGATGCGCAGGTCGGGACGCGGTTCTTGTGGGCCGAGCAGCAGCCCGTTGGCGTCGTGCAGGAAGGTCAGATCGCCACATAACAAGGTGGTCACACGGCCGGTGGCGAGCGCGATGCCGAGCGCCGTGGACACCGTGCCGTCGATGCCGGCCAACCCACGGTTGGCGTACGCGGGCTGGGGGTGCGCCGCGATGGGCGCAAGGTCGGCGTCCCGGATCGCATTGGACGACCCCAACACCAAAGCCTGCCCGTCGGCGACGGCGCCCAGCACCGTCCGGGCCAGCTCGACGCCGGTGATCGGCCCAGGCCCGGACGTCCCTTCGACCACGCGGGCGAGCCGTTTGACGTCCGCGGCGCGCCACCGTTCCAGCCACAAGCGGTCGCCGGCATCGGACGAGACGACTCCCCCGCAAACCCGCGTGGCGCGCCAACCGGCGTCCGGGTAGTCGATGCCGTCCGCGACCACGACCACCTCGACGTCCTCGCGCCGCAACAGCCGCGAAACCGGACGCGACAAGGTCGGATGCCCAAAGACCACGACCCGCTCGATGCCGTCACCCAGTTCGGTGAGCAGTAGGCGCCCGGTCGCCAGGGCGCATGACCCCCGGCGCGCGTTCGAGGACGGCTCGGCCAGCAGCGGCACGCCGGCGGCCTCGGCAAACGCGACGGCGGCTGCGCCGACCGAAGGGGGCGCGTCCCCAGCGACGACGACCGTCCGCACCCCGGCCTCCAGCACCACCGGCCGGCGCACCGTTGGCCCGGGCCCGGCCACCGGCATCCCCACGCGGACGTCCCAAGCCCCGGGCGGCGGGGTCAGCGGCTCGGCGAACTCGACGTTCAGGTGCGCCGGGCCGGCCGCCCCAAACTCCCCAGACGCCGCCAGCCACGCCCTCGCGGCCGACGCTCCCCAAGACGCCGGCGCGTCGAGCGATGAGGCCCGCCAGCCGCCCCGGACGAACCGGCCGAAGATGCCCACCTGGTCGGTGGTCTGGTTCGCTCCGGTCCCGATCAGCGAGCCGGGGCGGTCGGCGCTGACGACGAGCAGGCCGATGTGGCTGTGGTGCGCCTCCATCACGGCGGGCAGCAGGTTCCCCGCCGCCGTCCCGGAGGTCGTCACGATCGGCACCGGACGGCCCGATCCCTTCGCCAGGCCCAAAGCGAGGAAGCCGGCGCTGCGCTCGTCCACGCGCACGTGCAGCCGCAACCCAGCCGCCTGCGCGTCGAACAGCGCGAACGCCAACGGCGCGCTGCGCGAGCCGGGGCAAAGGACGGCGTCGCTCACCCCCTGCGTGAGCAGTTGCGCGACGATCGCGCGGGCACAGTCGGTGG
>JBDHZK010000120.1:0-8477 GCA_039811865.1 Propionicicella sp. | reverse complement strand
GGCGACTCCCCATACCTGCATGCGCTGGACACCCTCGCCGCCGGGGACGGCCTGTGCGACCCGGGGGTCGTCGAGGCCATCACCCAGGCCGGGCCTTTGGCCATCGAGTGGCTGGCCGGCTTGGGGGCCCGCTTCGACGCCGACGCCCGCGGCTACCGCCTGGGGTTGGAGGGCGCGCACTCGCGCAACCGGATCGTCCACGCCAGCGGCGACGGCACCGGGGCCGAGGTCTTGCGTGCGGTCGTGGCCAAGGTTCGGGCGACCGCTTCGATCCGCGTCGTCGAGCACGCTCGCCTCCTGCGCCTGAACATCGTCGACGGCAGCGTCCACGGGGTCGAGGTGGCCGTTGGTGGACGCATCGAGCTGCTGCCCAGCGGGCGGGTCGTTTTGGCGACCGGGGGAATCGGCGGGCTGTTCGCGAACACGACCAACCCGCTGGGTTCCTTCGGGGTCGGATTGGCGCTCGCCGCGCGAGCCGGCGCACGCTTGCGCGACCTCGAGATGGTGCAGTTCCATCCGACGGCGCTTGCCGTCGGGGTCGACCCGATGCCGCTGGTCAGCGAAGCGGTGCGCGGTGAGGGCGCCGTCCTGGTCACCGCCGATGGACAACCGATCATGGATGACCCCCTAGTCACCCGGGACGTGGTCGCCCGTGCGGTCGCCGCCGTGCGCAGCCGAGGCGACGGCGTCTTTCTGGACGCCAGAGGCGCACTGGGTGACCGGTTCGCCGGGCACTTCCCCGCCATCACCCGCTCCTGCCTGGCTGCCGGGGTTGACCCGGCCAAGAAGCTGATCCCAGTCGCCCCAGCAGCGCACTACCACATGGGCGGCGTCGCGGTGGATGGGCGGGGGCGCACCAGCGTCCCGGGGCTGTGGGCGGTCGGCGAGGTCGCGAGCACCGGCCTCCATGGGGCCAACCGCCTCGCCAGCAACTCGCTCCTGGAGGCGGTCGTCGCGGGGGGATGGGCGGCGGCCGACCTGGCCACGGCGCCTGCCGGGACGAGTCTCGCCGCAGGTCCGGCGCTCGGCCCGATCCCCAGCGGGCGTCCCGACACCGCGTTGCGCCAAACAATGGACGCCCATGTCGGCGTCCTGCGATCGGGTGCGGAGTTGCGCAGCCTCGCCGACCGGCTGTCCGACCGGCTCGGCGCCCAGCCCGGGGACGACCCCGCGCTCATCGCGCTCCTGGTTACGCTGTCGGCGCTGCGCCGCACCGAAAGCCGCGGCGCGCAGGCCCGGACCGACTTCCCCGACAAGGCGCCGGCGGCCGAACATCAGTTGGTTGGGCTGACCGACGCATTGGCGGCGCCGGTCGCCGCCTGAGGCGGCCCACATTCCTCGACAAGGAGTTCAATGTTCGATCTCGATGGCCTCGTGCGGTCCGCCCTGGCCGAGGACCTCGGTCTGGCGGGCGACCTGACGACCCAGGCGACCGTCCCCGCCGAGCACACCTCGTCCTTCCGGTTCGTCGCCCGAGAGGCGGGCGTGGTGGCGGGCCTGGATCCGGCGCGGCGCACATTTGCGCTCTTGGACGAACGCGCGGACTTCCGGACCACGCTCCCGGACGGTTCGCGAGTCCGCCCTGGTGACCTGGTGGCGACCGTGGCTGGGCCCACCCGAGCTCTGCTGACCGGCGAACGCGTGGCGCTCAACTTCCTCGGCCACCTCAGCGGCGTGGCCACCGCGACCGCCACGATCGCCGACGCCATTGCCCACACCGGCACCCGCGTGTGCTGCACGCGCAAGACGACCCCTGGGCTGCGCGCGTTGGAGAAGGCGGCCGTTGTGGCCGGTGGGGGCGTCAATCACCGATTCGGCCTGTTCGATGCGATCTTGATCAAGGACAACCACATCGCTGCTGCCGGAGGCGTCGTCGAGGCCGTCCGGCGGGCCCGCGGCTTCGCCGGGCACTTGGTGAAGATCGAAGTCGAGGTGGACACGTTGGCCCAGCTCGAGCAGTTGTTGGCCGACCCGGAGCTGGTGGCGGCGGTGGATGTCGTCTTGTTGGACAACATGGGTCCCGAGATCCTGCGCGAAGCCGTCGCCACGGTGGGCGGACGATTCGTCACCGAGGCGTCCGGGCGGATCACGGTCGAGACCGCCCCAGCCATCGCTGAGGCCGGCGTCGACCTGATCTCCGCGGGGTGGATCACGCACAGCGCTGCCTGCCTCGACCTCGGCCTGGACGCCGCTTAGGGCGCCACCGAAGTTCGCTGGGCTGCGCGCCGGATCCGGCGCCCCTCGCGCAGGCCCGCGGTCGTGCCACGCAAAGCCGCCCAAGCGCTGGTCGGCGAACGCAGCAGCGCCCGCTTGCCCACCCGCAGCAAGATCTCCAGCGCCAACCGAGGGGACGTCCGCACCCAAGCGCGATAGTCGGCGTCCTCGAGGTGCCTGGCGCCGAAGATCAGCCGGTTCCGGGTGTTGTAGTAGAAGTACCCCGTCGATTTGCCCCCGCCGGCGTCGGCTTGCGTTCCGCCGGGGTCGTGAATCACCTGGGCCTCCGCGTCCACCAAGAGCCCCACGCCCGCCAAGACCGCCCGGCGCGAAAGATCCAGGTCTTCCCAGTAGAGAAAGAAGGCGTCGTCGAATCCGCCGACCAACTCCCAGGTGCGCTTGGTGAAGGCTAGACAGGCTCCGGTCAACCACGGCCAGGTTCGCGCCCCGGCGGGACGCTTGCGGCTAGCTCGCGTGGCGCCGTCGGCCAGGTACAGATCGGCACCGTCGAACCAGACCCGCCCGTCGGGGCGCCGAATCACAGGCGCGACCAGGACCGGCTCGGGACCGGTCGCGGCCCGGGCGAGCGCGGCCACCGAATCGGCGTCGATCCGGGCGTCCGGATTGAGCAGGACGACGGCGGCAGCGCCCTTCGAAAACGCCTCCGCGGCGCCGGCGTTGCAGCCCGAGCCGAAGCCATCGTTGCGCTGCTCGACCAGCGCCCAGGACGCGTCGCGCGCGAGGTTGCGCACGGCCAGCCGCTCGGCAGCGGTGGAGAAGTTGTCGACCACGACGACCCGAAGCTCGGGGTGGGCGTCAGAAAGCGGCCGCAGATTGGCGCGCAGCAGGGGTGCCGAGCCGTAGTTGACTGCCACGACCGCGCAACCGTCGAGGTTGGTCACGCCGCGATGATAGGCGCGACCACCAGGCGGCGTCCGTGGTCCGGCCCGGATAGGCTCCAGCCTCGTGAAGCCGCCGAACCCTCCGACCCGCGTCGTCCTGGCTGTCCTGACCTTCAAGCGTCCGGACGACCTGGCCGCCGTCGTACCCGCGCTCGTCGACCAGGCCGGACGGGCCCCGGTCGGGTTCGCGGTCCGGGTGCTGATCGTTGACAACGATCCTCTCCAAAGTGGCCGGGACCTCGTCGAGCGGGCGATGCCGGCGGCGCTGCCGATCCGGGTCGGTTACGCGGCCGAGTCGGAGCCCGGCATCTCCGCTGCCCGAAATCGCGCCCTGGACGAGGCCGCCGAAGACGACATCCTGGTGTTCATCGACGACGACGAACGACCGGTCGATTCCTGGCTGGCCGACCTGCTGGCCTGCTACGAGGGCCACGATCACCCAGCCGCGGTCGTCGGCCCGGTAATCTCGGCGTTCGACGGCGAGCTGGACGCCTGGGTCGCCGCCGGGGAGTTCTTCAACCGGCGCCGGCTGCCGACCGGCACGAGCGTGGAGTTGGCGGCCACGAACAACCTGCTGCTGGACTTGGCGAGCGTCCGTCGACTCGGCCTGCGATTCGATCCCGAGTTCGGCATCAGCGGCGGGGGTGATTCCCTGTTCACGCGGACGCTGTCGGCGCGCGGTGGGCGCATGGTGTGGTGCGACGAGGCGATCGTCTATGACATGGTGCCCGCGGCGAGAGCCACCCGTGATTGGGTGCTCCGCCGAGCGTTCCGGATGGGCAACTCCTGGACGCGGGTATCGCTGGCATTGGCCGACTCCCCCCTGGCCGCCGCGCGGGTCCGGATCGTCAGTGGCGCGCGCGGCCTCGTCCGGGTCGCCGGTGGCGCCGGACGACTGGCAGTGGGGACGCTGACTCGCTCGGCCCGGCACCAAGCGCGCGGACGGCGCACGATGGCGCGCGGCGCCGGGCTGCTGGCCGGTGTCGTCGGCTACCGATACGACGAGTACCGGCGCTGACGCGAGGCCGAAGCCCGCAGGTTCCGGACACCGAGCCCGGCGGAGCCGCTCAACGCGGTGAGCTTGGCAGCCGGCATTTTCAACCCCGCAACACAGCGGGGCGACGTTTCTGCCAAGGTGACTCGGTGAGGTTCAATCCGCCCCCGAACTGGCCGCCGGTGCCGCAGGGGTGGACCCCGCCCGCCGGTTGGCGTCCACCGGCGCACTTCCCACCACCTCCACCGGGATGGCGACTTTGGATAGCGGAGGCCTCTCCCCGAACGGGGCCGTCGGGACCGCACCACCCGAACCGGGCGGTGCCGCCGTTTTCGATCGCCCCGACGGTTCACCCCACCAGACGGAGCTGGGTGCGACGGCACAAGATCGCCACCGCTTCACTTGCCGTGGGCGGCCTGTTGGCGGTCTCGGCCCTCGGCTCGGCCCTGGGCACGCCCCGGACCCCGGAGGCGTTCGCGCCGCCGCTGACCCAAGGCCCGGCGGTCACCAAGTCGGCCGTACCGTCGTCCAGGCCCCCAGCGCCCAGCAGCAAGGCCCCGACGCCGAGCAGGAAGGCCACGCCCAGTCCCCCACCATCCAAGCGGACCACCCCGCGCCACAAGCCGACCCAGTCCCCGACACTCGACCCAAGATTCAAGACGTGCAAGCAAGTCATCGCCGCTGGTCTGGGTCCTTACCGGCGCGGAGTCGATCCGGAGTACGACTGGTATCGAGACGGCGACGGCGACGGGATCGTCTGCGAACGGTGACCACCCCGGGGGTGCCTCGGACAGTATTTCGGGGCGCCCGCCCCTTCCCGGGGCTCGGGCCGAGGTTGAGGCATCGGGTCGGGGCCGTGGCGGGCAAGGGGATCTGGGCAGATTCCAGCTAAGTGGCCCTGGCGCATTTGGCGCCGGCCCACCCGGCGCCCACCTGCGCATGCAAAGATGCGCAAATGAGCAGCGCGCAGCCGCCCAGACCAACGGCCGGGCGGAGCGAGCACCGGACGCCCCGCCGGGTCGCAGAACCCGAACAGCAGACCGCGATCCAGGATGCGGACGCGCTGACCGAGATTCCGCGCCGCGCCCACGGTGGGCTCTGGTCGCTGGCGATCGCCGCCATCGGCATCGTTTTCGGCGACATCGGCACCAGCCCGCTGTATTCGATGCAAACCGTCTTCAGCATCGAGCACAACACCGTCCAACCCACCCCAGGCGACGTGCTGGGCGTCATCTCGATGGTCTTTTGGGCGGTCACGATCGTCGTCTCGATCAAGTACGTGGCGCTGGTCATGCGGGCCGACAACGAGGGCGAGGGCGGTATCCTCGCCCTGGTCGCCCTGCTGAGAGAGCGGTTGGGCAAGCGGACGCGCCTGGCCAGCGGCGCCCTGATGCTCGGGATCATCGGCGCCGCGTTGTTCTACGGCGACTCGGTGATCACCCCCGCCATCTCGGTGATGTCGGCCATGGAAGGCCTGGTGCTGGTCAACCCTGCGCTCGAGGAGTTGGTGCTGCCGATCTCCATCGTCATCCTCACGGTCTTGTTCTTCATTCAACGCTGGGGCACGAGCGTGGTCGGACGTGCGTTCGGACCGGTCATGCTCTTGTGGTTCGCGACCCTGGCCGCGATGGGAATACCGGAGATCATTCGCTACCCCGACATTCTGGTGGCGCTCTCCCCCACCTACGCCTTCGAGTTCCTCCTCGAGCATCCGTTCGTGGCCTTCATCGCAATGGGCGCGGTCGTCCTGGCGATCACCGGCGCGGAGGCCCTGTACGCCGACATGGGCCACTTCGGGGCTCGGCCGATCCGGATGTCTTGGTTCTTCGTGGTGTTCCCGGCACTGCTGCTGAACTATCTCGGCCAGGGCGCCATGATCCTGCACGATCCGACCACCATCGACAACCCCTTCTTCCACCTCGCTCCCGCGTGGGCTCGCCTGCCCCTGGTGATCTTGGCCGCCCTGGCCACAGTGATCGCCTCCCAAGCCGTGATCTCGGGAGCATTCTCGGTGTCGCGGCAGGCTACGCGGCTCGGCATCTTGCCCAGGCTGCTCGTCCGGCACACCTCGAAGTCCGAGGGCGGACAGATCTACGTGCCCGCCGTCAACTGGATCCTGTACGTGGGCGTCTTGGCCCTGATCGGGATCTTCCAAAGCTCGGCGAACCTGGCGAACGCCTACGGCCTCGCCGTAACCGGGACGCTGGTGCTGACGACGTTGCTGTTCTTGTTCTTGGCCAAGCACGTGTGGGGCTGGGGCCCGCTGCGGCTGCTGCTGGTCACCGCCTTGATCGGCGGGTTGGAGTTGGTCTTCCTCGCCGCCAACCTGACCAAGCTGTTCGCCGGCGGCTGGCTGCCACTCGTGATCGCTGGCTCGGTGATCGTGCTGATGATGACGTGGCTTTGGGGCTCGAAGATTCTGGCCACCCGGCGGGTCGTCATCGAAGGTCCCCTGGAGGATTTCGTGACCAAGGTTCGCGGTCTGAAGGTGCCGCGGGTGCCTGGCGTGGCCGTGTTCCCGCACACCAACGGCACCACGACCCCGCTGGCCCTGCGCCAAAACGTCGCCTTCAACCAGGTGCTGCACGAACATGTGATCATCGCCACGATCGTCAACGAGAACGTTCCACACATCCGCCACGTCGAACGAATCACGGTCAACGAGTTGGGATCGGCAGAGGACGGCATCGTCCACATCGCCTGCCGGGTCGGATTCAACGACAGCCAGGACGTCCCCAAGGCGCTCGCGCTTGCCATCGGCCGGACGAAGGAACTCGAGATCAGCGAGGCTCAGGCCCTGTACTTCTTGTCGACGCTGCGACTCAGCCTGGCCGGGTCGAAGTCGATCAAGAGTTGGCGCAAACAGTTGTTCTTGTGGCTGTCGGACCGGGCCGCCAGCCGAGTCGACACGCTGCACCTGCCGCGCGAGCGGACCGTGGTCATGGGCGCCACGATGGACTTCTAGTCATCCTCGCGCCCCGCGGGCCGGTAGCGGAGGAATGCCGGCAGCGCGGCGGCGGTCGCCAACGTCGCGACGATCACGGCCAACCCGCCGACGCCGGCGGCCAGGGGCGCTCCCCACAGGTCGGCGGCGCCGCCGTGGACCACGTCGGCGACCCGTGGTCCCCCGACGACAACGACGAGGAAGACTCCTTGCAGCCGTCCTCGGACAGCATCGTCGGCGGCTGCCAGCAGCATCGACTGGCGAAACGCGGCCGAAGCCATGTCTGCCGCACCACCGACGACCAGGCCGATCAGGGCGCCGGCCAGCATCCAGACCGGGAAGAGGGACGCCAGGCCCACCGCCAGGCCGAACAGGGCCATGCCCGCGCCCCAGACGCAGATCGCGACGATCACCGCAACCCCCTGGCGCCGCACGGCAGAGACCCAGCCAGAGAAGACGCCGCCCAGGACCGCGCCCAACGGGATGGCCGCGAAGAGCAGCGCGAACACAATGCCGCCCTCGGGTGGACCGCCGAAGTCGACGTGTGCGATCTCTGGGAACAGGGCCCGCGGCATGCCGAAGATCATCGCGATCAGATCGACCAGGAACGAGGTGAGCAGCACGGGGTGCCTGCGCAGGTAGGCCAGGCCGTCGACCACCGCGCGCAGCCCGGGGGTGGCGACCCGCACCCCCGCGATCGGCAGGGGCGGCAGCTTCACGACAGCCCAGAGCGTCGCGAACAGGCACACGGTGTCGATCAGGTACAGCCAGGAGAAGCCGACGAGCGGGATCAGGGCCCCGCCAACCAGCGGCCCGGCAATGGCCCCGGCCTGCATCACAGTCATATTGAGGGCGCTGGCGGCCGGAAGCTCGGCGTCCGGCAAGATCCTGGGCAGCACGGCCGAACGGGTTGGCTGGTTCACCGCGAAGAACCCCTGCTGAACAGCGAACACGCCGAGCAGCGCCCACACGTTGTCGACGCGAGTGGCGGCCAGCCCCCAGAAGGCCGCGCTCGTGGCGATCATTCCCGCGGTGGTGACCATCAGCAGCGTGCGGCGGTCGAAGACATCGGCGAGGGCGCCGCCCCAAAGCCCGAAGACGACCAGCGGCACCAGGCCGAACAGCCCGGTGAGACCGACCATGCCCGACGAGGACGTCAGCGCGTAGATCTGGGCCGGAACGGCGACGACCGTGAGCTGGGCCCCGATCATCGTGACGATGTTGGCCGTCCACAAGCGCCGAAAGTGTGGGTTGCGCAGCGGCCTGGTGTCGGCGAACACCCTCATCCTCATTCGCGCAGCGTAGGAGCATCGTCCACGGCCCCCGCGTAGCCTCGCTTGATGGACGCAGCCGAGCAACGACGCCGGCTGCGGGCCGCAACCCTGGCCGACCTGGCGCAGGGGCTGCGCTTCCCCGCAGGAAT
>JBDHZK010000119.1:0-8629 GCA_039811865.1 Propionicicella sp. | reverse complement strand
GGGGCACTGATCCTGGTCGGGTTGGGCATCTTCCTCGCGTACGGCTTCAGCCACGCCGGCGCCCACGTGGCCGTCGTTCCGGCGGCCCTGTTTGTCCTGGCCGGGGCGCTGTTGCTCCCCGTCGGGCGGACCCAAAACCACCGCACCGCCGAGGGGACGGCCGTCCGCATTCAGGCGCTGGGCTTCAAGGAATACCTGGCGACCGCCGAGGCGGGCCAGATCCGATTCGAAGAGGCTGCGACGATCTTCAACCGCTACCTCCCCTACGCCATCGTCTTCGGCGTCGCCGAGCATTGGGCGAAGGTGTTCGGCGAGGTCGCCAAGCGGGCCGCCGACACCGGCTACGGCGGGCTCGGGTTCGACCTGTTCTGGTTCGACGCCCTCGACGGTGCCTTGGACGCGATCTGGCTGGCCGACCTACTCACCGACGCCACCTTCGACGTGGACTTCGCCGGCATCGCCGACGCCGTCGGCAACGGACTCGGCGGGCTGGGCGAGGCGGCCGGCCACTTCGTGGACGCCGCCGGCGGCATCGACCTCCCCGGAGACGGCTGCGACGTCGGCGGCTGCGACGGCTGCGACGTCGGCGGCTGCGACTTCTGAGTCGCGCCGATATCCTCGCGCACATGACGCCCCGGCCGCCGATCCCTCACCCCAGCGGCGCGCGTCCGCCGGCGATCCCGGCCAAGCTGCTCCCCAAGCACGTCGCCATCGTGATGGACGGCAACGGTCGCTGGGCGAAGGCTCGCAATCTCCCCCGCACCAAGGGCCACGAGCGTGGCGAGGACGCCCTGTTCGACGTGATCGAAGGGGCCATCGAGGTCGGCGTGAAGTACCTGTCCGCCTACGCGTTCTCCACCGAGAACTGGCGGCGCAGTCCCGACGAGGTGCGTTGGTTGATGGGCTTCAACCGCGACGTCATCCACCGCCGCCGCGACCAGTTGCACGCGATGGGCGTCCGGATCAGGTGGGCGGGACGGCGTCCCCGGCTTTGGCGCAGCGTGATCAACGAGCTGGAGTACGCCGAACAGCTGAGTGCAGACAATGACGTCCTCACGCTGCAGTTCTGCGTCAACTACGGGGGGCGAGCCGAGATCGTGGACGCCGTCCGCAAGGTCGCGGAACTGGCCCGCAGGGGCGAGCTGGACCCCTCCCGGATCACCGAGGAACGGTTCCGCCGCTTTCTGGACGAGCCAGATATCCCCGATGTCGACCTGTTCGTCCGCTCCTCGGGTGAGCAGCGGACGTCCAACTTCCTGCTGTGGCAGTCGGCCTACGCCGAACTGGTCTTTCTCGACCGGCTATGGCCCGATTTCGACCGTCGCGATCTGTGGCGGGCTATCGAAATGTACGCCGGCCGCGACCGCCGCTACGGCGGCGCCGTCCCCAACGAGGTGCCCGGACAATAGCCGCCCGCGTCCTCAGTCGGTGCCCGACTCCATGGCGGAGCGGTCGGTGGCGGCCTCGACCTCCAACTCGGTCGACTCGGGCTCGGCGGGGGCCGCGAGTTCAGGAACGGCCTGCGCCGGCGGGGTTTCCAGAGTCCCAACCAGCTCGCGGATCTCCCCACCGATCAGGCCAAGGCCGGCGTACTGCTCCAGCCGCAGGCGGCTGTCGGCGATGTCCAGGTTGCGCATGGTGAGTTGCCCGATCCGATCGGTCGGGCCGAATGCGGCGTCCCCCACCTTCTCCATCGACAGCTTGTCCGGGTGGTAGCTGAGCGCCGGCCCGGACGTCGCCACGATCGAGTAGT
The DNA here is from genome assembly GCA_039811865.1 of Propionicicella sp. Taxonomy (GTDB): domain Bacteria; phylum Actinomycetota; class Actinomycetes; order Propionibacteriales; family Propionibacteriaceae; genus JBDHZK01. The sequence continues at coordinate 6,876 of JBDHZK010000119.1, read as the reverse complement.
CCTCACCGCGGCGCAACCGAAGGACCACCTCACCCGTCACCGCCGAACCGACCCAGCGCTGCAGCGACTCGCGGATCATCAGCGATTGCGGGTCGAGCCAGCGGCCTTCGTAGAGCAGCCGGCCCAGCTTGCGGCCCTCGTTGTGATAGTTCGCGACGGTGTCCTCGTTATGGATCGCGTTGACCAGCCGCTCGTAGGCGATGTGCAACAGGGCCATCCCGGGCGCCTCGTAGATGCCGCGTGACTTCGCCTCGATGATCCGGTTCTCGACCTGGTCGGACATGCCGAGCCCGTGCCGTCCGCCAATCGAATTGGCCTCCCGGACCAGTTCGACGGCCGAGGCGAAGGTGACGTCGTTGATGGCAACGGGACGTCCCTTGTCGAAGCGGACGCTGACGTCCTCGGTCTCAATGACCACGGCCGGGTCCCAGTGGGCGACACCCATGATCGGTTCGACGATGTCGATGCCGACCTCTAACCGCTCCAGCTCCTTGGCTTCGTGGGTGGCGCCCCAGATGTTGGCGTCGGTGCTGTACGCCTTTTCCTTGGAGTCTCGGTACGGCAGGCTGCGTTGTCCGAGCCATTCGCTCATCTCGGCGCGGCCGCCGAGTTCGCTGACGAAGTCGGCGTCCAGCCAGGGCTTGTAGATGCGCAGCATCGGGTTGGCCAGCAGTCCGTAGCGGTAGAACCGCTCGATGTCGTTGCCCTTGTAGGTGGAGCCGTCGCCCCAGATCCAGACGTCGTCGTCGCGCATGGCGCGCACCAGGAACGTGCCGGTGACCGCCCGGCCGAGCGGGGTGGTGTTGAAGTAGGTGCGTCCAGCGCTGCGGATGTGGAACGCGCCGCAGGACAGCGCCACCAGGCCTTCCTCGACCAATGGCGCGGTGCAGTCGACCAGGCGGGAAAGCTCGGCGCCGTAGGCGCCGGCGCGGCCGGGCACCGAGCCGATGTCCGGCTCGTCGTACTGACCGATGTCGGCGGTGTAGGTGCACGGGACGGCACCGTTCTCGCGCATCCACGCCACCGCTACCGACGTATCGAGGCCGCCGGAGAACGCGATTCCGACCCGCTCGCCGACTGGCAGGGACGTAAGCACCTTGGACATGGGGACGATCCTATTGAGCGCCGAAGGCGCTCCCGAACCATGTCCGAAGCGGGGCGGGCCGCAGTGGTGCCAACGGATCCGACGCGGAACGCCGTTTTGGGACCGGGTGGGGTCAAACAGCCGTTGCATGTCATTCCTGTGCGCGGGGCTGGTGCGCCGCGCACAAAACGCCCGCCCCGACGAGCCGGTGGGCTCTGATCGGGACGGGCGTCGCGGCTTCGCGCGGATGAGGCGAGCCGCCGGCCGAGGTCTTGGTGCGACCCCGGCACGTTTGGGTGGTCAGCCAGCCAGCGCCCGGTTGATCGCGCTGACAACGGCTTTCATGGATGCGGTCGAGATGGACGAATGGAACCCGACACCCCAGAACGTCTGCTCCTCGCCGTCGACGACAACCTCGGTCTCGACGTATGCGGCGGCCATGGCGTCCCCGCCTGAGGAAAGAGCGTGTTCGGAGTAGTCCAGCACGCGCACTTGGTAGCCGAGCAGCGACAGTGCGTCGACGAACGCCGCGACCGGGCCGTTGCCCTCGCCCTCGACCGTCTTGTCGACACCCTTGTTACGCACCCGCGCCGAAACGGTGTAGACCCCGCCATTGCTGATGCTGGGGACCGAGATCAGCTCCAGCGGTTGCGTCCGGGACAGGTACTCGGCGTCGAAGATGCGCCACATCTCCTCCGGCGTCACCTCCCCGCCGGCCGAATCGGTGTGCTTTTGGACCACCCGCGAGAACTCCATCTGCAGGCGGCGGGGCAGGTCGAGTTTGTGCTCGGTCTTCATGATGTAGGCCATCCCGCCCTTGCCGGACTGCGAGTTGACCCGGATCACCGCCTCGTAGGAACGGCCCACGTCATGCGGGTCGATCGGCAGGTACGGCGCCTCCCACGGAATCTGGTGCATCGTCGAGCCCTGGTTCAGGGCCTGTCTCTCCAGCGCCTCCAGCCCCTTCTTGATGGCGTCTTGATGGGAGCCGGAGAAGGCGGTGTAGACCAGGTCCCCCGCGTACGGATGGCGCGGGTGGACGGGCAGGTTGGTGCAGTACTCCACGGTGCGACGGATCTCGTCGATGTCGGAGAAGTCGATCTTCGGATCGACCCCTTGGCTGAACAGGTTCATACCCAGCGTGACCAGGCAGACGTTGCCGGTGCGCTCGCCGTGGCCGAACAGGCAGCCCTCGACGCGATCCGCGCCGGCCATCAAGGCGAGCTCCGTGGCGGCGACCGCAGTGCCGCGGTCGTTGTGCGGGTGCAGCGAGATCGCGACGTTCGGGCGGTTGCGGACGTGGCGCCCGAAGTACTCGATCTGGTCGGCGTAGGTGTTCGGCGTGGATCGCTCGACGGTGGCCGGCAGGTTGAGGATGATCTCGCGTCCGGCCGAGGGCTGCCAGACGTCCATCACCTTGTTGCAGACCTCGACGGCGAAGTCGGTCGGGGTTTGGGTGAAGATCTCCGGGCTGTACTGGTAGCCGAACTCGACATCCCCGAGCGCCTGCTCGGCGTACTTCATGACCAGTTCGGTGCCGCGAGTAGCCATCGCGATGCACTGGGCCTCGTCGATGCCGAACACGACCCGGCGGAACAGCTCGGCGGTTGCGTTGTACATGTGGATCGTCGCCCGTCGCGCCCCGACCAGCGACTGCGCGGTGCGCTCGATCAGATCCTCGCGCGCCTGGGTGAGGACGCTGATGGTGACGTCGTCGGGGATGTGATCGCCGACGATCAAGCTGCGCACGAAGTCGAAGTCGGTCTGGGACGCCGACGGGAAGCCGACCTCGATCTCCTTGTAGCCCATCGCTACGAGCAGGTCGAACATGCGTCGCTTGCGCGACGGGGTCATCGGGTCGATCAGGGCCTGGTTGCCGTCGCGCAGATCGGTGGACAGCCAGCGCGGCGCGGCGGTGATCTTCTTGGTCGGCCAGGTCCGGTCGGGGACGTCCACCGGCTCGAAGGCGGTGTACCGCCAAAACGGCATCGGGCTTTGTTGTTGCATCGGGCGCGGCTGGGGGCGCGTCCCGAAGGGCGTTGTGGTCATTGGTTCCTCGACAAAGTGGGTGGGTTGCCAGGCGCGAGTCGACTCCGCAACGAGGAAGCCTGATCTGTTAGGACTTGGCCTCGCTGCGGCGAAGAAGCAGGAGGGTGCCGGACCACATGCCGTCACTGTAGCCCCAGATTACGGACGCGTCACGCACTGCTCACACCCCAGATGCCGGAGGGCCCGTCGCTGGCGTCCACACCCAACGAGACGTCCTCGCGCGGCTCGGTTTCGGGCAGGACTTCACGCGCCTGCCGCAGCGAGAGTCCCGTCATCTGAAGAAGGTCGACGGCGACCGACCGCATCACCGACACCATTGCCCCCGCCCGCCATCCCGGGTAGCGGTGCTCGTCCGGCAGGCAGGCCACCGCCAGGGCCTTCGCCTCGGCGCGGGCATCGGTGGGCTCGATCCACTCGGCGAGGTCCGCCGACAGCGAGCGCAGGACGGCCGCGCCCTCGTCCAGGAGGATCGCCACCGGAATGCTCGTCCCCGCCTCCAGCACCAGCCCGCGAGCCTGGCGCAGCAGCACCTCCACACTGTGGAGGGTTCGGTTGAGGATCTCGCACTGCCGCGCGAGCTCGCCCAACTGAGCCCGCTCGGTCCTCATGGCCGGGTTCAGCCGGGAGATCTCCGAGGCCGAGTTCACCGCCGTTTGGGCGTCGGTCATGATCTGCTCGACGCCACGCAGGCGCGCGTCGGCGTCCCGGACGTGATCGATGCTGCCGCGCTTGAGGCCCTCGGCCAGGACAGACATCAACGACGCCAGTTCGTTTTGGATCGAACGGACGTTGCGGCGCGGCCGCCGTCCGAGATCGCGGGGCAGGAAGACGGAGAAGACGAAGGCCACCGCCGCGCCGACGAGCGCGTCGAGCGAGCGTCCCATTACTCCCCCGCTGGCGGAGGCATAGGAGCCCAACCCCACCACGACCACGGCGTTCACGCCGGTCTGCATGGTGAACAGGTCGCCACGGTCCATGAATCGACCGACCAGGGCGCCGACGACGAGAGCGAGCGTGATCTGCCAGGCGCCCTCACCGAACCACAGGTAGAGAACCTCGCCGATCAGGACCCCCAGGGTCGCCCCGATCCCCATCTCCGCGACCTTTCGCGGCACGCGGTTGAGGGTGAAGCCGAGGCAGATCCAGGCCGCGATGGGCGCGAAGAACGGCATCTGGCGACCCAGCAGGAAGTGCGAGATCGAGTAGGCGATGAACGCCGCGATCGATGCTTGGAGCACCGGCCACCAAGCGCCCCGGACGCGACGAGCCCCTTGGCGCGCCCGGAGTCCGAGGTAGGCGGCCCACTGGCGCAGGTCGAAACGATTGTGTTCCCGCTCGACCTCACCCACCGGCCGAGCCTATCGCCGCCGCAACCAGGCGGCCGGCCGAGCCGGATTGCTGGCCGGCGCTGCCGTCCCGGGCCGGTCAGGAGTCAGAAGCCGAGGCGATTCAGGAACTTCGGGTCGCGCTGCCAATCCTTGAGGACCTTCACGCGCAGGTCGAGGTGGACGGGCGTGCCGAGCAGCGCGGCGATCTGGTGGCGGGCGGCGGTGCCGACCTCGCGCAGCCGCGAACCCTTGTGCCCGATCACGATGCCCTTCTGGGAGTCCCGCTCGACGATCATCGAGGCGAAGATGTCGAGCAGGGGCTTGTCCTCGGATCGTCCCTCGCGCAGCCGCATCTCGTCGATGACGACGGTGATCGAGTGCGGAAGCTCGTCCCGGACGCCCTCGAGCGCGGCCTCGCGGATGAGTTCGGCGATCAGCGTTTCCTCCGGCTCGTCGGTCACCTCGCCCTCGGGGTAGAACGCCGGCCCCTCGGGCAGCAGATCGATCAGGCAATCGCGGACGACGTCCACCTGGTCGCCTGCCACCGCCGAGACGGGGACGATGTGCGCCCACTCGATGCCGAGCTCGTCCTGCAAGCTCTGGATCTTGAGCAGATGTTCACGCATCCGGGTCGGGGACGCGAGGTCGGACTTCGTCGCCAGCGCCACCAGCTTCGGCCGCTTGGCCAACTCGGCGATCTCCTTGACGATGTAGGTGTCGCCCGGCCCGACGCGCTGGTCGGCGGGCAGGCAGACGCCGACGATGTCTACCTCGGTCCAGGTTTCGCGGACGAGGTCGTTGAGCCGTTCCCCGAGCAGCGTTCGGGGCCGGTGCAGGCCCGGGGTATCGATGATCACCAACTGCGCGTCGGGCGTGTGGACGATGCCCCGGATCGCATGGCGGGTGGTCTGCGGTTTGCCGGACGCGATGGCGACCTTGGCCCCGACGAGCGCGTTCAGCAGCGTGGACTTCCCGGCGTTGGGACGTCCCACGAAGCAGGCGAATCCGGAGCGGAATTGTGCGTTCACTAGGTCGTCCTCCTGGCCGACTCGGCGGCGAGCTTGGCGGCCGCCTCGGCGGCCGGGTCTTCGGCGTCACCGTCCACGAGGCGGGCGACGATCGTGCGAATGGCGTTGCGGCGTCCCCAGCCGCGTTCGGCGATCAGCTCGATCCCCTCCCAGCGGACCACCGAGCCCGGGATCGGCACCTTGTTCAACTGCTTGGCCATCAGGCCCAGCACGGTGTCGACCTCGTCATCGTCGGCGTCGAAACCGAACAGCTCGGCCAGGTCGTCCACCGAGAGCCTCGCGGAGACCCGGAAGCGGCCGTCGTCCAGGCGGGTCGAAGGGGGGATCTCCTCGTCGAACTCGTCCACGATCTCGCCGACGATCTCTTCCAGGATGTCCTCGATCGTCGCCAGTCCGGCGGTGCCACCGAACTCGTCCACGATGATGACCACGTGGCTGTGGGTGCGCTGCATGTCGGCCAACAGCTCGTCCACCGGTTTGGAATCGGGGCAATAGGTCGGCTGGCGCATCAGCGAGGACACCTTCTCGCTGACCTGCGCGGTGGGGTTGTCGTACATGCGTCGGATCACGTCCTTGAGGTAGAGGACGCCGACCACGTCGTCCAAGTCCTCACCGATCACCGGGATGCGGCTGAAGCCGGACCGCAGCGCCAGCGAAACCCCTTGCCGCAGCGTTTTGGTGGCCTCGATGTAGACCATCTCGACGCGGGGGACCATGACCTCCTTGACGATGGTGTCGCCGAGTTCGAAGACCGAATGAATCATCTTGCGCTCGCCCGCCTCGATCACCGAGCTGGCCTCGGCGATGTCGACCAGCTCGCGAAGTTCGGCCTCGGAGGCGAACGGTCCGTCGCTGAACCCGCGGCCGGGCGTGAGCGCGTTGCCGATCCAGATCATCAACTGCGCGACCGGGCCGAACAGAGAGGTCAGCAGGCTGAGCGGGAGGGACGCCGCCAGCGCGATCTGGTCGGCGTGTTGGCGACCGAGCGTGCGGGGCGCGACGCCCAAGGCGATGAAGGCCACCAGCACCATCACGACGATGGGAAACAGCAGCCGCTCCCAGGTGTCGGGGAGCAGGCCGAAGAAGACCCAAGCCACCAAGACGATCGCGGTGATCTCGAGCGTCTTGCGGACGAACAGCGATGCGTTGGTGGTCGGAGCCGGATCCTGCGCGATGAGCAGCAAGCGCTGCGCCCCGGGACGTCCCTCGGCGACCAGACCCTCCGCGCGGCTGCGCGAGAACTGCGCCAGCGCCGACTCCGCGGCGGTGAGCAACCCCGCCAGCACCAAGCTGACCAGTGCGCATGCCAGGGCGATCCACTGGTTCTGCGTCATGGGTGAGGCATCCCTCGTTTCAGTCGCCGCGTGGGCGGCAGTCTACCGGGATG
>JBDHZK010000118.1:0-8660 GCA_039811865.1 Propionicicella sp. | reverse complement strand
CAGCGCTGCAGCAGTCCCGCCATCCGGTCGGCGATGGTCGTCATCGCGCGCTCGGGAAGCAGGCGGGTGAACCAGTCCATCACCTTGGCGTCCCGCCCGACCAGGACGCGGTAGGCGCCGGCCGCCATGCCCTTGACGATGGTCGCGGCGGCGTCCGGGGCAGAGGTCATCCTCGGGTTGCTCGCGTTCGCCCCGGCCACGGCGGGGGCGTGGACGCCGCTGTTCTCGGTGATGCTCGTCTCCACCGCGCCGGGGAAGACCACCGTGACGCGCACCGGGGTGTGCCGCAACTCGGCGTGCAGCCCCTCGGTGAACAGTTTCACCGCCGCCTTGGACGCCCCGTAGATCGTCTGCCCGGGCACCGGGATGAACGCGCCCATCGAGGACACGTTCACCAGCGCCGCCTCGGGCCGCGCGAGCAGGTGCGGCAGGAAGGCGCGCACCATGTTCACCACGCCCCAGAAGTTGACCTGCAACACCCGCTCCACCTCGGCCTGCTCCAACTCCGTGACATGCACGAAGCGTTGGATGATGCCGGCCACGTTGAGCAAGCCGTCCACCTGGCCGTGCGCGTCGAGCACCGCCTGCGGCAACCGGGCCACCGCGTCCGCGTCGGTCACGCTCAACACATGCGTGCTGAGCCGCGCGGACGGACCGGCGAGCCTCGCGGTCTCGGCCAGGCTGGTCTCGTTCAGGTCCACGGCGGCCACCAAGGCGTCGCGGCCCAACAGGTTCACCACGACCGAGCGCCCGATGCCGCTGCCGGCGCCGGTGACGACGAATACCTTGTCGCGAATCTGCATCTCGTCCTCAGTTTCGTGGTTGGGCGGCCAGGTGCCTGGCCGCGAGGAATCCGAACACACCAGCCGGTCCGAGCGTCGATCCGGGACCGGGATACGTGCGCCCCATCACCGACGCGGTGTTGTTGCCAGACGCGTACAGGCCCTCGATCACCGTGCCGTCGGGACGCAGGACGCGAGCGTGCTCATCGGTGACGGCGCCGCCTTTGGTGCCCAGGTCGCCCGCCACGATCTGCAGCGCCGTGAACGGGCCCTTCTCGATCGGGCCGAGGTTGGGGTTGGGACGGACGAGCGGGTCGCCGTAGTAGCGGTCGTAGGCCGAGTTGCCCCGGCCGAAGTCGGCGTCCACTCCGGCTCGGCAAAAGCCGTTGAACCGGTCGACACTAGACGCCAACGCTGCCTCGTCGACCCCGATCCGGTGCGCCAACTCCGCGAGCGTGGACGCCCTGATCATGATCTTGGCTTCATGGAGTTGCTTGATTGCCCGCGGATCGACAGCGTACGAGCGCAGGTAGCGCCGGGCGTGCCGGACGTCGGTGATCATCCAGTACTTCCCCGGCACCTTCGCGGAGTTGGCGAGCATGTGGTGGCCGAGGTCGACGTAGGACTCAGACTCGTTGGCGAACCGCCTGCCCGAGGCGTCCACGATCATCGAGTAGGGCATCGAACGCTCGCTGACCAGGAAGGCCGCGGTGCCGTCCGGTGTCGCGGGTGGGACGGAGCCGCCCCACCAGGCGTCGTCCATCAGGTCGAGGGCGGCGCCCGCTTGCTCGGCTACCTCGATCGCCCGGCCGACATTGCCCTTCGAGCCCGACGACGCCGTGGAGTCCACGCCCTGATAGCGCTCGCGCAGTTCGGCGTTGTGGTCGAACCCGCCGCCGCAAAGGACGACGCCGCCAGTGGCGCGGACGCGCACGTCCCGGCCCCCGCGGGTGGCGCGGACGCCGGCCACGCGATCGTGCTCGAACAGCACTTCCTCCACCGGCGAGTTGAGCCAAACCGGCGTCCCCTGACGCAGCGCGATCTCCAGGAACGCGGCCGTGAGCGCCGCGCCCATGCCGACCTCGCGGCGTCCTCGGGCCAGCCCGCCGAGGAGGCGGCCGATCACTTGGGCGGCGCGCTGCATGCCGCCAGGGGTGGACCAGGAGCGTTGAATCAGCCAGAAGTCGCCGCTCAGCATGGGTGCCGGCACGTTGTCCTGGCCGCGGGAGCTGTCCCACCAGTCCCCGATCCGCAAGACGTCGAAGGGGCGCGATTCGATCGCGCGGCCGATCTTGCCGCCGGGCAGCTCAGGGTAGTAGTCGGGGTAGTCGGCCGCCCGGGCGAAGGTGACGCCGAGCCGCTCGGCCATTGTGACGAATGGCTCGACGCCGTCGACGAAGGCCTCCTTGCGCGCCCGCGACGCCCCGGGCCCGGCTTCGCCGATGGTCTGCTCGAGGTAGGTCAGTGCCTCCTCGCGCGAGTCGGCCGCGCCGTCGCGGCGCATGAGCGGGTTGTTCGGCAGCCACAGCCCGCCGCCGGACATGGCGCTGCTGCCGCCCCAACGGTCGGTCGCCTCAAGCATCAACACCGTGAGTCCGGCGTCGGCGGCGGTGACCGCGCACGCCAGTGCCGCCATCCCGGTTCCGGCCACGACTACGTCAAATGTGTGTTCCCAGTGGTCCGTCATGTCTCCCCCAAGACGTCTACCGGACATCGCTGTCCGGATCTACAATCCCCAGCATGCCCGCCCCTCACCACCCGCGCAATAGGGGGCCCGCAGCGGCCGCCGACAACCGCGCGGCCATCTTGGACGCCGCGCGGCGCCTGTTCGCCCGGGACGGCTACCGCGTCCCGCTGAGCGCGATCGCGCGCGCGGCAGGGGTGGGACAGGGCGTGCTGTACCGGCATTTCCCGTCGCGTCTCGATCTGGCCTACGAGGTCTTCGAAGACAACTTCGCCGTGCTCGACCAGACCGCCGCGCAGTCCGCTGGGCCGGATTGTTTCGCGCTGCTTTGGCGCCAACTCGTCGAGTACACGATCGACTCGACCGCCTTCGTGGAGATGGTGCTGGACGCCGGCGACGAGCCCCCGGCGCGGGTGGGGGCGGAACGGCTCCTGGGCCTGTTCGCCCGTCCGCTCGCCCGTGCCCAGGCGGCCGGCCTGGCAGATCCGTCTTGGACGACCCGGGACGTCCTGCTGCTGCAGCACATGGTCTACGGGGTGATCGCGGCGTCCCCGGTGGGCGCGGACGTCCGCGCCGGCGTGCGCCGCGCGGTGGAACTCATCGATCCGCGCCTGGCCGAGGCGCTTTGACCGGGCCGCCCCTTGAGCTTGTCGGAACGTGCGAGTGCCGGCCACCCCTGGACGGGCTCAGGGGATCCAAAGGTGCGGCCATTCGACGGTCAGCGGTCGAATCCGACCTCAAGCGTTGGCGCGGACGAACTCGATGCGCTGCCTGCGCAGCTCGTCGGTGTCGGGACGGTGCAGCGGTTCGAGCTCGCGGTCCAACGCCAACCCCAAGACGAAGTCGGCCAGCTCCGGGTTACGCGCCAGGACGGGGCCATGGGGATACGTCCCGACCACCTTGCCCTGGACGGCTCCCTCGGTGCCGTCGCCGTTGCCGACGCCGACCTCGACCCGGGCCAGTGGACGTGCTCCCGCGCCCAGCGTGGTGAAGCCGCCGTGGTTCTCGAAGCCGGTGATGGGGGAGGAGACGCCGTCGGGTCGCGTCCAGTGGGTGAGGAGCTCACCGACCGCACGGACCGGTCCGCGTCTGGTCTCGACGTCGAGCAGGCCCAGCCCCTCGATCACCTCGTCGTGCTCGCCCACGGTGAAGGTGTTCCCGCAGATTTGGTAGCCCGCGCACACGGCGAACAGCGCGGCGCCCGCGTCCATTGCCCGGAACAGGTTGCCGTCGGCCCGCAACAGCCGGACGGCTGACGTCTGGGCGAAGTCCTCGCCGCCGCCCAGCAGATAGACCGACCCCGTGGCCGGCACCGGATCGCCAGGCTCGACCTGGGTGAGGACGGCGTCGATGCCGCGCCAGGCCAGGCGCTTGACCAGCACCATCGCGTTGCCGCGGTCGCCGTAGATCCCGAGCAGGGATTGGTAGACCAGGACGATTTCGACCGGTGCGCTCATCGCAGTCCGCCCATCTTCAGCAGCTTCTGGAACGGGGTGTAGGTGGCGATCACGTCGATCGGGTCGCGGTGGCCGGCCAGGGCCTGCGCCAGGTCGGGGACGACCGTGTGCTCGACCTCGGCGTAGGCCAACCGCACGGAGAGGTCCTGCGCGCGCGGCCCGGTGGCGACGACGTGGCGTCCGGCCAGCTGCTCGTAGTCGACGTCCCAAAGCCAGGAGACGTCCTTGCCGTCGGCGGCGACCGAGTCGATGGCCAAGACGACGGTGGGCGTCTTCGCGATCGGCAACGCCTCGGCCCAGCCGGCCGGGTTCTTGGCCAGCAGCAACCTCGCGGTGGTATTGCCGAAGCGGGTGGTAGCGAAGCGTCCCGCCGGCGCGGACACCGTCCTCATACCGTGCAGACCCACGTCGGTAGGGACGCCGAACGCGGCGGCCGCCGCCAGCGCACACGCGGCGTTGGAGACGTTGAACCGGCCCGGCACCTGCAGCCTTGGTTCCCATTCGCGGCCGTCGGGGTCGACGATCGTGTCGCCCGCCACCCGCCAGGACGCCGCGGGCTGGGTGAGTTCGCAGCCGGGGCAGTCCCAATCGCCGGGCAGGTCGCTGCCGGGCTCGGGGTCGCGCCGCGCCAGGACCGTGCCGCAGGCCGGGCACATCGCGGCGTCGGCCGCCCAGGCCGTGGCCGTATCCACCCAGACGATCTTGGCGGCCTTCTCCGCCGACCAGACGACCAACGGGTCGTCGGCGTTGGCCACCACGACCGGGCCGGCGTCCCCGGCCGCCTCCAGCGCCGCGCGCCAGGCGCGACCCAGCGACTTGATCTCGTGGTTGCGGTCGAGTTGGTCGCGACTGAAGTTGAGCAGGACGAGCACCTCGGGTTTGCCCTTGGCGATCATGTCCGAGACGACCCGCTCGTCGGTCTCGATCACGGCCAGGTCGGCCTTCCGGGCTTTGGCCAGGGCGGATGCGATGCCGTAGTGCAGGTTGGCGCCGTCGGCATTGGTCACCAGCCGGTCCGACTCGCCGCCCAAACCGGCGCGGATCGCCGCCGCCAACAGATGGCTGGTGGTGGTCTTGCCGTTGGTGCCGGTGACTGCGGCGATCCGGCGTCCGGCCAACAACTCGGCGAACGCGTGCGGGTCGATCCGAGTAAGCAGCTTGCCCCTGATGGACGCGCCGCTGCCGCGGTTCGCCACGCGCGAGGCCAGCGCCACGGCGTCCCCGGCGAGCGTGGCCAGGCGGAGGCGGACGCGCGCGATCGGCGGCAGTTTCGCTGGTTGGCCGCGGCGGGCCAAGGTCTCGGACATGGCGACCATTGTGCCGAACCCCGCGCGCGGAACTCTGGTGGCGCCGTTACGCGTCGGGTGGCGACCAGCGCACCGGCTGAGGCAACTTCGGGTCGCGGCCGTGCCCCGAGGACGTCCGCCGGACGCGCCGCATCAACCACGGACGCAGATGGTCGCGGGCCCAGACGTAGTTCCAGGAGGCGGCCTCGCGCCGGCTCATCGGCGGTCGCGGCTCCAAAGGTAGGGCGAAGTCGGGGTCGTCCGGGTCGAGACCCAGGCCGACCAGCGCCGCCTGCGCAACCCGGGCGTGGCCGGCGGCGTTGAGGTGGATGCGGTCCTCGGCCCACATTCGCCAGTCCTTGAGGGAGCGCAGCCCCCAGGTGTCCATCACGAACGCGCCGTGACGGCGAGCCAACGACCAGATGTGGGCGTTGTAGACGGCGGTCCTCGGCCTGGTCAGCTCAAGAACGGGCGAACCCAGGCAGTCCACGCCGAGGCCGATCAGGACGTCCGCGCCCGCCTCGCGGAACCCGACGACGGCGTCCTCGAGGGACGCGGCCATGGCGTCCGGGTCGGCGCCGGGCCGCAGCATGTCGTTGCCGCCGCCCCAGATGCTGACCAGGTCGGGCTGCAACTCCCGAGCTGCCGGGACCTGTTCGCTCAGGATCTGCGGCAACAAGCGTCCGCGGATGGCCAGGTTGGCGTACTCGAACGGCTCCGGAGACGACCGGTCGGCCAGCGCGTCGGCCAGCCGGTCCGCCCAGCCGCGGTAGCCGTCCCGGGCCTCGTCGGCGAGCCCTTCGGTGATGGAGTCGCCCAGGGCCACGTAACGGCGCCAGCGGGTTGGGGTCGAGATTTCCATGCGTCCAAGCCTTCGGGAGGAGGGTTGTTCGCCAACCTACCCCGAGAGATGACCGAGTCCGACGTCCGCCGGACCGGCTCGTGAGGCGGCCTCATGCCCGCATTGGGCGCAGGCTCCCAGGGCAGGTGCCTCAAAGGGCTCCCCGGGTGGGCCGGTAGCGTAAAGCGATCGCCCCGGAGCGGAAAAGGGTTCGCTCCAAAAGTTCGAGCTGAATGCGTTCGCGTAGGCCGTCAAGCAACCTCGGCCCGTGTCCGGCCAGGACCGGTTGGAGGAGAAACTGGTACTCGTCGATCAGTCCCAGGTCCGCCAGCGCAAGCGGCAGAGTGACACCGCCGAGAAGGAGTCCCTCACCGGGGGATTGCTTGAGCAGCCGAACCGTTTCGCCCAAGTCGCCAGCCACCAACTCCGCGTTCCAGTCGACTTGGCTCAGCGTGCGCGACACGACGTACTTCTTCGCCCGATGGATGGTCTGGGCGAACGTGACGTCTTCCGGATTCATCCAGTCCGGCCAGGTGCCGGTGTCGGGCTTTCGCCACGCCGACGCCATCATCTCGTAGGTCACCCGGCCGTACAGCAGGGCATCGGCTCGGGCCAGCTCCGCGGTCCAAAAGCGCATCGATTCCGCGTCCGGGGGCAGCCCCGCCTCGTGATGGCAGCAGCCGTCCAAAGTGACATTGATGGCGTATCGAAGTGGTCTCATCTGGCTGTCTCCGCTCTTCTGACGCCGGCCGGGTGCTCTGACCGTACCGAGACGATGCCGCCATCCGCTGCCCCGAGGCCGTCGGCCCGCTTGCGATAGCCGTTCCATCGACGGGCCGATAGCCAAGGTGTTGATCCGGGCCGCTTAAGCAGGTCCAGATCAACACCTTGTGCACCAAGTCGCTACGGCGCTGGGGCGTCCAGGCCGATGAAGCGCCGAAATGCCTCGTTGCCAAAGACCTCGAGCCGATCTGGCCCGCGCACGAACGTCTCGGGCGTCAGGACGAGCTTTTGGACGGTACCCCACTGGCCGGCGCGATGGGTATGCCGGACGAGCCCGTTCTCGCGGTAACCCACCTTGCGGCTCACGGCCAGCGAGGACGGGTTGTCCAGGTACGCGCCGGACGTGAGCAGCTCGGCGTCCAGGTGGTCGAAACACCAGGCGCAGATCGCCTGGCGCATCAGCGTCCCGATGCCCCGGCCTTGGTGGGCCTGGCCGATCCATGATCCGGTTTCGCCGCTCTTGGTAACCAGGTAGTCGCGGGTCGTGAACGCCTGCGCACCCACCAGGACGCCGTCGTGGATGACCGCGAACTCCTGAGCCCAGGCGGCGGGTTTGAAGGAGGCCCGCGACTGCCAGTAGAACTGCGCCGATCCAACCCGGCGCACGTGCGGAGGGTCGTCGGTCCAGGGAACGGCGAACGGCATCACGTCCGGGGGGTGGACGCCGGCGTCCACCAGTTCGATCAGGCCGGGGATGACGTCGTCGGTGATCGGCAGGAGTTCCAGCGGCCCGGCACGCAAGCTCAAGCCGAAGGGCGGAAAGACTTCCTGCAGGGCGGGCATAGCCACGATTCTTGTGCCGCCGGGGATCTGCGGGCAACGCGTTTAGCGTAGGACGGCAGTGGCGGCGGGCAGGGGGTTGGCACCGGCGACGGCCGCGCATCTCGGGTCGAGCCGATCTGGCCACGGTCGTCGCATGGCCAGGTGGCCCCCGTTCAACCGGACCAGCGCATCGGGCGTGACTTAGTAGAGTCGACCCGGTGAGGCACTCCATGGTTGTTGTAGCTCATCCACGGCCCGGGAGCTTCGTCCACGCACTGGCCGACGCCGCCGCCGCGGCACTGTCCGAGGACGGGCATGACGTAGCCGTCCACGACCTCTACCTCGAGGGATTCAACCCGGTCCTCGATCCAGCAGAAGCGCTCACCACGCGCGAATCCGATGACACGGCATTCACGGTGGGAGCCGATCCACTCGTCTCGGTGCACCGCCGCGAACTGGCGTCCGCAGACACTCTGGTGGTCGCTCACCCCAACTGGTGGGGAAAGCCGCCCGCGATCATGGCCGGATGGATGGACCGGGTAATTGTCGCCGGCGTGGCCTACCAGCTCAGATCCGCGACAAGCGAGCCTGTCTGCCTGTTGCCCCTGCGGCGGCTGGTGGTGCTGAACACCGGCGATACGCCCCTGGAACGTGAGGTCCGCGTCTTCGGCGACCCGCTCGCTGCCATCTGGGAACGCTGCGTCGGCACCTACCTGGGGGACGCGACCACTGGCCAGCCCGATGGGAGGCTCGTCGGTTGAACAGCGACAGGCGTGGCTCGCGCAGGCGCGTTCTCTCGTGTCGGCCACCACCGGCTGAACAGCCGCTTCCGATGTTGGTCCTGGCTGGGTGAGTGCCGGCCCAACCACTTCGAAGGCGCAGGTGACCAGGGAACGCGGGAAAAGCGATCCGGCCCCGACATCGAGGGGCTGGGGCCGGACTCATGGGGTGAGTAACGGGACTTGAACCCGCGACATCCTGGACCACAACCAGACGCTCTACCAACTGAGCTATACCCACCATCGCCGTCCCCAAGGGAGAACGGCTCGTTGATTCTAGCGGGTA
>JBDHZK010000117.1:0-8731 GCA_039811865.1 Propionicicella sp. | reverse complement strand
GCCAAGCTCGGTGCGGCCGGACGCACCGAGGCCGCGGCCCTCGCCCGCGAACGGGGCCTGGTGCACTAGTCCAAGACAAGCACCTTCGGTCGGGAAGGCGAGGGCCCCGCCCGAAAACCGGACGGGGCCCTGCGCCGCCGATCAGGCCGGCGGCTGATCGTCGATCACTTGTCGGTGTCCTCGTCGACCCAGTCGAAGGTGCGGGTCACTGCCTTCTTCCAAAGGCGGTACTTGGCCTCGCGGGTCTCGTCGTCCATCTTGGGCTCCCAGCGCTTGTCCTCGGCCCAGTTGTCGATGACGTCCTGCTCGCCACCCCAGTAGCCGACCGCGATTCCGGCCGCGTAGGCGGCGCCCAGCGCGGTGGTTTCCGCGACGACCGGCCGAACGACCGGGACGCCGAGGATGTCGGCCTGGAAGTTCATCAGGGTCTCGTTGGCGATCATGCCGCCGTCGACCTTGAGTTCGGTCAGCTCGACACCGGAGTCGGCGTTCATGGCGTCCAGCACCTCACGGGTTTGGAAGGCGGTGGACTCCAACACGGCCCGTGCGATATGGCCCTTGTTGACGTACCGGGTCAGCCCGACGATCGCGCCGCGGGCGTCCGAGCGCCAGTACGGCGCGAACAGACCCGAGAACGCGGGCACGAAGTAGGCGCCGCCGTTGTCCTCGACGGTCTTGGCGAGGTCCTCGATCTCCGGGGCCGACTTGATCATGCCGAGGTTGTCGCGGATCCACTGCACCAACGAGCCGGTGACCGCGATCGAACCCTCGAGCGCGTAGACGGCGGGGGCATCGCCGATCTTGTAGCACAGCGTCGTGAGCAGGCCGTTCTTGGAGGGAACGATCTCGGTGCCGGTGTTCATCAGCATGAAGTTGCCGGTGCCGTAGGTGTTCTTCGCCATGCCGGGCTCGAAGCAGGCCTGGCCGAACGTGGCCGCCTGCTGGTCGCCCAGGATGCCGGCGATCGGGACGCCGGGCAGCAGGCCGTGCTCGCGGCCATGACCGTAGACCTCGGAAGAGGACTTGATCTCGGGCAGCATCGACATCGGGATCGTCATGTCGGCGCAGATGTCGGCGTCCCACGCCAAGGTCTCAAGGTCCATCAGCATGGTGCGCGAGGCGTTGGTGACGTCGGTGACGTGCACGCCGCCATCGACTCCGCCGGTCATGTTCCAAAGCACCCAGGTGTCGATGGTGCCCATCGCCAACTCGCCGGCCTCGGCCTTTTGGCGCGCACCCTCGACGTTGTCGAGGATCCACTTGACCTTGGGGCCGGAGAAGTAGGTGGCCAGCGGCAGGCCGACCTTGGCCTTGTACTTGTCCTGGCCCTCGGCGCCCCCGAGCGCATTGACGATCTTGTCGGTGCGGGTGTCCTGCCAGACGATCGCGTTGTAGACCGGCTCACCGGTCTTGCGGTCCCACACGACGGTGGTCTCGCGCTGGTTGGTGATACCGACCGCGGCGATATCGGACGCATTCACCTGCGCGTTCGCCATCGCCAAGGCGACGACCTCGCGGACCCGCTCCCAGATCTCCTTGGGGTCGTGCTCGACCCAACCCGCCTTGGGGAAGATCTGCTCGTGCTCCTTCTGGCCGACCCCCTTGAGTTTGCCGTCGTGGGTGAAGACGATCGCCCGCGAGCTGGTGGTGCCCTGGTCTACGGCGAGTACGTACTTGTCACTCATTGAATACTCCACGTCCTTGTGCGTGATGGCAGCGGTCTGCCCCGATGAAAGTGCTCCGGTCGCTGGCGGGCGGTTCCGCGACTGCGTCCGGCCAAAGGTCACTTCGCTTCGTGTGCGATCGACCTGGTGACCCGGAGTTGGATCCATCCCCTCGTTGGGCCTCGCGGACGCGCGTGCGTCCCCGCCGCGCTCGCGTGGCTGAAGTTCGAGGCGAATGCAACCGTGCTCCCTTGCTCGGGTCCCCGTGGGGCCATCCTCTCGCGCTTGAACGGATGTCACAAGGTTTGCGAACATATGTTCAGGCGGAGGGAGACCGGTGAACGAGCGTGAAACGGAGCCGCTCTATCGAGCCGCCTCGCTCTACTACGTGCAGGGCGAGACGATGGCGAAGATCGCCCGTCAGTTGGGGGTCTCGCGCCCTACCGTGTCCAGGCTGTTGGCGCAGGCGAGATCGACCGGGTTGGTGCGAATCACCCTCGCCGAGCCGGCCCGACGCTCGCCACTGACCGAGTCGCTGGAGCGGATCTTCGACGTCCGGGCACACGTGGTCGGCATCCGTCCCGGGGCCAGCGAGCCCTACCGGCTCGATCAGGTGGCGCGCGCCGCCGCGCGCCTGGTCAGCGAGGCCGCCACCGACGCCAACGTGATCGGGCTGGCCTGGGGGACGACGCTCGCCGCGGTCGTACCTCATCTGGCGCGGCGTCCGATGCCCGGCACCACGGTGGTGCAGCTCAACGGCGGTGCCAACCTGTCGAGCACGGGCATCTTCCATGTGGGCTCACTGGTCCAGGCGACGGCCGACGCGTTCGGCTCCCAGGTCGTCCTGTTTCCCGTGCCGGCGTTCTTCGACTACGCCTCGACCAAGGCGGCGATGTGGCGCGAGCGGTCGGTCCAACACGTTCTCCAACTGCAACAGCGAATCGACCTGGCCCTCTTCGGGGTCGGTGCTGTCGCGGGCACCCTGCCGTCGCACGTCTACTCCGGCGGCTACCTGGACGACGAAGACATGGCGCAACTGCGCGCCGAGAGGGTGGTCGGGGACGTCTGCACCGTCTTCCTCAGGGAGGACGGCTCCTACGCCGACATCCCGCTCAACGAGCGCGCGACCGGCTTGACCCCGGCCGAACTGCAGCGGATCCCGCGACGAATCTGCGTGGCCGCCGGCACCGCCAAGGCGGCAGCGGTCGCCGGTGCCCTGCGGGCCCGGGTGGCGACCGACCTGGTGATCGACGACGCCACCGCCCGGGAGTTGCTCAACCGGTTGTGAGGCTCGTCAGGCCTCGGCCTGCCAAGCCTTCAGGCGAAGGAAGTCGGGGCTGAACCCGTGCTGCAGGCCCCAAACCACGGCCTGGGAGCGGCGCGAAACCCCGATCTTTCGGTAGGCGGCCCGGATATATGACTTCACCGAGTTCGGGCTGAGATAGCTCTGAGCCGCGATCTCGGCGTTGCTCAGGCCTTGGGTGATCAGGGCCAGCACTTCGGCCTCACGCGGGCTCAGGCCCTCCTCGCGGCCCGGCCAATCGCCGGCGACGGCGAGCGGGCCGGACGGGCTCGCGCTGGTCACCTCCTGCCCGGAATGGATTGCCTCCAGGGCCGCCACCAGGTCGACCGCGGGCAGGGCTTTGGACAAGTAGCCGGCCACGCCCTTCTGCTTGGCGGTCTCGACCATCCGGGCGTCGAAGTCCCAGGTGTAAATCACCACTTTGCGCGCGCGGGGGTTGCGCAACAGGTGCTCCAGGGTCTCGCCCTGCGGGCGGCTCTGGGCGAAGGAGTCGAACAGCGCGATGTCGACCGTCTCGCCGACGGTCCGGTTCGCGTCCACTTCGACGACCGCGATCCGGTCGCCGTAGTGGACGAACATGTGCATGAGGCCGGTCACGACCAACTCGTAGTCGTTGACCAAGGCGATCCTCAAAGGCGCCGGCGAGGATGCGTTCACACACCCACTATTTCACCACTGCCCTCTCACCGGTACCCCCAAGCCCACACTTACGGGTGTATTCAGAAGAAACCAGACTCCCAATTGTTGCGTTCTGTCCGGATTGGTTGGCTTGGCCGCGCTCGGAATAGCGCTGGGCTCATCGACGTTCGCAGCAGCGAGGACGCCTCGTACCTGGCATACGCTTCGGCTGGGCCGCGAAGGCCCACTTCGAAGGGAAGAGGACGTGGAGAAAGTGCGGGACCTAATCATCATCGGCTCCGGTCCGGCCGGGTACACGGCCGCTGTCTACGCCGCCCGGGCGTCGCTGCAGCCCCTCGTCTTCGAAGGTTCGATCACCGCGGGTGGCGCGCTGATGAACACCACCGAGGTGGAGAACTACCCCGGCTTCGCCGAGGGGATCATGGGTCCGGACCTGATGGCCAACATGCGTGCCCAGGCGGAGCGCTTCGGCGCGGAGCTGGTCGCCGACGATGTCGTCGCCATGGACCTGACCGGCCCGATCAAGACCGTCACCGACTCCGAGGGGACGACGCACTCGGCCCGCTCGGTCGTCCTGGCCATGGGATCTGGGTATCGCAAGCTTGGGCTGCCCGACGAGGAGCGGTTGTCGGGCCATGGCGTCTCGTGGTGCGCGACCTGCGACGGCTTCTTCTTCCGGGGCAAGGACATCGCCGTCGTCGGCGGCGGCGACTCCGCCTTGGAGGAGGCCACGTTCCTCAGCCGGTTCGCGTCCAGCGTGACGGTTGTTCATCGCCGGGACGAGTTGCGGGCCAGCAAGATCATGATCGCCCGGGCCGAGAAGGACCCGAAGATCCGTTTCATGTGGAACAAGGTGGTCACCGCGATGAGCGGGCAGGGCTCGCTCACCGGCGTGACGCTGCGAGACACGGTGACCGGCGAGACCAGCGAGCTGGCCGTCCAAGGCGTCTTCATCGCCATCGGCCACGATCCACGTTCGGAGTTGGTCCGCGATCAGGTGAATCTGGACGCCGCCGGCTACGTCCTCACCGAGCCGGGCTCCACGGCCACGAACGTTCCGGGCGTATTCGCCTGTGGCGATCTCGTCGACCACACCTACCGGCAAGCGGTGACGGCCGCCGGGTCCGGCTGTGCCGCCTCCCTGGACGCGGAGCGGTACCTCGCGGCCCTGGAGGACTGAACCCGCGGACCGGCCAGACCCAGTCATCGGCCCGGGGAGCTCTCGGGTACCTCCTGTGGGCCCAGCGGCCGAGCTCGTCCCTGAGCCAGTCGAAGGCGCCGCAACCCTGCGGCGCCGCGCGCTCCCCAGCCGCCGACAACCTCGCCACTAGGGGAGACGACGTAGCCTTCGGGGATGAGCGAGCTGTTCGAGCTGTTTGCGCCCGGGCTGCGCTACCTACGTGAGGAACGTCAGCGACGCCAGATCGTCGCCCAACAGGCGGGCTCGTCCGCGCCGCCCTTCGACATCGACTTGGACGCTGGGATCGCTCGCCTAGGGGTGGACCGGTCGCAGGAGGAAGGGTTGTCGACCGAGCCCGCCCCGACCGGTCTGACGAAGGACGCCGGCTGGCAGGTCGGTGTCTCGCGCACCATTGGCGCGCCGATCGCCGAGGTCTGGGAGCACCTGCTCGGCGCCGGCCGCTCCACCTGGCTCGGACCAGGCGGTTATGAACTGCGCGTCGGGCAGGCCTACCTGACCTCCGATGGCACCACCGGGGAGGTGCGCAGCCTGCGTCGGCTGGATCGCGTCCGGCTCACCCGGCGACCCGCCGGGCAAGCGCATGACACGACGCTGCAGGTGGCGCTGCGAGCCATTGCGGTGGACAAGACCATGTTGCGTTTCCATACCGAGCGCCTGCGATCGCCGGCCGAACGCGAGGAGCAACGCGCTCACTGGGCGGCGGTTCTGCTCGCGCTGCTCCAGCAGTTGGACGCCGCGTCTTGACCGGTCCGTCCGGACAGGGTTGATCCCGCCTCGCCCGCGGCTCAGCCGAACGGGTGCGTCAGGGCAGGGCCCAGCCGCTAGGGATGTCCTTGACGATCGTCCAGTTCGGATCCAGTTGCCAGGCCGCCCCGCCCTCGTCCTCACGGCGGTGAAACCAGGGGGCCACCACCCAGTCGGGCCGATTCGTCGCCCAGGTGCTGAGGTAGCCACCCCAGTAGGAGAACGTCGAGTTGGTCAGGATCAGCCGGGGCGCGTTCGCGAGTGCGGCCAGATGGACGTCCGGTGGCTGGCCGGTGTCTTCCCAAACGAGCGTTTCGCAGTGCTGGGCGAGCCAGCTCAAGTGCTCGCGGCACCACTGGATTCCGTCGGAGACCACGAGAATCCGATCGATGTCACCTCCGGTTCGTCGGGCTTGAGCCAGCGCGACTCGGAGGTAGTCATCGGTATCGAAGGAGTAGCTGCGCCGGTTCGCCTCGTTGGTGAAGTAGTCCCCTCGACGCACATTGACGAGCACGTCGCGTTCGCCCAATCGAAGCGAATCGGGAAGCTTCTGCGCGGCGACCACACCGCTGGGCAACACGAACCCTTCGATGAAGCTCGCCAAATCGCCTGCGTCGAAAGCCACGCCGTACTCGTTGAACAGGCCGATCTCGCGCCGGTCGGTCCAGCGCACTTGCGAGCGCTCGATCGTCAGGGCCTCGGCGGCCGGCCCGAAGATGGGTATCCAGGGCTCCACGTGCTCGGTGCGCAAACAGACGATGTCCAGCCCCTGGTTGCGGTGGTTGAACGCGTGCATCCAGTCGTAGAGGAAGTTGCCCAGATGCGCCGTCGGCTGTGTCCAAAGCACCTTTCGCCGACCTCTGCGGATCGTCCGATCCAGCGCGTACTCGATGCGCCTGCGCAGCCGCAGCCGGGACCTTAGTGTCACGCGCCGAATTCAACAGCCCAGCAGGAGGATGCGCTCGCTCGGGTCGACCATTGAGCGGGAAACGCGGGCGTCCGTGGGCCCGCGTGCCGAAAGGCTCTGGGCGAGCGCCCTCGACTCGGATCGCGAAACTGTCGGCGCGGGCAGAGAAGGTAGTCTGGCGCAGCCGGACCGGCTGGCCGTTCGCCCGGAGGTTTAAGGAGCAAGCATGAGTAACGTCGCCGAAGTGACCGACGCCACCTTCGATCAACTGGTGCTCGGGTCGCCCAAGCCCGTCCTGGTCGACTACTGGGCGGACTGGTGCGCCCCCTGCCGGCAGTTGTCCCCCATCATCGACGAGTTGGCCCGCGACTATTCCGACAAGGTCACCTTCCTCAAGCTCGACACCAACGCCAACCCGGTCACCCCCACCAATCAGCAGGTGCTCAGCCTGCCGACGATTCAGATCTATTCCGGCGGTCAGTTGGTGAAGTCCATGCAGGGCGGAAAGACGAAGATGGCGCTGCTGCGCGCCCTGGAAGAGTTCATCTGAGCCGCTCGTGAGCCAGACGTCGGAAGGCGGCCAGGGCCGCGATCGGTTGGGCCTACCCACGGCTCGCCGCAGCCAGGTCGTGGTCGCGGTGGTGGCCGTGGTGGTCCTGGCCCTGGTCGCGTTCGGCGTGATCGCCTACGTGCAGGGCCTCACGTCCCTGACGGCGGCCACCCCCTCCCCCACCCCGACGCCCAAGCCTTTGGCCCTACCGGTACAGATCGGCGAGCTGAGCCGCGATCCTGCGGTCAAGGTCCAGGCGTCCACCGATCCCATGTCGAAGGCCCAACTGCTCTCGGCCAAGTACGCCAAGGGCGGCAAGGACACGCTGATCGCGGTGGCCGCGCGGCCGATCGAGTCGAGCGAACGGCTGCTGAATCAACTCGGCGTCGTCGATCCGTTCTCCGTCGGCGACGGGCGCTGTGGACGCACCCGGGACCAGTTGAACGCCTGCGCCGTCGGCCGGGGGACGACCGCTGTGTTGGCCATCGCCCTCGCCGGTCAGCAGCCCGCCGAACTGATCGCCCAGGCCCAGCAGATCCTTGGTGCCGTCACGGCCTGAACGCCACTCCTACCGGGCGCGCTCTGGAACTCCCGTTCGGTCGTACCCGTCTCGTGATCTCCACATGCGCCTGAGGATTACGCTCTCAGCGAGCGACGCGAGGCTCGGCCGGCGGGAGCGGGCGGGGCGATGGGGGGCACGACGGCGCCGGCGATACGGTCCCAGGCGGCGCGCAGATCCAAGCGCCAAGGCACGGCCCGGTCCAGATCCAAGCGCAACTGGGGGCGAATCGGGTGCTCCACGCTGACCACGAATCCAACGCCCTCCAGCCACAACAGTGGCGGGGTGGCGCACGTCCCGCCGAGGACGGATCCGACCGCTTCGATACATGGGGTGCCCGAGCGGACCAGCCGGGCCGCGACACCCTGCACCAGGGCGCGGCCCAGACCGTTTCGACGCTGCGCAGGCTGGACGTGGGCGGCCAGGAGGAGAGCCGAATCAGCCTGATGCGGGGCCCGGGCGACGGCCGCGCGACGAGGGGCATTCAGCGCCGGCGCGATCAGGACGTAGCCCACGACCCGGCGTCCGGCCACAGCCGCCATGCCGCAAAGTCCCCAGCGATCGACCGCGGCCTGCGCCCAGGACGTCCCGGGGGGCACGGCATCGCACTCACGGCAAACGGGGAGCAGGTCCAACTCCCCCACCCGCAGGGCTTGGAATCGCGACTGTTTCAATCCACCTCACCACCCGCGCTCACCAGCAAAGCCTCATCCCCCGGGCGCCCGTCCGCCTGTCGGCTCCCGATGGTGTCAATTCCGCCATCCGTGAGCCCATCGGGCAGTCTAGTCGGGTGAGTTTTCCCGAGCCGAGCCGTCGCGACACCCGCCTCGACGCGTACGTCGACGCGTACGCGACCCGCACCAGCGGGTTGGCCGTCTCGGCTGTGCGGGCCCTGTTCGCGGTGGCGAACCGGCCCGAGGTCGTCTCGTTGGCCGGCGGGATGCCCAACATCGCCGACCTGCCGCGCCTCGATTTGGGCCAAAGCGTCGACCGCCTGATCGCTGAGCGCGGCACTCAGGCGATGCAGTACGGGTCGGGCCAAGGCGAGCCGATGATCCGCGAACAGATCTGCGAAGTCATGGCCGAGGAGCAGATCGCCGCCCACCCCGACGACGTCGTGGTGACCTGCGGCTCCCAGCAGGGGCTCGACCTGGTGACGCGCAC
>JBDHZK010000116.1:0-8750 GCA_039811865.1 Propionicicella sp. | reverse complement strand
GAGAGTTGGGACTCCAAGTCCCAAAGGGTGTGCTCACCGGGGGGGCATGTGGACCAGACAGGCAACGAGCGGACGTCCGGCGGCGGTCGGCGCAGGCGTCCTCGCCTTCGAGTGGAGGAGCTTCGCAAGCGGATGTTCGACGCCGCGCGGCAAACCATCCGCCAGCGCGGCGTCGTCCTGAGCTTCGAGGATCTCAACATGGACGAGGTCATCGCACGTGCTCAGGTGCCGCGCAGTTCCGTGTACCGCGTGTGGCCCTATAAGGGCGACTTCGTCATTGATCTTTTGATGAATTTCGCGGGACCGGAGTGGCTCGGACCGGCGAACATTCAGGACAGCACCCTCGAACTGGCGTTGCGGGCCATCCTCGACGGCTGGGACTCTCTGAACACGGACGCCGGCCGGATAGCGGTGCTCAATTCGGCTGTCCGGGTGGGCGTGGGAGCTCATTTTCGCGGAATCGTCGCCTCGAGGGAGTGGTACGTCGCTCGCTCGCTCGCGCTAACCTCCCAGGCAGCCCACGCCAACGAGCCGGGACGGGCCCAGCTCAACGCGGAGTTGGAGCGAGCCGACAACGCCTTCGTCCTGGGAATAGCCCGACTGTACGAGGTGGTCGCTTCCGTACTCGGCTTCCGGCTGCGCGACCCGAGCTTGACCTTCGAGCACATGGCCCTCGCGGGCGGCGCCATCCTCGACGGGCTGGCACTGCGAGCCATCCTGACCGAGGCGAACGCGAGCAACCCTTTCCTGACTGAGCCAACCATCCTTCCCCACTTGATCTGGGACAGCTTCACCAACCCCGTCACCGGCCAAAAGGGCTGGGATCTGCCGGGTCTGGGTCACCTCGCCTTGATCATGCTCGGGGTCGAGTTGATTCCGGAGTGGCAGCCCGGTCCCGAACTCAAGGCGCACATCGAAGCCCTTATGCCAGTCCCTGCGGACGCCGAGCAACGCCAGCAGCCAGCAACTGAGCCAGAGTGATCGCCTCCCGATCGGCCAGATCGTCCAGTTGGGTCCGACAGGAGAAGCCATCGGCCACCAGGATCGACCCTGCCCCCGCCGAATGGACGGCCGGAAGCAGGTCGTGTTCGGCGACCGCGACCGAGACGTCGTAGTGGCCCTGCTCCACACCGAAGTTCCCGGCCAATCCGCAGCAGCCCGCCACCACCGTCACCTCGGCGCCGGTGCTGGCCAAGAGCGCGGCGTCGGCGTCCCAACCGATCACCGCGGCGTGATGACAATGCGGCTGCACGACCAGTCGCTGGGAGGAGAGGTCCGGCGGTTTCCAGGAAGGGGTTTCGGCGAGCAGTTCGGCCAGCGTCCGGGTGGCGGCAGCGACTTGCCGCACTCGGGCGTCCTCAAGCAGTTCGGCGGCGTCCGAACGCCAGACCGCCAGGCACGACGGTTCGATGCCCACGATCGGAACACCGCTTGCAGCCAAGGGATGTAGCAGGTCGAGCGCGTTGCTGAGGTGGCGCGCGGCTACGTCCAACTGACCGGTGGAGATCCAGGTCAGGCCGCAGCATGCGCCCCAGATCGGGGTGGGCCGGTAGCCGGCCTCGGTCAGGACCTTGAGCACGGCGGTCAGGGTCTGGGGTGCGAAGGACGCGGTGAACGAGTCGACCCAGACCGCGACCGGCGTCCCCCCTGCGCTGGCAGTATCGTCCCCCCGGCGTGGGGCCGGGTAGAACCTGGGCAGGGAGCGGCGGGGGTCCACGCCAGCCAGCCATTTCGCCACCCTGGCCACCGGCTCGAGTCCGAGCGCGGCATTGACCAAACCTGCGACGCGCAGCTTGGAAATCAGCCGAGCCCAGGTGGGCAGCCAGCCCAACGCGTAGTGACTGCGCGGTCGGACCCGGCCGCGGTACGACTCGGACAGCACCCTCGATTTGTACGAGGCGATATCGACGCCGGTCGGGCAGTCGTGCGCACATCCCTTGCAGGCAAGGCATAGCTCCAGCGCTTCGGCAACCTCGGGCGAGCGCCAGCCGGCCGTGATCAGTCGTCCGGACACCATTTCCTGCAGCACGCGGGCACGGCCGCGGGTCGAATCCTGCTCGTTGCGGGTCGCTCGAAACGAAGGGCACATCACGCCCCCCGAGGCCGCCAAACACTTACCGACCCCCGTGCACCGGTGCACCTCCGCCGCGAATCTGGGATCGGCCACGACGAGCGGCCGACCCCGAAGGGCGGGGATACGCAGGTCTGCCGCCAACGGCCGGGGATCCACCACGACGCCGGGGTTGAGCCGGTTGCCGGGGTCGAACACCGCCTTGACTTGGGCAAACACGGCCAGCGCGGCGGGTGAGTACATCCTCGGCAAGAGCTCGGAGCGGGCTCGACCATCGCCGTGCTCACCCGACATCGACCCGCCGTGAGCGGCGACGAGATCGGCGGCGGCCTCGATGAAGGCGCGATAGCGGACGGTCGCGTCAGCGGTCGTGAGGTCGAAATCGATCCGGGCATGGACGCAGCCCTCGCCGAAGTGGCCGTAGGGCAACGCGTCCAGGCCGTGGGCGGCCAACAGCGCCTCGAAGTCACGTAGGTAGTCCCCGAGCCGCTCGGGCGGCACGGCGGCGTCCTCCCAGCCGGCGTGCGCGGGCCGGTCGAGCCCGACGGCGGCCAGACCGGCGCCGTCGGCGCGGATCCGCCACAGGGCCGCCGCCTGGAGCGGGTCGGCCAAGACGATCGCATCGAGCGCGCCACTGGCGACCACGAGCGCGCGCGCACGCGCCTCGACTTCGGCCGGATCGTCCCCGGCAAGCTCGACGATCGACCAGCCGTCCCCGGCGGGCAGGTTCGGGACGGCGGCCGCGCCGAGCTTACGGACGACGACGTCGACCAGCCGACGGTCGAGGCCCTCGGCGGCTGTCGGGCCGAACGGCAGGAGCGCCGGCACGGCGTCCGCCGCGTCGGCCATGGACGGGTAGCCCAAAACGACCAACGCGCGCTCCGGCGGGTCGGCGACCAGGCGCACGCTCGCGGAGGTGACGACGGCGAGCGTCCCCTCGGTGCCCACCAAGAACTTGGCGACGTCGAAGCCGCGCTCGGGCAGCAGATGCTCCAGGCTGTAGCCGGAGACCTGCCGCGAGAACCGCCCGAACTCCGTCCGGATCACGCCGAGGTTCGCGGCGACCACCTCGCGCAGCGCGCGCAGGGTGGGCGAGCCGGACGTCCGCAGGTCCGTGCGCGAGTCGACGATCAGACGCTCCCCCGTGCCGGTGATCACTTCGAGCGCGACGACGTTGTCGGCGGTGCGGCCATACCCGAGGGCCCGCGGCCCGCAGGCGTTGTTGCCGATCATGCCGCCGATCGTGCAGCGGCTCGACGTGGACGGATCGGGCCCGAAGCGCAAACCGTACTCGGCGGCGGCGCGCTGGAGTGCCTCCTGGACGACGCCGGGTTCGACCCGGGCCGTGCGGTCGTCCGGATCGACAGCCAGGATGCGGTTCAGCCCGCGCAGGTCGACCACGACGCCGGAGCCGACGGCATTGCCCGCGCAAGACGTCCCCGCACCACGGCAGGTCAGGGGCAGGTCAGCGGCACGGGCGGCGTCCACCACCTCGCCCAACTCGGCCACCGAGCGCGGACGCGCCACCCCGGTGGGGACGACCCGGTACAGCGACGCGTCCGAGGAATACAACGCGCGCGTCAGCGTCGAGTCGTCGAGCCCCGGGATGGCGCTCAAGTCGACTCCACGGGGTCACGTGCGACGCGGTGCCGCACAGAAATGACCCGGAACGGCGTCGGGATGTCTGCCGACGGGCTCGTCCTACCTTTCCGGGTCATTTCTGTGCGGGGGCACCGGCTCAGGAGCGCCAAACCACTCACGACCCACCGGAGAAATCGACTCCCTGCGCCAGCGCGACGGCGCCGGAGTAGTTGATCGTGTTCGTGGACCGGCGCATGTACGCCCGCCAGGCATCCGAGCCGGACTCGCGTCCACCGCCGGTCTCCTTCTCGCCGCCGAACGCGCCGCCGATCTCGGCTCCAGACGTACCCACGTTGACGTTGGCGATCCCCGTGTCGGCGCCGTCGGCGGCCAAGAAGCGCTCGGCCTCGCTTTGGTCGGCGGTGAAGATCCCGGCTGAAAGCCCTTGCGGGACGCCATTGTGCAGACGCAGGGCAGCGTCGAAGTCGGCGTAGGTAACGACATACAGGATCGGCGCGAACGTCTCGGTCAGCGCCACCCCCTCCTGGTTCGGCAGCCGGACGAGCGCCGGACGTACCCAATAGCCGTCCCGGCCGAGATCGACCCGGCCCCCGCCGAAAACCTGCCCGCCCTGCTCGCGGGCGGCCGCCAGCGCCGCCTGCATACCCTCAAAGGCGGACTTTGTGACCAACGGCCCGACCAGCGTGCCCTCGTCGAACGGATCTCCGACCACCAGGCTGCCGAATGCTCCCTCCAGCCGGGCACAGACCTCGTCGGCGACCGATTCGTGCACGATGAGCCGGCGCAATGTGGTGCAGCGCTGCCCGGCCGTCCCAGCGGCCGCGAACACCATCGACGGCACCGCCAGGTCGAGATTCGCCGACGAGGTGACGATCACCGCGTTGTTGCCGCCCAGTTCGAGCAGGCTGCGTCCGAACCGGGACGCCACCCGCGGGCCGACCTCTCGACCCATGCGCGTCGAGCCGGTCGCGCTCACCAGGGCGACGCGCGGATCGTCCACCAGCGCTTCGCCGACCTCGCGTCCGCCCAGCACGAGCTCATGCAGTCCCTCCGGGGCGCCCACTTCGACGATCGCCCGGCGCAGCAGGGCGTCGCAGCCGAGCGCACACAGCGGCGCCAACTCCGACGGTTTCCACACGACCGAATCGCCACAGACCAACGCGATCGCCGTGTTCCACGACCAGACCGCCACCGGAAAGTTGAACGCCGAGATCACGCCCACGACGCCCAACGGATGCCAGACCTCCTGCAGCCGGTGCCCGGGACGCTCCGACGGCATGGTCTTGCCGTACAACTGCCTGCTCAGCCCGACGGCGAAGTCGCAGATGTCGATCATCTCCTGGACCTCGCCCAGGGCCTCGCTGGAGATCTTGCCCACCTCGACGGTGACCAGCGTCGCCAGTTCGGTCTTGAAGTCTCGAATCAACTCCCCCAGTCGCTTCACCAGTTGACCGCGGACGGGGGCCGGTGTCGTCCGCCAATCCCGGAACGAATCCTGGGCGCGTTGGACGGCCGCGCCCACATCCTCGGTGACGGCAACGCCGAACAGGTCCCGATCGGTCAGCGGCGAACGCGCCGAGAGCTCGCTCGCGACGTCGTAGCGCCACGCGTCGACCCCGAGCGCGGACAGCGATTCGCGGGCCAGGCTGACCAGTTCTTCATGCGTGTGGCTCACTTGCCCTCCTCCGGCACCGCGATGTCCAGTTCCGCGCACGCCTTCGCCAATGACGCGGCGCTTTGGTCGGCGTACAGGTGCATTGGATCATGGACGTCGCGGTCCATGGCCTCCGCCAGCCAGGCGGCGTCCCGATGCGATCCGGAAAGCGTCGCGTCCCGCGATCCCGAGTTGTCCAGGTTGGACGCGAAGATCCCCGCCGCCGAGCGCGGCAAGAAGTCCTCGTAGACGATCGGCGTCCGCACCAGTGCACCGGAGGCGACCAGTTCGGCCACCGTCTCGCCACCACGGCCGTCCCCGGCCGCGTACTCGAAGAACGCCAATCCAGCCTGCGCCAAACCGTCCTCGGTGCGCGGCAGGTTCGCCTCCCAGACGTCGACCTTGACGGCTTCGCGCTCGTCCGCGCTCAGGCCGGCCGAGCGGACGTCGATCTCCCCGATCAACCGGTCGTACAAGTCGCGGCCTGGCTGGGTGAGCGCGATCCCCCGCTGCTCCACCTCGCCGAACCGGACGCTGAGTTCGCCGTCGGCCACCGAGCCGTCCGGCTCGCGGAAGCGGCGCGGCTCGGCCAGCGCTTTGAAGGACGTCTGCCGCAGCAGGACGTCCGGGCCGGCCCAGCGCGGCGGTCCCTGGATCTCGTCGATCATCGCGATCCCCAACGCCTCCATCCGCCCATACAGGTCGTCGATGTCGAGGACGCGGGGCGTCAGGTGATTGATGTGCGTCGTCGGGACGCCACCGATGTCGGCCGCCACCCCGGAAATGGCCGTCAGGCGGCGGTACCAGGCGCGATCGATCGGCTCGCGCGACAACTCGAAGGACGCCGTCGCCAGCCGCAGGAACTCCTCGGCGTCACCGTCGTCCAGGCCGCCGTCGGCCTCACCGCGCTTCCCCAACTCGACCAGCCGGGGCGAGAACAGCTGGCGCCGGGCCAAGAAGGCGTCCAGATCGGCCTGCAGGCCGGCGTCGAAGTAGCGGCGGTCGTCGGTCACCAACGTTGACGTGAACACCCGGAACGGGTTGATCGCCAGCGCGTCGGGCGTCGTCGGCCGGAAGGCCGTCGACACGATCGGTAGGGACGTCGCCTCCTCCCCGCGCAGGTCGTAGAAGCCGACGGGGGACATGCCCAACGCCGCGAAGATCTGCGCGACCTGGCGCAACTCCTCTCCCGTCCCGACCCTGATGGCGCCGTGGCGCTCGGCGGTGACCCGGTCGATCCGGCCGAGCCGCTCGGCGCGTTCGGGGTCGGCTGCCATGACGTCGGCGTTCACGGCGGTGGAGACGTCCACGAGCGTGTTGTAGGCCGGCACCTCGGTGCCGTACATCTTCGACAGCGACTTGGCGAATGCCGCCCGTAGTTCGTGGGTGGTTTTCACCTGGTGACCCCCTCGTTCTCGAGCTTGGTCAAGACGCGGTCGAGCGCCGTCATGGCGGCGTCGATCGCCTCGGTCGTGACGGTCAATGGGGGACGCACGCGCACCGACCGTTCGCCGCAGCCGAGCATGATCACGCGCTCGACGTTTTGCAGTTCGGCCAGGACACGGTTGCGAATCTCCTTGTTTGGCGTCGAAACCGCGCACATCAGGCCTAGCCCACGGGGGTTTTCCAGCATCGGATGGCGCTCGGCCAGTTCGCGGAGGTGGGCGATCAACTCCTCGCCGCGGGCAACCGCGTTGGCCAGCAGATCGTCGGCCTGGATCACCTCGAGGATGCGGCGCGCGCGCACCATGTCGGTCAGGTTGCCGCCCCAGGTCGAGTTGATCCGGGACGCAACGTGGAAGACGTTGTCGCCGACGTCGTCCACGCGACCACCGGCCATGATCCCGCAGACCTGCAGCTTCTTACCGAAGGAGACGATGTCGGGGACGACGCCGTGGTGCTGGAACGCCCACGGCTTGCCGGTCATGCCGCCGCCGGTTTGTACCTCGTCGAGGATGAACAGCGCGTCGTAGGAGTGGCACAGCTCCTTCATCGCGGCGAGGAACTCGGGCCGGAAATGATGGTCGCCGCCCTCGCCTTGGACGGTCTCCATGATGAACGCCGCGATGTCGTGCGGGTGCGCCTCGAAGGCGTCCGTGGCCTGAGCCAGGGCTCGCTGCTCGTAGCCGGGGACGTCCCGCTCGACCGCGACATAGGGGGACTCGATCCGCGGCCAGTCGAACTTGGGGAATCGGTCGGTCTTGTTCGGGTCGGTGTTCGTGAGCGACATGGTGTAGCCGCTGCGGCCGTGGAACGCGCCGGTCAAGTGCAGGATCTTGGTGCCCAGATCAGGGCTGATGCCGTGCGCCTCGTTCCAGCGCGACTTCCAGTCGAAGGCGGTCTTGAGCGCGTTCTCGACCGCCGCCGCGCCGCCCTCGATGAAGAACAGGTGCGGCAATTCCGGCACGCCCATGACGCGGGCGAACGTCTCGACGAACTCGGCCAACGCCACCGTGTAGATGTCGGAGTTGCTCGGCTTGTTCATCGCGGCGTCCAGGAGGTCGCGGCGGAAGTCCGCGTCCTGCGTCAGGCCAGGGTGGTTCATCCCCAAGGCGTTGGAGGCGAAGAAGGTGAACATGTCGAGGTAGTGGACGCCGGTCGCCTCATCGACCAGGTCCGTCCCGACCGATCGTTCCAGGTCGAGGACGAAGGGCAGTCCGTCAAGCAGCATGTGCTTGTTCAACAGGGCTTTCACGTCCCCGGGCGCAACAGATCGAGTCATGCGCAGAGTCTAGGGGTCGCATACTGAGACAACAACCCGGGAACGGGCGATCTTGTTGTGTTACGGCGCGATTTCAGCCATCTCTTCCCTCAGACTGGGCCAGCGCCATGGTTTATGGCGCCAAATCACCCTCCCGGACGGCTCGACGCCGTTCGGTAGTGGCGCCGCGACAAGGCGGCGGCGTCGACCCGGCCCCATGGGCTTGGCGCTGAACCGAACGACCGGCGCCGTCCCTTACGCTGACGGGGGCGCCGCCGGCGCAGTCGAACGGAGGCGCAGGTGAGTCGTAGGCAGGGACACCGCCGTCGTCCCGGACGCGCAGGCGTGTCCGCGGGCGCCCAGGGCAGGACGCCAGCGGCTAAGCCGCGGCGGCCGTTCAGACCGCCCATCACGCCTGAGATCGGTTCGGTGACACTCGACCGGCGAGCGCTCACAGTGGGGATCGCTTACATCGTCTGTGCGGTGGCGTCCGGGTTAGTGGCGTGGCACTGGGTGCTGCAGGACATGATCGTGCTCGCCGGCGCCCTGACCATGGCCTTGGCCATGTTCTTGCTGCTCGCCTACGGCTGGCTGCGGGCGTCCCGCGCCAGGGCGGCGGTCGATCGCGACGGCGTCCGTCGCCTCGGCAAGCAGCAGGGGTGGGACGTCGATTGGGCGAGCCTGCAGGGGATCAAGCTGGTGGAGTCGTGGGGTCAGACGTT
>JBDHZK010000115.1:0-8801 GCA_039811865.1 Propionicicella sp. | reverse complement strand
GGTGTTGGGCGAGAATGACGGGCATGGATCTGCCCGTCGAATACCCACTGGCGCCGATGCTGGCGAAGGCCGTCCCTAGCCTGCCGGCACCCGATTCGGCGCCCGGCGGCATCGCCTATGAGCCCAAGTGGGACGGCTTTCGCTGCCTGATCTATCGCGACGGCGACGAGGTCGAGCTGGCCAGCCGCGGCGCTCGTCCGCTGACTCGCTACTTCCCCGAGCTGGTGGACGCCGTCCGGGCACACTTGCCGGCGCGCTGCGTCCTGGACGCCGAGGTGGTCGTCCGCGGCGGGGAGCCGGGATCCGAGCGGCTCAACTGGGAGGCGCTGGCCCAGCGGATCCACCCGGCCGAGTCGCGCGTACGTCGGCTCGCGGCCGAAACGCCGGCCGAACTGGTCTGTTTCGACCTGCTCGCTTTGGACGACGAGGCCTGGCTGGGGCGGCGGTTCGCGGAACGACGGGTCGCGCTGGAGTCTGCGCTGGCCGACCTGGCAACGGACGCCCCGATCCATCTGACCCAGATCACCAGGGACGCCGACCTCGCCCAAGACTGGTTCGCCACCTTCGAAGGCGCCGGCCTGGACGGCGTCATCGCCAAGCCCCTGTCCGGCGTTTACGAACCGGGCAAGCGCGCGATGTTCAAGCTCAAGCACTCCCGCACGGCCGAGGCGGTCGTCTTCGGCTATCGGGTGCACAAGTCCGGCAAGGGGGTTGGTTCGCTGCTGCTCGGGATGTACCACGAGGGACAGCTGGTCCCGGTCGGCGGGGCGGCGGCGTTCAGCGACGCGACCCGGCTGGCCTTGATCGACGAGCTGGCCCCGCTGGTCGTCCACGACGAGGACGGGGCTGCCTCGACCGGGCACACGGCCAAGTCGCGCTTCTCCGCGGGTAAGGACGCCAGCTTCGTCCGCGTCCAGCCGGAACTGGTGATGGAGGTCGCCTTCGACCAACTGGAGGGGCACCGCTTCCGCCACGCCGTGAAGTTCCTGCGCTGGCGTCCCGACCGCGACCCCGAGTCGTGCCTGCTCGACCAGGTCGAACGCGCCCCCGCCTATGACCTGCGCCAGGTGCTCGTCCGCGGCCGCGCGGCCGGGCAGTGAACTCGGTTCGACTGCGGTTCGACTTCCCCGGCGCCGACGGGCTGGAGTTCGCCCGGCCGTCCACCGTGCACGTGGCCCGCGGGCTGGGCGAGGTTAGCGACGTCCTGGCCGCGTCCGAGGCAGCCGCGCGGGGAGGCTCCTGGGTCGCCGGCTACGTCGCCTACGAGGCTGCGCCGGCTTTCGACCCCGTCCTTCAAACGCACCCGCTGGCCGGCCCGGCAGCGTGGTTCGCGGTCTTCGATGCGCCGGTGGGGACGCCGGGGCCGGCGGGCGCGCCACGGCCCTCCGACAAGCCCCGGGACCAATGCGGTGCTCTGCGCCACGGCGTCCGGACGCAGTCCCCGGAGCCGGACGAGGGGGCGACCAAGCCAGGCGATTGGACGAGCGAGCCGTGCTCCGAGCGCGTGCGCGCCGACCTAGCCCGAATCTCCGAGGAGATCGCGCGCGGGGTTACCTACCAGGTGAACTACACGATCCGGCGGACGGCGCCCGCGCCGCGTGCTGCCCTCGGCTGGTACACCGAGCTGCTGGCTGCCCACCGCCCGCCCTACGCCGCCTTCTTGGACACCGGCGAACGGAAGCTGGTCTCCTTGTCCCCCGAACTGTTCTTCGATCTGGACGGCGACCTGGTCAGCACCTGCCCAATGAAGGGGACGGCCGCGCGCGGCCGCTTCCCCACCGAGGACGAGCGGGCGCGCGCCCGCCTTGCCTCCAGCCCCAAGGAGCGGGCCGAGAACGTGATGATCGCCGACCTGCTGCGCAACGACCTGTCTCGGATCGCTCGTCCCGGTACCGTGGCGACCTCCGGCCTCTGCGCGGTCGAGACCTACCCCACCTTCCACGCCCTCACCAGCACCGTCTCGGCCCGACTGACCCCGGGCGCCGGGCTGGTCGAGATCTTCGAGGCGTTGTTTCCGTGCGGCTCGGTCACGGGCGCACCGAAATCGAGCACGATGCGGCTCATCACCGAACTCGAGGACGCGCCCCGCGGCGTCTACTGCGGCGCTATCGGCCTGCTGCGTCCCGGCGGCGACGCGACGTTCAGCGTCCCGATCAGGACGATCGAGATCGTCGACGGCCAAGCCCGCTTCGGCGTCGGCGGCGGCATCGTCTGGGACTCCGATCCCGACGCCGAACTGGCCGAGCTCGCCGTCAAGTCCGCTTTCCTCACCGCCGCACGCCCGGTGTTCGATCTGCTGGAGACGATGTTGTCCGACGGCACCGACATCACCGACCTTGCGGAGCACCTGGATCGCGCCGAGGCGTCCGCCCACTATTTCGGCCGGGCGTTCCCGCGGGAACGCATTCGGGACGCGATCTGCGCCGCGATCGCCGGGGTGAGCGGCCCACACATCGTGCGGCTGCTGGTGGATGCAGCGGGCCATCCCAGGGTCGAGGTCCGGCCGGGGTCCACCAGCGGGTCTTGCGCACGACACGACCAACCAGCGGCCCGTTCGGGTCCCGGAGCGGGCGAAAAACCGCCTTCCGGGTCGGCGCTGTGCGCGGGCCCCGACCGGGCTGGCGCAGCCCGGGTCACCGCCGCCCTGACGATCCGGATCGCCGGCGAGCCGGTCGACTCCGCCGACGTC
Organism: Propionicicella sp.; assembly: GCA_039811865.1. Classification (GTDB taxonomy): domain Bacteria; phylum Actinomycetota; class Actinomycetes; order Propionibacteriales; family Propionibacteriaceae; genus JBDHZK01. The sequence continues at coordinate 6,112 of JBDHZK010000115.1, read as the reverse complement.
TTCCTCTTTCACAAGACCACCCACCGGACGGTCTACGACCGCGCTCGGGCGCGGCACCCGGGCTGCGACGATGTGCTCCTGGTCAACGAGCGCGGCGAGGTCACCGAGTTCACGATCGGGAATCTTGTCGCCGAACTGGACGGCTCCTTGGTGACTCCACCCCAGGAGTGTGGCCTGCTCGCCGGGACGCTACGAGCGCGCGAACTGGCGTCCGGACGACTCACCGCGCGCGTCCTCAGCGTCGCCGACGTTCGCCGCGCGTCCCGGCTGTGGCGCATCAACAGCGTTCGCGGCTGGGAACGCGCGGAACTCAGCGAGCCAGACAGCGCGGCGCAATGAACCCGAGGGCCGCCGCTACTCGATCGCGGCCCAGTCCGGACCGGTCTGGCCGAGCGCTTCGTCCAGCTTGGTGAACAGGGGCGTGGGCTTGGCCAGCGGACGCCCGGCCTCCAGCGGGACGGACGCCCACCGGGCCGACTGCTTGGTGTAGTCGCCCGTGATCACCGGGTAGTCGGGGCCGCCTTCCTCGCTGACCTGCACCAGTTCGGGCTCGGCGGCCCAGACACCCGTGCCGCCGAGCGCCTCATGCACCTTCTGGGCCGCGTGCGGCAAGAACGGAGTCAGCAGCGTGTTCACGTCGCTGACCACCTGCAACGCGGTGTGCAACACGGTGTCGCGACGCTGCGGATCGTCCTTCAGCTTCCACGGAGCCTGGTCCGAGAGGTACTTGTTCGCCAGGCCCGCGACGCGCATCCCCTCGCCGATGGCCTGCTTGAACCGGCAGCGGCCAAGCAACTCGCCCACGGTGCCGAACGCGGCGCCCGAGGCCGCGAGCAACTCGCGATCGGCGTCCGTCGGGGCCACGGGAGCCGGGACCGCGCCGACGTTCTTGTGCGCCATCGAAACGGTGCGGTTGACCAGGTTCCCCCACTCGTTGGCCAACTCGAAGTTCGTCCGGCGAACGAACTCCTCCCAGGTGAAGTCGGTGTCCTGGTTCTCGGGTCCGGCGACCGCGATGAAGTAGCGCAGCGCGTCCGGGCCGAAGTCGCGCAGAAAGTCACCGACGTAGATGACCTTGCTGCGCGAGGTCGAGAACTTCGACCCGCTCATCGTCAGGTACTCACTCGACACGACCTCGGTGGGCAGATTCAGGGTGCCGAACGCCCCCGGCTCGCCCCCGCGGTCGCCTTGGCCGTTGTGTCCGAGCAGCATCGCTGGCCAGATGACCGAATGGAAGACGATGTTGTCCTTGCCCATGAAGTAGTACGACTCCGCGGCCGGGTCGCACCACCAGCGCCGCCAGGCGTCCGGCTCGCCGCTGCGCCGAGCCCATTCGACCGAAGCGGACAGGTAGCCGATCACCGCGTCGAACCAGACGTAGAGCCGCTTCATCGGGTGCTCGCGCCAGCCGTCCAACGGGATCGGCACGCCCCAGTCCAGGTCGCGGGTGATCGCTCGCGGACGCAGATCGCCCAGCAGGTTGGCGCTGAACTTGAGAACGTTCGGACGCCAGTCGGTGCGGGTCTCGAGCCAGGCGCCGAGCGCGTTGGCGAAGGCCGGCAGGTCCAAGAAGAACTGCTCGCTGGACACGAACTGCGGCGTCTCGCCATTGATCTTGCTGCGCGGGCTGATCAGGTCGACCGGGTCGAGCTGGTTGCCGCAGTTGTCGCACTGGTCACCGCGGGCGCCGTCGAAGCCGCAGATCGGACACGTGCCTTCGATGTAGCGGTCCGGGAGGGTGCGCCCGGTGGACGGGCTGATCGCCGACTGCTGCGGCTGCGCGATCACATATCCGTTGTTGTAAAGGCTGGTGAAGATGTCCTGCGTGACCCGGTAATGGTTTTGCGTGGTTGTCCTGGTGAACAAGTCGTAGGTCAGCCCCAGTCCGCGCATGTCCTCGGCGATGACCCGGTTGTACTTGTCGGCGAGTTGGCGGGCGGTAAGGCCCTCCTTGTCCGCCTGGACCGAGATCGGCGTCCCGTGCTCGTCGGTGCCCGACACCATCAACACGTCACGGCCGGCCATCCGCTGGTAGCGGGAGAAGACGTCGGACGGGACGCCGAAGCCGGAGACGTGGCCGATGTGCCGCGGCCCGTTGGCATAAGGCCAAGCCACGGCGGTCAGGATGGGAGCACTCATGGACCCAACCCTAGTGGAGCGCCCGGGGCCGTCCTCCGCCGCCAGGACCGGACCGCAGGGGTCTGCTTCGCACGCCAGGAACAGCGCTGGGACGGCGGCAGCAGCGCGGAAATGGGGTCGATCGCGTCCTCCCCAAGGTGTCATCCGCCAGGGCCTAAGGATGAACTTGAGACGAATCCGTAACAACTTCGAAGGGTGCCGATTCGCGCTCGTCCGTGCTGACAAGCAACGATGTTCGGGTCGGGGTTCGCAACGTTAGACGGCCATCGAAGCTTCGCATTGCCCACACGTTCCAGGTGAAGTTTCACCCCTACCATGTGGCTTGTGACGCCCGAGTTGATCCTCCTCGCGCTGGTTGTCGTAACGGCTTTGGCCTTCGACTTCACCAACGGTTTCCACGACACGGCCAATGCCATGGCTACCTCGATCGCAACGAAGGCGCTCTCGCCGAAGGCTGCTGTGACGCTGTCCGCGATCCTCAATCTCGTCGGCGCATTCCTGTCCGTCGAGGTGGCGCTGACGGTGACCAACGCGGTGGTCAACATTCAAAACAGCGACGGGACGCCCCGCCCGGAGCTGCTGGCCCACGGCGGTTACGAACTGCTCATGATCGTCCTGGCCGGATTGATCGGCGGCATCATCTGGAACCTGCTCACCTGGCTGTGGGGGCTGCCGTCCAGTTCGTCGCATGCACTGTTCGGGGGTCTGATCGGCTCGGCCATCGCCGGCCTCGGGATCAACGGCGTGAAGTGGTTCGGCGATCCCACCAAGCCCAAGCTAGACGGCGTGGTCGGCAAGGTGATCATGCCCGGGCTGCTCTCCCCCGTGATCGCCATCCTCATCGCCACGGCCGGCACCTGGCTGGTGTTCAAGGTCACGGCCGGGATCACCCAGCGCTACGCCGACGCCGGTTTCCGCTGGGGACAGATCGGGACGGCCTCGCTGGTCTCGCTCTCCCACGGCACCAACGACGCGCAGAAGACCATGGGCGTCATCACGCTGGCACTGATCGCCTCCGGCGCTTGGACCGATACCCATAACGTGCCGCTTTGGGTGAAGTTCGCCTGCGCCATCGCGATCGCGCTCGGCACCTACCTCGGCGGCTGGCGGATCATCCGGACCCTCGGCAAGGGACTGGTCGAGATCTCCCCCGCACAGGGCATGGCGGCCGAAAGCTCGTCCGCCGCGGTCATCCTCGCCTCCAGCCACCTCGGCTTCGCGCTGTCGACCACGCACGTCGCCACGGGCTCGATCCTCGGCTCGGGACTGGGACGTCCCGGGGCCCAGGTGCGCTGGGGTGTGGCCGGTCGCATGCTGCTCGCCTGGCTGACCACGCTCCCCGCAGCCGCGGTCGTTGGCGCGGCGATGTGGTTCCTCGGTCACGGCATCGGTGGGCTCGGCGGCGCGAGCGTCATCTTCGTCCTGCTGTGCGCGACCGCATTCCTGCTCTGGTGGCGCTCCAAGCGGCAGCCGGTCAGTCATCACAACGTCAACGAGGAGTGGGAGCCGAAGCCGATCGACGACCCCGCTTTGGCAAAGCTCTGAAAGGCGAACGCACATGTGGCACACCTTCTTGCTGGCCCTCGACGCGGCCTGGAAAGTCCTCGGCGTCGGTCTGATCTTGGGGGCCGGGCTGCCGACGCTGTACGCGCTGGGCGTCCGATCACTGGCCTGGGGTACCAACGACGGCGGCACCGTGGGCGGCGCGGCCGCCCAGCCGCATCCGGTCGGTAAGGCGATCGCGTATGTGATCTTCGCCCTCGTCCTGCTCGGCGTGGTGACCGGCATCACCTACATCGTGGCGTCCGGCTTCGGCAAGACCATCGGATTCTGGGGCATCCTCCCCGTCATCGTCGACAAGCACTGAACCGCCCGCTCCCTGACCCCAGCTCGGACCCTTCGAGGAGCTCTTAGCGCAACGAGACGGGAATCCCAGCCTGCAGCCGCCCGCCGCGTACCTGGGTGCTACACCCGGGCGAGGTCGTCCGGACCGAAGGCCCGCGGTAGTAGATCGTTCAGCGTGAGGACGCCATCGGCCGAGTCGATCAGCAGGCCCGGACCGCCGTGCTCGATGAGCAGTTGGCGGCACCGACCGCACGGCATGATCGCCTCGCCGTGCGCGTTCACGCACGCGAAGGCGATCAGGCGCCCCCCTCCCCCGCCGACCAGGTCGGAGACCAGCCCGCACTCAGCGCACAAGACGACCCCATAAGAGGCGTTCTCGACGTTGCAGCCCGCGACGATGCGGCCGTCGTCCACCAGCGCGGCCGCCCCCACCGGATAGCCCGAGTAGGGCGCGTAGGCGCGGCCGGCGAGCTCGATGGCCTTCGCCCGCAGCGCGGGCCAGTCGATGTCGCTCATTTCACGTACGGCTGGCCGTCGGCGGCGGGCGCGCGAGTGCGGCCGATCAGGCCGGCGACCGCGATGATCGTCGCGATGTAGGGCAGCATCAGCAAGAACTCACTCGGCATCGGCGTCGAGAGCGTCTGCAACTGGGACGCCATCTGCGTCACGAACCCGAAGAACAACGCCATCACCGCGGCGCGCACGGGGTGCCAGCGGCCCATGATCAACGCCGCCAAGGCGATGAAGCCGTTCCCGACCGTGATGTCCTTGATGAAGGCGCCGGTGGAGCCCACCGTGAAGAACGCTCCGCCGAGCCCGGCGAAGATGCCGCCGACCAGGACGGCCTGCCAGCGGACCGCGCGGACGTTGATGCCGACGGTGTCCGCTGCCTTGGGGTGCTCCCCCACCGAGCGCACCCGCAGGCCCCAGCGCGTCCGGTACAGCAGGAACCAGACCACCGCGACGCTGATCACAGCCAGGTAGACCAGGATCGTCTGGTTGAACAGGATCGGTCCCAGCAGTGGAATCGAAGCCAGCCCCGGGATCGGGATCGTCGGCATGATCGGCGCGCTGTTCAGTTGCGCCGAGTTGGGCTGCACCAACTGGTCGAAGAAGAATCCGGTCAGGCCGGAGGCCAGCAGATTGATCACGACGCCGAGGACGACCTGGTCGACCAGGTACTTGATGCTGAACAACGCGAGCAGCGCGGCCGTGGCGACGCTGGCCACGACGGCTGCGAACAGCGCCGCCGGGATCGACTTGGTCACCGAACCGACCACGGCGGCGGTGAACGCGGCGGTCAGGAACTGGCCCTCGATCGCGACGTTGACAACGCCGGATCGTTCGCACAAGACGCCGGCGAGGGCGCCCAGGATCAGCGGCGTAGCCGTCGCGACCGTGCCGGAAAGCTGTTGGCTGACCGGGAACGGCAGCGAGCTGCCCGCCGCCGCCCAGGCCAGGAAACCCAGAATGAACGCCACGCCGGCGATCGTGCCCGCCAGGACGGGCTGCTTGGCGCGCAGGCGTCCGGACAGCATCCCGGCGCCGGCCAACGCGCACAAGATGGCGCAGGTGATCACGGTCGGTGCGCCCGGCAAGACGATCGTCGGCAACTTCATTTGATCGAAGGCGTTGGACAAGGCGAAGTTGGCCGGCCCGGTCGCCGAAAGCGACAACCCTCCCAGCAGCAGGCCCACCGCGACAAGCAGCGCACCAGTCGAGAGCCGGGCGCGCCGGGCGTCCGTGGATTCGACGTGGACGTGCTCGATCGGGGCGATGTCGTCGGTGATGGGGGTGGTGGTGGCGGCGCTCATGCCTTGCCTCCCATCAGTGCGGGCTTCTTCTTCGGGGCTTTGAGGAACGGGGTGAGCGTGGCCACCAACTGCGGCGCGGCTACGAACAACACGATCAGCGCCTGCAGCACGGTCGACAGCGTCAGCGGAGTTTGCGCGATGCTCTGCATGGCCAGGCCGCCGGCGTGCAGGCCGCCGAACAGCAGGCCCGCCAAGACGATCCCCAGCGGTTTGCTGCGGCCCAGCAGGGCGACGGTGATGGCGTCGAAGCCGACCGTGCCGACCAGCCCGAGCGACAGCGGCGTCGCGACTCCGTCGGCGCCCGGGCCGAGAGC
>JBDHZK010000114.1:0-8837 GCA_039811865.1 Propionicicella sp. | reverse complement strand
CTGCAGTTCCCGACCGCCGCGCAGGTCCAGGCCGAGCAGGAGGCGGGCGAGGCGATCGCCGCCCAAACCGAGGCCCCGGCGCGGGAGGATGCCCCGATCGTTGCTGTCGCGGCCGGTGCCGGGGGCGCGATGGCGGTGGTCGGCACTGCCGGTGAGGACGTCGCCGAAGTAGTCCCGCAAGTGGAGGGGTCTGGGGAGGAAGCGCCCGCCGTCGAGGTGTCCGCGGAGGAGGCCGATGCCGCCGAGTCCCCGGCCGATGAGCCGGCGGCGGCTGAGCCGGAGGTAGCTACCCCCGGCCACGACGAGCCCGTGACGCCTGAGCCGGAGGCGGGTGCGCCGGAGGCTGGTGCGCCTGAGGGGGAAGCGTCCGAGTCCGAAGCGCTCAGGCCGGATCGGCGGGATCCGCACATCGACGCCGCGGCTCAGGCCTCGGACGGCAATGTGGGCGAGCCCCAGGAACCCGCTGCCGAAGCCGCACCCGGCCCGGACGAGCACGAGGCGCGGGCGGGTGGACCCCAGGCCGCGGCGGCGCAGACTCCGCCCGAACCGGCGGCCCCCGAGCCCGCCGACTCCTACCCCGCCGCCGTCGACTCCGAACCTTTGGAGGATCAGCCGACCGGTGGCGAGCCTGATCTCCCCGGGCCCGCGCCGGCTGCCGAGTCCGACCTGGCCGACGAAGTCGTCCCGACGGCCGGGGAACCCTCCGAACCGGCCGAGCCGGTGTCGGCGTCCACGGAGTCGTCAGAATCAGAACAGCAGGCTGTCACCGAATCGACACAGCCGGCGGCTGAGCCCGGGCCGGCCCAAGTTGGTGAATCCGAGCGTGCGCCACAGCTCGAGTCGACCCCTGGAGCGGAGCCCGAGACTTCGCCGGACGCCTCGGTCGACGCGGTGCAGGACGCTCATTCCGACGTCCCGGCGGGACCCGTGGACCTGACCGTGCCCGACGCGCCGCCAGCGCCCGCGCCGGTCAGCATGGAGCTGGACCGCCAGGACGCTCCCGCGGGGCTCCTGCCCATGCCGGGGTTGGGTCTGGGTGGAGTCAGCCCCGTGCCGGCACCACGCGCCGCCCCGGGGCTCAACCTACCCGGGCCAGTTCCGCCGGCTCCGCCGGCTCCGGGCGGGATGCCGCTGCCGCCCCGGCCGGCTGCGCCTCAGGCTGCGGGGCCGCAATCGCCGTGGCAATCGGCACCCGGGCATCAGCCCCCACAAGGTCCTCCGAGCGCGGGCCAGCCGAGTTGGCCGCAGTCGGGTCCGGGACGTCCCCCGCAGCCGCAGCAGTCCGGGGGCCCCGGGGGGCCACCCAGTACGCAGGGCTTTCCGCCTGGTCCGCAGGGGGCCTTCCCGCCTGGTCCGCAGGGGGCCTTCCCGCCTGGCCCACAGGGGGCCTTCCCGCCTGGCCCACAGGGGGGCTTTTTGCCTGGTCCGCAAGGGCGCCCGTCGGCGCCGGGAACACCCGGCGAGTTCGCACCCGGGCCTTACCCCGGGGCTCCCGCCGGACCGGGAAACTTTCCCGGCCAGCAACCCCCACCGGGACCACGGGGCCAGGCGCCCTTCGCGCCATGGGCACCTCCCGGCGGTCCGGCGCCACAGCCGGGCGGACAGGTGCCACCGCCCGGCCCGCAGTCCTGGCCCGGCTCCCCGCCACCGGCCCCAGGTGGGCCGCAGGGCCCGGCCGCGCCGGGACGTCCGGTGGGTGCGCCGGGGGGCGCGTTCATCAGTGCAACCGAGCCCACCGGCCCGATTGGCTCACCGGCATTCCCACGCTCGCCGGGTGGGGTGATCGCCGGGGTGCCATCGTTCACAGGCTCGCCCCGGGAGTACTCGCCCAGCGTGCGCGACGAACAGGACGGCGACACGATCTTCGCCACGTCCTTGGCCGCGACGCACCGTCCGGGGCAGGCCGAGCAGAACCTGCCGGAGGGCTCGGTCCTGGCGGCGATGTGCGCCAACTTCCACCCGAACCCGCCAGAATCGCGCGTCTGCCTGCGCTGCGGCGGGACGGTGGATCCGTCGTCGACTCGGCTGGTGCCCAAGCCGGCACTCGCGCGTCTGCAGACCACAACGGGTCAGCAGGCTGACCTGACCGGGACGATCCTGCTGGGCCGGGCGCCCAGCGCCCAGCCCACCGATCGGGATCCCATCCTGGTCACGGTGCCCAGCCCCAGCCAGGACATCAGCCGCACCCACCTGCGCTTCGCGGCCGTCGGCTGGGACGTGGTCGTCACCGACCTGCACAGCACGAACGGGACCGTCCTGGTCCGTCCCGGGGAGGGCCCGACGCAACTGCGTCCCGGCGAGCCCGTGGTGGTCGGGTACGGCTCGATTCTCGACCTGGGCGACGGCGTCCAGATCAGGGTTGGCGAACCGGGCTGACCCCGGAGGCCGCGCGGCCGGTCCGGCCGCCCCCGGACGGCTCGGCGGGGTGGCATTGTTTGGCGCACAAGGGAGGTGGGATGAGCGAGGTCCAACCGACGGCTGCGGGCGTCCGGATCGGCGGGCTCGGCCGCCGTTTCTTGGCGCAGTTGATCGACGGCATCTTCCCCGCCCTGATCACCGGCGTCTTCGCGGCCGTCGCGTGGTTCAACTGGACGCAGAACGTGTTGCTGGTCGCCGGGATCGCCTACGCTGTGCTGCTCGGCGGCTGGGCCGTGCTGGTCTGGTGGATGTTCGCCGCCCGCGGGGCCGGTCCTGGGATGCGGGCCCTACGGTTGGAATTGGTCGGCGCCGCCGACGGTGCCCCGATCGGTTGGGGACGATTCTTCCTCCGGCAGTTGATCCTGGGAGCGTGTGCCGCCCTCGCGCTGCCGCTTGTCGTGCTGGTGATCATGCTCATCGTCAACCCCCGAAAACAGGGCTGGCACGACCTCGCCGCCCGCTCCATCGTGATCGCGGAGCGGTCCCGGAAGCGGGCGGCCTCCACCTCACGCGCACCGGCCCGCGCCGCGGTCGCGGCTTCTGCCGCGAGTACCACCGTGGGTCTGCCCGCCCACGTCGCTCCGCGTGGGTTCGCGCCGCAGGCGCCCGGATCGGTAACCACGAGTCAGCCGGAGCCGGTGCGTGGCTCGCCGGAGGTGCAGCCGACGCCGGCCCCCCAATATGCCACCGCTCAGGCGAGCTTCGGCCGGCCCCAGACCGGCGCCGCGATCACGCCCCCCGGGCAGCCGTACCCGGGCAGCGTCCAACCTCAATCGCAGTACCCGGCGGCGTTCGCCGGCCCACAGCCGCCCGGTCAGACACAAGGACAGCCCGCGCCCCAGCAATACGCGCAGCAGCAGGCCCCCCAGCAGTACTCCCAACAGCAAACGCCGCGGTACGCGCCGCCACAGCAGCCCGTGCCCCAGCATTACGCGCAGCCCCCACAGCAGTTCATCGGACAGCCGTACGGACAGCCAGTCCCGCAACACCCCCTTCCCCAGTTCCCGCAGCCACCGCAAGCGGGACCGCCGGGCGGCTTCCCCGCCGCCCCACCACCGGGCTGGCCACCGTCCGCCCATTCCCAGGCCAGTGCCGGACTCACATCAGCGGACGACGGCGGCACCCGAATCGCGCGCCGGAACGAAGGGGCCGCGCAGGCGTCCTGGATCATTCGCCTCGATGACGGCCGCGAGGTGCCGGTCGGGGCTCTGGTGCTGATCGGACGCAACCCGCAACCGCGCCCGGGCGAAGAGGGTGCGCGCCTGGTCAAAGCCGGGGAGAACGGCCGCATGGTCTCGAAAACGCACCTCGCGATCGGCCAGGACGAGCGGGGCCTGTTCGTGATGGACCGTGGGTCGACAAATGGGACGGCGGTAGCCAACTCCGCGGGGGAATACGAGCCCTGCCCCGCAGGGGATCCGGTCCGGCTGCGCGAGGGCCAGGTGGTCTCGTTCGGCGAACACACCTTGACCGTCCGCCGGGGTTGACGCCGCGCGCGGGCGCGGCGTGTTCTGCCCGCAGAGCTAGCGATTCCCTCGCCAGCCGTCGCCGGACGCGCGATAATAGGGATGCGGAGCACAGCGCCGACATCTCTGACGGCCAAGTGAACCAGTTGGCCGGGCAGGCGAAGCGATTACCAAGGGCCCCCGCGGGGACAGCCGCCGAGGGGTACTCGAAGCGTCGCGAGTGACTTCATTCGCGACCCATGGGGGATCCCGGGGCTAAGCCGGGCAACACCGTGACTTTCTGGCAGTGGAGCAGGAAAGGGCGGCCATGAGCAGGGTACGAGTCCTGTGCGGCGGCGGTCGCTACGGCGACCCGTGGCATGACTTCTCGGGCACCTCCGAGGCGATCGCGAACGTCGTGGAGGGGCTGGGCATCTCGGTCGAGGTCGTGAGCGACGAGCCGCATTCCTTGAGCGATCTGCACGGCGTCGATCTGTTGATCGTAAACGCGGGCGGCGGCCACGGCGAACTGCCGCCGCACGATCCGGCTTGGATGAACGCGCACCAGGACCTGGCCTACTGGATGGCGTCCGGTGGCGCCGTGCTGGCCGTCCACGCGGCTTACGCGACGTTCCCTGAGTGGCCGGAGTGGCCGCGCATGATCGGCGGGCGCTTCGCCACCCACGACCTCGCCCGGTTCGAGGGCGTCGGGACCTTCCTGGCGATGCCTGGCGCGCAGAACCACCCCATCCTGGCGAGCCTCCCCAGCGTCATCGCCAGAGAGAGCCGTACCGCCTTCCTCGAGACATACCCGGGGTCGGAGCCGTTGCTGGCCATGGTCCACGAGGAATCGATCATGCCGGTGGTCTGGGTGCGCGGGCAGCGGCTGATCTACGACGGTCTGGGCCACGACGTGGAGTCCTACCAATCGGCCACCCGCCGGGCGCTGCTCGGCAATGAGGTGATGTGGCTGCTGCACCAGGCCTGGCGCGTCTAGTCTCGGTGCCACGTTTCGCCTCCGGATGGGGATGAAACGTCACCACCACCCCTGTAGCGGTGTTTTCTGTCGGCGGGCAGGGTTAGGGTCAGCCAGGTAACGACTGCCTCATCCGCCCACCAGAACGGATTCCGCGTGATCGAGTTCGCCGGCGTCACCAAGCAGTACGGCCGTGGTGCGCCCGCGGTCGACGACCTCAGCCTGGTCATTCCCTCGAGCCAAACCACCGTGATCGTGGGGCCGTCCGGCTGCGGCAAGACCACCACGCTGCGCATGATCAACCGCATGCTCGAACCCACGTCGGGCAGCATCATCTGGGACGACACCCCGCTGACCCAAATCAAGAAGACGGTGCTGCGCCGGCAGATGGGCTACGTGATTCAAAGCGGCGGCCTGTTTCCCCATCGGAGCGTCGCCGACAACATCTCGACGGTCCCGCGCCTGATCGGCTGGGATGCGACGAAGATCCGCCGACGGGTGGGCGAACTCATGGAATTGACCGAACTGGCGCCGGAGTTGGCGGCACGCTACCCCGCCGAGCTCTCCGGCGGACAGCAGCAGCGCGTCGGGGTGGCGCGGGCCCTGGCGGCAGATCCGCACGTCCTGCTGATGGACGAGCCCTTCTCGGCGGTCGATCCGGTCGTCCGGGGTGGGTTGCAGGAGTTGGTCCGAGGACTCCAGCGCGATCTGCGCAAGACCGTCGTGATGATCACCCACGACATCGACGAGGCGATCTCGATGGGGGATCAGGTCGCGATCCTTCGCCGCGGCGGGACGCTGGCACAGGTGGGGACGCCGCAAGAACTGCTCGAGTTTCCCGCCGACGACTTCGTAACCAGCTTCGTGGGACGCGATCGCGGCTACCGCAGCCTCGGCTTCACCTCGTCGGCCCCGCTGCGGCTCTCGGGCGTCCGGACCACGCGACGGCCCGACGCGGCCACCTTCGCCGACCCCGTCATCGTCCTGGACGAGACAGGACGCCCAGTCGCGTGGGTCGACCCCGATCGGCCCGGCGGCACCCTGCCGCTGGGAGTGACCTTCGATCCGGCGACCGATTCCCTGCGCCAGGCGTTGGACGCCGCCCTCAGTTCGTCCTTCGGCAAAGCGGTGGCCGTGACCGGGGAGTCGGGCCGCTACGCCGGAGTGGTCACCGCCGACGAAGTGATGCGGGCCCTCGCCGAGCACCGCCAAGAGGTGCTCGGCCGACGCGCTGAGGAGGAGGACGCGGCACAGGAGGCTTCGGCGGAGGTGGGCGCATGGGCGCCGACGTCCCCCGAACTCGAGCAGCCGGATCCCCCGGCCGAGGTCGAGGAGCCGGCTCCAGCGGCAGAGGCGGTCGAGCGAGCGCAGTCCGCCGGTCAACGCGAGGCCGGCTGATGGACTGGGCCTGGATCGTCCAAAACCAGCCGCTGCTGTGGCAGCTGCTCTGGACGCATGTGGTCCAGTCGTTGCTTCCGGTGATCGTCGCGCTGGTCATGGCGATCCCATTGGGCTACCTCGTCCATCGCACCGGTCGGTTCGCGGCCCCCGTTCTGGCCGGATTCGGGCTGATCTATGCCATTCCGTCCCTGGCCATGTTCGTGGCGCTGCCGGTGTTCCTGGGCACCAAGATTCTCGACCCGCTCAATGTCATGGTCGCTCTCGGCATCTACAGCCTCGCGCTGCTGCTGCGCAGTGTCGTGGACGGCTTCCGGGCCGTCCCGGAGCAAGTCCGCCAGTCCGCGGACGCGGTCGGCTACGGACCGCTGCGGCGGTTCTTCGCGGTGGAACTGCCCCTGGCCATTCCGGTGATCGCGTCGGGTCTGCGGGTCACGACCGTGTCGAACATCGCGCTCGTCAGCGTCGGCGCGGTGATCGGGCAGGGAGCCCTGGGCCGACTGTTCGACCAAGGTTTCCAGGCCGGGTTCCTGACCCCGATCATCGTCGGCCTGGTGCTCAGCCTCGCGCTCGCCCTGTTGGCTGACGCCCTGATCGTCGGCGGCGGGCGGCTGCTGGCGCCTTGGGCCGGGCGGGGGCAGTCGGCGTGAATCTCTTCTCCTTCCTCGCGGACGCGGCCAACTGGGTCGGTCCCACCGGCATCTGGACCCGGGTGGGTGAGCACCTCCTCTACGTCGTGGTTTCGCTGGCGCTGGCCTGTGCCATCTCGCTCCCGCTGGGTGCTGCGATCGGCCACTTCCGCCGCGGCGACTTCTTGGTCATCGGGGTCGGCAACGCCGCTCGCGCACTGCCGACTCTGGGGTTGCTCGTCTTGGTGGTGACCCTGCTCGGAACCGGCCTGGTTCCCGTCGTCCTGGCCCTGGTCGTGCTGGCGATCCCCCCGGTCCTCAACGCTACGGCCGCCGGGTTCCGAGAGGCCGACCGAGGCGCCGTCCACGCGGCGATCGCGCTCGGCATGACGCCGGCTCAGGTCGTCGGCCAGGTCGAGCTGCCCCTGGCCATGCCGCTCATCTTGTCCGGCCTGCGCAGCGCGTCACTGCAACTGGTCGCCACCGCGACGGTGGCGGCGATGGCGGCATCCGGCGGGCTGGGTCGCTTCATCGTGGACGGCCAGGCGTTGGGGACGGCCGGATATCCCGAGATGTTCGCCGGCGCCGTGCTGGTAGCGGTGTTGGCACTTGTGATCGACCTTGTCCTGGGCGGGGCGGGTTGGGCGCTGGAACGCCTGGCTCACCGCCGCTCCCGCGCTGCTCTACCAATCCAACCCGAGGGAGCCCACCTATGAGCCGACGTCTGCTCGCCGCGCTGGCCGCGGCCGTCTTGACCCTGTCCCTGGCCGCATGCGGAGCCAACAACAACCCAATGGGGACGCCTGGTGCCTCCACGCCGGCCGGTGGCCAGGAGGTGATCGTTGGGTCGGCGAACTTCACCGAGTCGGAAGTGCTCGCCGAGCTGTACGCCGGCGCCCTGAACGCCAAGGGCGTGAAGGCGTCGACGAAGACCCGAATCGGTTCGCGCGAGGTCTACCTCCAGGCGCTCAAGGACGGCTCGATCTCGGCCATCCCCGAGTACACCGGGAACCTGCTGGCGTTCGTCGACCCGCAGAATCCGGCCGCCAAGGCCGAAGAGATCATCGCCGCCTTGCCGAAGGCCGTCGGTCCTCAGCTCGCCGTCCTGGCAGCGTCGCCGGCGGCTGATCAGGACGTATACGTGGTCACCAAGAGCACCTCGGACGGCCAAGGGATCAAGACCCTGCGTGACCTGGCCAAGATCGCGAACGCCTCCGTCCTCGGCGGGCCGGCCGAGTTGGCCAAACGACCCTATGGTCCTCCGGGGCTGGCCTCGATCTACAAGGTCACGTTCAAGGAGTTTCGCGTCTACAACTCCAACGCCGTGAAGATCAAAGATCTGAACGACAACAAAATCCAGGTCGCGACATTCTTCACCACCGACACCGCATTGGCGGATAACCCGTATGTGCAACTGGAGGACCCGGAGGGCATGATCCTGCCGCAGCAGGTGATTCCGCTGGTGCGCTCGGACGTCGCGGCCAACGCCGCCGCCAAGGCTGCTATGGACGCCGTATCCGCGGCGCTGACGACCAAGGATCTGATCGAGTTGAACCGGCAGGTCGACGATCAGCACAAGGCGGCCAAGGACGTGGCCGCGGACTGGCTGAAGTCGAAGGGCCTGGCCTGATTCGACGGCGCCGTGCTCGGACCCTGAGCCCGTCGAAGGGTCTGAGCACGGCCTGGCGCCGACCGTTCCGCCCTGGAGCCTTTGCGGGGGCGCTCACGGGCGGAGGCCAGGCCTACGGCTTCGATGCTCAGGGGCCGGGTTCGGGGGCGGTTCCCTGGGTTTGTGGACGGGGGTGACTGCCTCCTCCCGGCGTCCCCCGTGCGGCGCATCCGGCCCTAGGCTGACTCCATGCGGGTTGGGTTGGCTGGTTACGCCGTCGGGCGGGCGATCCATTCGCCCCTGATCCTTGAGGCCGGGGGAGAGTTGGCCGCGATCGCGACCGCCAACCCGGACCGGATCGA
>JBDHZK010000113.1:0-8853 GCA_039811865.1 Propionicicella sp. | reverse complement strand
GCGCGCGACGTCCTTGCCCCCGGCTGGCAGAAGGCGAACAAGCCCGTCACCCGGCCGGTCGACCTGCAGGTCGGCATCGTCGTGGAGGAGGGGCTGACCGGCTTCTGCGGCGCCGTCACATTCTGGGAGAACGGTATCGTCGTGCTCGAGGGGCGCCGGAGCACCAAGCGCAGCTTTCCGATCGGTCCCGGGTTCCTGCTCGACGGCAAGCCGGTCGAACTCAGGGTGCCGCGCCGGGCGACCCCGGCGAGGCCGACGCACACAGCTTCGGGCTCGCGGGTGGCTCCGGCCGCCCCAGCGAAGGTGGCGCTGCCGAGCCGCATCTACGTCGAGGGCCGCCACGACGCCGAACTGGTCGAGAAGGTCTGGGGCGACGACTTGCGTTACGTAGGCGTGGTCGTGGAGTACCTGGGCGGCATCGACGACCTGCCCGCCATCGTGGCGGACTTCGACCCCCGCCCCGGCCACCGGCTCGGCGTGCTGGTCGACCACCTTCTCCCCGGTACCAAGGAGGCGCGCATCGTCGCCCAGGTCACCGGCAAGCACGTGTTCGTCACCGGCCACCGCTTCGTCGACATCTGGACGGCGGTCAAGCCGGAACGCCTCGGCCTCAAGGCCTGGCCGGACGTCCCCCGCGGCCAGGACTACAAGGCGGGCATCTGCGCCGCGCTGGGCTGGCCGGCGCACGATCAGGCGGATATCGCCCGCGCCTGGCGGACCATCCTGGGCCGGGTGACCTCCTGGAAGGACCTCGACCCGCAGTTGCTGACCGAGGTGGAGCGCCTGATCGACTTCGTCACCGCCGACTCGTCATAGGAGCACGATGCCCACCGACCGCGTCCTGGAAAAGATCCGTGAGATCACTTTGAAGGCGGATGCCGTCTACCTCAGCGGACGAAACGTCTTCGTGACCCACCCGGGGATGACCTGGGGCGGAGACGCCGACGAAAACCTGGCGTGGACCATCGAGGCGATCGAGGCCACGGGATGGCACCTTGAGCACTGTTGCTACGACAACTCAGGCTTTGTGCGCTTGGTGTTTCGGCGTTCCGACTCCGCCCGGGCTCAGCGCTAACGCCGCATCGCGCGCCGGTCTGTGAGACCGTGGAGGCCATGCGCACCGAACAGGTCAGCGAGTTGCTGCGGCAGGTTGCCGCGGACGCGATCCTGCCCCGCTTCGGGGCCCTGGCCAGCGACGAAGTCGCCGAGAAGAAGCCGGGCGATTTCGTCACCGTGGCCGACCGCGAGGCCGAGGCGCTCCTGACCGCGGCTTTTCGGGAGGCCGATCCGGACGCGTTGGTCGTCGGTGAGGAAGCAACCCAGCTTGACCATTTGCTCCCGCGCCGCCTCGCCGGGGCCGCGCATGCCTGGGTGATCGACCCGGTGGACGGCACCCGCAACTTCGTCAACAACAATCCCAACTTCGCGGTGATGGTCGCCGAGGTGGTCGACGGGCGTTGCGTTCGTGGCTGGATCTACCAGCCCATGCACTCCGCGATGTACATCGCGGAGGCTGACCAGGGCGTCACCCGAAACGGAGAGCCGCTGGTTCGGCGCGGTCAGCACGGCGCGCGACCCAGCGGCGTCGGCTACGAGCGGCTGACCAAACCCACGCCCGGTCTGGAGCCGTTGACGCGCCCGTCCGGCTGCGCGGGCTACGACTACCCACGCTGCGCGGCCGGGGAGACCGACTTCATCATCTACACCAGCGTTCATCCCTGGGATCACCTCGCCGGGACGCTCATGATCACCGAGAACGGCGGGATCGCCCGGACGGTGGGGGGCCGGCGTTACGACCCCTCCGTCACGAGGGGCCCATTGGTGGTCGCGCGCGATCCCCTCGTCTGGCGGACGGTCGTCGCCGCGCTGCGGTGATCGGGCGTGGCGCTGATCCGGCTGCGAGGGAACGGTGCTCATCGGGTGTCGGCGGGTCGTGCCAGACTGGAGCGCGTGCGTGACGTCGTGATCTTGGGCAGTACCGGCTCCATCGGAACCCAGGCGCTGGAGGTCATCGGCAGCCGGCGCGAGCAGTTCCGGGTGGTCGGACTCGCCGCGGGCGGGGCAAATCTGGAGTTGCTGGCCGACCAGATCGTCGCGTTCGACCCCGTGGCGGTGGCGATCTCGCGGCCGGACGCTGCTGAGCCGTTGCAAGCGGCGCTGGTGGCAGCGGCCGGACGTGCCGGGGTGGACGTCCCCAAGCCGGCCATCGACAGCCGCCCGGAGGCGGCCACCCGGCTTGCCGCGGCCCGCTGCGATGTCGTCCTCAACGGCATCACCGGCGCCGCTGGCCTCGAACCAACTCTCGCGACGCTGGCCGCGGGAACCACCCTTGCGCTTGCCAACAAGGAGTCTCTTGTCGTCGGTGGGCGCCTGGTCACCGATGCTGCGGCGCCCGGCCAGATAGTTGCGGTCGACTCCGAACACTCCGCGTTCGCGCAGGCGCTGCGCGCCGGCCGCGCCGGCGAGGTGCGCCGCCTGATCCTGACCGCCTCGGGTGGCCCCTTCCGAGGACGCCGTCGCGCCGAACTCGCCGACGTGCGTCCCGAGGACGCGATGGCGCACCCGACCTGGAACATGGGCCGCGTCATCACGATCAACTCATCGACCCTGGTCAACAAGGGCCTGGAGCTGTTGGAGGCGGCACTGCTCTACGGAGTCGACCTGGACGATGTGACGGTCGTCGTCCACCCGCAATCGGTGGTCCACTCGATGGTCGAGTACATCGACGGGTCCACGATCGCCCAGTGCTCCCCACCGGACATGCGGTTGCCGATCGCCCTCGGCCTGGCCTGGCCGGACCGCGTGGCCGAGGCTGCCCGTCCCTGCGACTGGAGTGCCGCGACCGCGTGGACGTTCGAGCCGCTCGACTCCGAAGCGTTCCCGGCCGTCGAACTAGCCCGTTCGTGTGGACAGCTCGGCGGGACGGCCCCAGCGGTCTACAACGCCGCGAACGAAGTGTGCGTGGACGCGTTCTGCGCCGGCCAGATCGGTTTCTTGGACATCGTGGACACAATCGCTGAAGTGGTGGCGCACCACACCCGGCCCGGCGGCCCGTTCGTCGCCACGCCAGATCTAAGCGTTGAGGCCGTCCTCGGCGCCGACGCCTGGGCCAGAACGGCCGCCCAACGCATAACCGAAGCGAAGACAGGGGCCCGCTGAGCATGGATCTGGCCATCGCAATCGGCGGGGGAGTGCTGTTCTTCCTGCTGATCCTCGCGTCCATCGCGCTGCACGAGGTCGGGCACATGGTGCCGGCCAAGCTGTTCGGCGTCCGGGTGCCGCAATACTTCGTCGGATTCGGCCCAACGCTGTGGTCGACCAAGCGCGGCGAAACCGAGTACGGCATCAAGTGGATCCCGTTGGGCGGCTACGTCCGGCTGCTGGGGATGTACCCCGGGCGCCAGGACATCAAGCCGTTTCGGGGGACTCTCGGCAGCCGGATCCAGCGCCTCGCCGACGGGGCCCGCGAGGCCGAATGGGCCGACATCCGACCCGAGGACGACGGGCGGCTGTTCTATCAGAAGAAGACTTGGCAAAAGCTCATCGTGATGGCCGGTGGGCCCATGATGAACATCTTGTTGGCGTTCTTCATCTTTTGGGGAATCGCCGGCATCCACGGCAACTACCGGCCGCAGACCACCGTCGCGGTGGTGCAGACCTGTGTGATCCGGGCGGACGCCACCGACCGCACCTGCCCGCCCGGAGAACCGAAGAACCCCACCCCCGCCTACGCGGCGGGCCTGAAGGTGGGCGACAAGGTGGTGTCGTTCAACGGGGTCGAGATCAGGAGTTGGCCCCAACTCGGCGAGTTGATCCGGGCCAACGGCGATCGCGAGGCACGCATCGTCGTGCAACGCACCGGCCAGCGCGTCGACCTGGTGCCCGTGCACACCCTGATCACCGGCGTGGCGGACAAGTGGGATCCGGGCAAGCGGATCCCAGCCGGTTGGCTAGGGGTTTCGCCGCAGTACGCGCTGGTCAAGGGCGGCCCCGTCGAGGTCGTGGGCGACATGTGGGACATGAGCGCGGCCAGCATGGTCGCCTTGGCCCAGTTCCCGGTGAAGGTCTACAACGTGGCCGCCGACATGATCCAAGGCAAGCCCCGAGACGTTTACGGGCCCATGAGCATCATCGGGGCGAGCGTGACCGCGGGCGACGTTGCGAAGTCCAACCTCGCGGTGGAGGACAAGCTCGTGCTGTTCGCCACGTTGCTGGGAGCGGTCAACCTTTTCGTGGCCCTGTTCAACTTCGTGCCGCTGCTGCCACTGGACGGCGGTCACATCGCCGGCGCCCTTTACGAAGGGGCGCGCCGCGGGCTCGCCAGGCTGTTGCGCCGTCCCGATCCGGGAGTGGTCGACACCGCCAAGATGCTCCCGGTCGCGTACGGCGTCGGGGCCTTTATCCTGCTGTCAGGCGCCGTGCTGATCATCGCCGACATCGTGTCTCCGCTGCGACTCTTCTGAAACCCGTTCCAACCGCCCCGCTTCGATCCGAAAGGCCTTAGATGACCATCAACCTGGGGATGCCGCCGCTACCGCCGCCCACGCTGGCGCCGCGCCGCGTGACCCGCAAGGTGAAGGTGGGCAAGGTGTTCGTGGGTGGGGATGCCCCGATCTCGGTCCAGTCGATGACGACGACCAAGACCACCGACATCAACGCCACGCTGCAACAGATCGCCGAACTCACGGCGACCGGCTGCGACATAGTCCGCGTGGCCGTCCCCAGTCAGGACGACGCGGACGTCCTGCACATCATCGCCAAGAAGAGCCAGATCCCGGTGATCGCGGACATTCACTTTCAACCGCGCTACGTCTTCGCCGCGATCGACGCCGGTTGCGCCGCCGTCCGGGTCAACCCCGGCAACATTCGGGCCTTCGACGACCAAGTGAAGGAGATCGCGAAGGCGGCCGCCGATGCCGGCGTCTCCATCCGCATCGGCGTCAACGCCGGCTCCCTCGACAAGCGGATCATGGACAAGTACGGCTCGGCCACCCCGGAGGCGCTGGTCGCGTCCGCCCTTTGGGAGGCGAGCCTGTTCGAAGAGCATGGCTTCCGAGACTTCAAGATCTCGGTCAAGCACCACGACCCCGTCGTGATGGTCCGCGCCTACGAGCAGCTAAGCGAGCAGTGCGACTATCCGCTGCACCTCGGTGTCACGGAGGCCGGGCCGGCGTTCCAGGGGACGATCAAGTCGGCGGTAGCGTTCGGCGCACTGCTTGCCCAGGGGATCGGTGACACGATCCGAGTCTCGCTGTCCGCGCCGCCGGCCGAGGAGGTCAAGGTCGGCATCAAGATCCTGGAGTCGCTGAACCTGCGGCCGCGCCACCTGGAGATCGTTTCGTGCCCCTCGTGCGGACGTGCGCAGGTGGACGTCTACACCCTGGCCGAAGAGGTGACCAAGGGACTGGAGGGGATGGAGGTGCCGCTGCGCGTGGCCGTGATGGGCTGTGTCGTGAACGGCCCGGGCGAGGCCCGAGAAGCCGACCTCGGCGTCGCCTCCGGCAACGGCAAGGGACAGATCTTCGTCAAGGGCGAGGTGATCAAGACCGTCCCCGAGGACCAGATCGTGGAGACGCTGATCGCCGAAGCCAACCGGCTCGCGGCGCAATCCGACGCCGTTGGCGCCGCGCCGCAGGTCACCGTGCACTAGGGCGCAGGGCACCTCCATGAGCGTGCGTGCGCTGGGCACCGACGACCTCGACGCCGTCATCGAGTTGTTGCAGCAGCACCCTGTCGACAACGTCTTCGTCGCCTCCCGAATACGTAGCTGCGGTCTCGACCCGTATTTGCTTGGGTGCGAGATCTGGGGGTATGAGCGGTACGGACGCTTGCTGTCGATGTGCCACGCCGGATCGAACCTCGTGCCCGTTGACGCCGACGGTGCCGCCTTGGCCGCCTTCGCCGAGCGGATCGGGGGCTTCCGGGGTTGCTCTTCGATCATGGGTCCGGCGACGCAGGTGTTGCCGCTTTGGGAGGAACTGTCGCGCCGGTACGGGTCGTCCTGGGGCAACGTGCGCGAGCGCCGTCCGCGACAGCCGCTGATGGCCACTCGCCACGTGGTGGACGACATGGCTTCGGACCCACGCGTCCGGGTCATGCAGCCGGCCGATTTCGAACCGTACTTCGCGGCCGCGGTGAAGATGTACGTCGAAGAGGTGGGGAACTCGCCGGTCCCTCCCGGGTCGCGCGGCTACGAGCACTACGTTCGCCGGCTGATCGACACCGGGCATGCGTTCGGCATCGTGGAGGACGGCCGGGTGCTGTTCAAGGCGGACGTCGGGGCGGCCACCCGGACGATCGCGCAGGTGCAGGGCGTGTGGCTCGCTCCCGAACTGCGCGGCAGGAGGCTGAGCGGGCCCGCGATGGCGGCGGTGACTCGGCTGATCCTGCAGCGATACCCGACGGTGTCGTTGTACGTCAACGACTACAACCTCGCGGCCCGAGCGCTCTACCGCCGCGTCGGCTTCGCCGAAGTTGGCATGTTTGCGACAATCCTGTACTAGCGGCACCCCCGAAACCGCGCCGCTCAACCCTGGATGGAAACATGCGCAAAGCCTTGGCCGCCCTCGCCGGTTGCTTGGTGATGTTGACCGGCTGTGCCCAGGCGACCGTCTCGGTGACGCCGGCCGAGAACAGCCCGACGAATATCAAGACGATCGCGCCAACCCCAGCTGCGAGCGGTTCGGGTTCGGCGACCCCGGCGTCCACTACGTCCGGTTCGGCGTCGCTCCCGGCCGGCGGCATCACGCTGACGGTCTCCGGATCGCTGCTTTGGCAAGAGCAGTTGTGGCTCGGTGCCAAGCTGGACGCGGGCACGTCGGGCAAGGAGTTCGACTTCGCACCCACACTGAGCCCCATCAAACCGATCGTCTCCGGCGCCGACCTTTCGGTCTGCCAGCAGGACGTCCCCTTTGCGCCCAACGGCGGTCCTTACAAGGGCTTCCCGACGTACTCGGTGCCGCCGTTGATCGCCAGCGCCCTGGCCGAGACCGGCTTCGAGGCGTGCACGACCGGCTCGGACCATGCCAACGACGCCGGTTACGGCGGGATCACCAGGACCCTCGACACCTTTCGGGCCGTGGGAATCAAGACCACGGGGACGTTCGCTTCGGCCGCAGACCGGCGCCGCCCGCTGATCCTGAACGCGCGGGGGGTGAAGGTGGCGGTGGTGTCGGCCACGGCCACCACCGGGTCCGCGCTCGCCAAGGGCCGCGACTACTCGGTGGCGATGCTGGACGCCAACGACCTGATCGCCCGGGCGAAGGCCGCCCGGCAGGCGGGCGCTCAGATCGTCCTCGCGGCGATGCACGCGGGCGACGACACCGTCTCTTTGCCGACCGAGCAACAAAAAACCGTCGCGGCGAAGCTGGCGAACTCGCCCTACATCGACCTCGTCTACGGCTTCGGCGCTCAGGTCGTCCAGCCGTGGGAGCAGATCAACGGCAAGTGGGTCGCCTACGGACTGGGCAACCTGGCTGCCCAGCCGGCCCGCTCGCAGCCCGCAGGCTTCGAAGGGGTGATCGCACGGTTCACGTTCACCCCGCGCGTTGAGGGCGGTTACCAGGTGAGCAAGGCCGAGTACATCCCGACGTTGACCACCAACTATTCGCCCGGCGCGGCGCCAAGGGTGCTGCCCATTCTCGCCTCGCTCAACGCCGGCGTGGGCGACCAGTGGCGGTTGAAATCCGCCGTCGAACGGACGCGCAAGGCGGTGCACGAACTAGGCGCGCAGGGACTCTTCGAGTCCTGAGGCGAGTAGCGCGACGGCAGGCAGGAGCCATGATGAAACGACGACTGATGACCATGGTCCTCGGGTTGGCGCTGTTGGCCGGCTGCGGCCGAGCACCGGTGTCGACGCCGGGCGACGCCGGACGGCCGGGCCAGTCGCCCACGACGTCGAGCGGCGCCTCGGCCACGCCCGCGCACGAGGCGCCGCGCAGCGCGACGGTGACGATGAGCGGCGACCTCCTTTGGCACGACACCCTGTGGACCGGTCCGGCCGCCGACGCCGTGCGCAACCACACCGGCACCGAGTTCGACTTCGCCCCGCTCTTCGCCGGGATGCGGCCGGTCTTCGCCGGCGCCGACTTCGCGATCTGCCACGAGGAAGTGCCGTTCGCGGCACCAGGTGGGCCCTACCTCGGCTACCCCGAGTTCTCGGCTCCGCCGGCCATCGGGAAGGCGATCGCCGCCGCCGGCTGGGACGCCTGCACCACGTCGTCCAACCACAGCATCGACCACGGATTCGCCGGGTTGAAGCGCACGCTGGACACACTGGACGCGGCCAAGGTCTTGCACACGGGCACCTTCAGGTCCCCCGCCGAGCGCAACACGCCGATGATCTACACCACCGCGGCCGGGGTGAGGATCGCGCTCGTTTCGGGAACCTATGGCACCAACGACATCCCCTTGCCGCAAGGCAAACAGTGGTCGGTGGCGATGCTCGATGCCGACGACATGATCGCCCGGGCCAAGGCGGCCAAGGACGCCGGCGCGGACATCGTCTTGGCGGCGATGCACGGCGGCGAGGAGTACGACTCCACCCCCAACGACCAGCAGGTCGAGGTGGCGAAGAAACTGACGGCGTCGGCTTACGTCGACCTGGTCTACGGGCATCACGTGCATGTGGTGCAGCCGTGGACCAAGATCAACGGCAAATGGGTCGCCTACGGGCTGGGGAACCTGATCGCCCAGCACAAGACGAACCTGCCGCGCACCTACGAGGGGGTCACCGCGCGCTTCACGTTCACGCAGGGTTCGGACGGCAAGTACACGGTGAGCAAGGCCGAGTACATCCCGACTTACATCTCCCATTGGACGCCCGCCAGGTCGGCTCGCGTCTACCACGTCAAG
>JBDHZK010000112.1:0-8933 GCA_039811865.1 Propionicicella sp. | reverse complement strand
TGGTGGTCGCCGCGTTCGTCGTTGTGGCGATCGGCAGCGGACGGTCCTTCGCCCGGATCGTCAACAACTGGGACGTCGACCACTTCGTCCGGATCGCGCAGCAGGGCTACGTGGTCGACAACGACGTGGCCTTCTTCCCCGGGCTGCCCCTGCTCTTGCGGGCCGGCGAGCTGATCGGCGTCCCGATCCTCGTCTTCGGGGTCTTCATCGCGGCTGTCGCCTCGGTGCTGGCGGCCGCGGCGCTGTACCGGCTCGGCGGGCCGTACGCGGCGGCGGCCTGGCTCTTGGCCCCGACCGCAGTCTTCACCGTCGTCCCGTACACCGAGGCGCCGTTTTGCGCGGCGGCGTTCTGGGCATGGGAGCGGGCCGGACAGCGGCGCTGGGGCCAGGCCGCGGCCCTCGCGGCGCTGGCGTGCAGCTTTCGCGTTTCGGGGCTGTTCCTGATCGGAGCACTAGCCGTGCTGGCACTGACCCAAGCTCGGCGAAAGGGCGTCGATCGGGCGGTCGCCCTTGCCTGGCTACTGGTGCCCGCATCGGTGGTCTTCGGGTACGCGTACTACCTGTTTCTGCGCAGCGGTAGCTGGACCGCCTGGTACACCGCACAGTCGTCCGGCTGGGCGCGCGGGCTGACCTGGCCGTGGGAGTCGTTCCTGAACACGATCCCGGCCATCTTGCCCGGCGCGTACGCCGACCACTTCGGCTGGATGTGGATGTTCCGGTTCGAGATGGTCTCGATGGCGGTCGGTGTCGTTACCACGCTCGTCTGCCTGTTCCGACGGCACTGGGGTGAGGCCGCCTGGGTCGGGGTGCAGGTATTCGCGTTCTCGCTGTCCTACTGGTTCATGTCCGTCAACCGAGCCGTGCTCTTGTGGTTCCCGCTTTGGATCGCCATCGGGAGGTTCTGTGAGTGGCGACCACGCGGGTCCGCCGCGCGAGTCGTGCATAACGTCATCCTGGTCGGCGCGCTGGTACTCGCTTGCGCGGCGGTTTTCGGCTGGGCGTGGATGTTCGGCATGGGCCACTGGTCCAGCTGAGCGGCGAAGTCGGCAGCCCCAAAGCCAGGCTGCGGGCCCGCAGCAACTGGACCACTATGTGGGCGAATCGGTCGGCTTCGTCGGTCAGTCCCGCGGGTAGGCGCACGATCTGCCAGTCGGCGATGGCCAGATCGGCATCCCGCATGCGGTCGTAGTGAAACGCCGCGGCCGATCGGTGATGTTCGTAGCCGTCGATCTCGATTCCGAGCCGAACGGCCTCGAACCCGATGTCGAGGAAGTACTTGTTGGCCGCGAAACGAACCTCGACGTTGGTGCGCCAACCACCCACCCTGGCACGGCGAAGAGCAATGTGCGCCTGCCGCTCGGCGGGTGACCAGGGTTCATCTGCGGAGTCCTGGAGCAGTTGACGCCTAAGCTCGTTCCCCGCCCGACGGGGTGCCTCCCCCAAGGCTCGCCAGAGCTCGGGGAGGTTCACGGCCCGGCGGCGCAGGGCTTCATCGATCGCTCGGCCACCGAGATCCGGAATCAGGTCGAGGACGACCCGGGCCCGGCTGGCGATCCGGACGCCGCCCGCCAACTGCCGGATGGCCGATTCCACGATCTGATCCTCGCTGAATCGGAAGCCTGGCCGCCGACGCGCGTGGACTCCGGCCGCGGAGACTTTGTCGGCGCGCAACTCGGGCCACCAGTCCAGACGGGCGGCGATGGCGCCGGTAAGGACCGCATCGGGATGCCGGGCGAACAGCGCAGCCACCCGAACCTGCTCGTCGGCCTGTTCGCCGGCACGGGCATAGATGCCGGGAAGCACGCTGACCAGGTCGCCTTTGCGCAGCGCGGAGTCGATGCGGCGGACCAGACACGGATGGTCGGCGCGCCGGATCACGGGGCTGGTTTCGAGCAGGGCGATGAGTTGGGCCTCCATGCCTTGACCTTCGGCACGGGTGGCCGAGATCAGTCAGTTCCGAACAAATCTGTGGAAACGTGCGGCGCTTCGCGGGCTGAACAACAGATCCCGCCTCAACGTGGCGTTGCTCGGCCGACTCGCCGCACAATTCCACCCGAGCGCCCCGGTGAGGCGCTCGACTAGGAGCCGGATTTGCGCAGGTGAGGCCGGCGTGCTCGGGAAGGTAGGGGCATGGAGGATTTCGTCCAGTCCATTCGCGCCGCGCTAGCGGCGAATGCCGATCCCGAGCGAGCGGTCGGGCAGCAGCGGTACATGAAGTCGGCGATGCCTTACCGCGGACTGACTCTGCCCCAACTGCGCAATATCCTCCGTCCGCTGCTCGCCGCACGCATCCACAGCGAGGATGACTGGGCGGCGAGCGCGCTATGTCTTTGGGATGAGGCTGCCTACCGCGAAGAGCGTTACGCCGCGATCGCGCTCCTGCGCCACCGGCACTACCGGCACTGGGCCGGCGCCGCCCCTTACCTAGAGCTCTACCTGCACCTGGTGCGGACCGGAGCTTGGTGGGACCTGGTCGACGAGATCGCCGCGCACCTGGTCGGTGGGGTGCTGGCCGCCGACCGAGTGGCGATCACCCCGGTGCTGCTCGATTGGGCTCGAGATCCCGATCTATGGGTCCGGCGCACAGCCATCCTCAGCCAGATCCGGCATCGGGACGAAACCGATCGCGGCCTGCTCGTGGCCTGCATCGAGCCGAGCCTCAACGATCGGGACTTCTTCGCCCGCAAGGCCATCGGGTGGGCGCTGCGCGAGTACTCGAAGACGGGCGATGCGGCGGCGAACTGGGTCGTGGAAACCGTCGCCGGCCTCGGCGATCAGCTCTCGCCGCTCTCGCGCCGCGAGGCGCTGAAGCGGATTGCGTGAACGTGCTGGGCGGCTCAGCCGGCAGTCGCCCCCTGGTCGTCGCTCCTCACGATGAGCGAGCGTAGGAGCGCAGTGAGCTGCTTCGCCCCGGCGAAGCCAGGCGGACGGCCATGGAGCCGGGAGCTGATCACCGCGTGCGAGCACACCGCGTTAAGGAGCTCGATCGCCTCACCGGTGGGGATCGACAGCTGTCGCCCGATCTGGACGAGGGCCCCGTCGAAAGTCTCGACGAAGACCCTGCCGAACTCCTCGGAGAGGCTCGCGATCGCCTCACGGACGGCTGGCGTTCGCGCCCCGTAGAGGCGCAATTCCGCCAACGCCAGGGCGGCTTCCTCCGATCGTTGGCCGAAGATGAAGATCTCGACCGCCCGCGGAATCATGGCGTCGAGTTCGGCCATGGACAACCCGCCGGGCACGGTGGCGATGGCCGTTCTTGCCGCGGCCAGATCGTTCTCCGCTTCGCGGCGCATCACGGCCAGGCACAGCTCGTCCTTGGACTCGAAGTTGGAGTAGAAGGCCCCACGCGTGAAGCCGGCCCGTTCGCAGATCTCCTCGACGCTGGCGGCGAGCACTCCGCGCTCGGCGAACAGAGCCAGGGCGGCGTCCATGAGCCGTTCACGGGTTTGCGCCCTTCTCCTGGTCAACGGCTCCTGGGTCATCTCGCTCCTTCTGCGACGGCCGACGCCGCCCGCGCGCATCGATACAGCATCGTATCGGATACGCCGCCGTATCCTCATACGCCACGGATCGGCGCGGCGGTGGGGCGCCGCCAATTCGGACCGGACGGTCCATGCGTCAGGCGCGACTTGCGCTCAATGGAGAGGTGAATACACTTCCGTATTGAATACAGACCCGTATCCATTCTCGGAGGCCGCCAGCGTGTCGACATTCCTCTATCGGCTAGGCCGCGCGTGCTTCCGTGCCCGAAGGCGAGTGCTGGCTGCCTGGCTGATCGCCCTTGTGGCGATCTCTGGGCTCGCGTTCGCCCTTGGTTCCAAGTTCGACGACGGCTTCCGCATCCCTGGGACGAGCTCCCAAGCCGCGCTGGACCAGGTCCGGATGACCTTCCCCGAGGGCTCCGGCGCTACCGCCACAATGCTGATCGTCGCCCCGTCGGGGAAGCGGATCACCGACCCAGAGGTCCGGGAGGCGGTCGAAGATGAGGAGGCCGACATCGGGCGGATCTCTTTCGTTTCTGGGGTGCAAGGTCCATACAGCTCCCTGGTCAAGGGCCTGGTCTCCACCGACGAGACCGCCGGGATCGCCACCATCCGCGTAACGGGCTCGAGCGCCACCTTCACCGACGCCCAGCGCGCCGAGCTGGTGGCCGCTGCCAATCGGCTTGCCCAGCGCCTGCCGGGGTCGCAGGTGCACATGGGCGGCGAGGTGTTCTCGATCGAGATCCCGCACCTCTCGGCGACCGAGGCAGCCGGACTGGTGATCGCCGCCGTCGTCCTGTTCGCCACGTTGGGGTCGCTCGCGGGGGCCTCGATGCCGCTCGGGACCGCGGTCATCGGGGCGGCTCTGGGGGCCACGGTGACGATGCTCATGACGCACGCGCTCGAGATCGGCTCGACCACGCTGATGCTGGCGGTGATGCTCTCGCTGGCGGTCGGCATCGATTACGCCTTGCTGATCGTTTCTCGGCATCGCGACCAGCTAGCCAGCGGCCTGCCACCGGAGGAGTCCGCCGCCCGGGCAGTCGCAACCGCCGGATCGGCGGTCGTCTTCGCCGGCCTTACCGTAGTGATCGCCCTGGTCGGATTGAGCGTGGCCAACATCCCATTCCTGACCATGATGGGCGTCTTCGCCGCGGTCGCCGTCGTCATCGAGGTGCTGCTCGCGCTGACACTCTTGCCCGCCTTCCTGGGGTTCGCCGGCACGCGGCTGACGCCGCGTCCGCGCAAGCCGCGCCCGCGCAAGGTGGACGCGCGTAGGCGCGGGCCCAGCTTCGCGGCCCGGTGGGTCGCGTTCGTGACAGCTAAGCCAATCCTCACGATCTTGTTCGTGGTGGCGGCGCTCGGGTTGCTCGCCCTGCCCGCCAAGGACCTGCAGTTGGCGCTGCCCAACTCGGGACAGCACTCCGCCACCGCCCCCGACCGCATCACCTATGACGAGATCGCCAAGCGCTTCGGCATCGGCTACAACGGCCCGCTGATCGTCACCGCACAACTGGTCGAATCGGACGATCCGCTGCGGGTGATGCGCGAACTCAAGTCCGAGATCGAGGCGACGCCCGGCGTGAAGCTCGTGCCCATCTCGACGCCGAATCGCAACGCCGACACCGGGTTGGTCCAGGTCATCCCAACCACCGGCCCGGACGACCCGGCCACCGGCCGGCTCGTCGAGGCGCTGCGGGCCAAGCAATCGGACTGGAAGGCCCGCCTCGGCGTGGATACCGCGGTCACTGGCGCCACCGCCGTCCAGATCGACGTCACCAACCGGCTACGAGACGCGCTCCTGCCCTTCGGGCTGCTCGTGGTCGGGCTTTCGCTGGTGTTGTTGACGGTCGTGTTCAGGTCGATCTGGGTGCCGGTGAAGGCGTCCCTGGGCTACCTGCTCAGCGTCGGGGCGGCTTTTGGGGCGACGACCCTCGTCTTCAACCAAGGCTGGTTCGCCAACGTCATCAACCTGCACCAAGAGGGCCCGGTGATCAGCTTTCTGCCCATCATGCTGATGGGCATCCTGTTCGGCTTGGCCATGGACTACGAGGTCTTCCTCACCTCGCGGATGCGCGAGGAGCACGTCCACGGCGACTCGGCACTGGCCGCCGTGACGGACGGCTTCGTCCACTCCGCGAAGGTCGTGGCCGCGGCCGCGGCCATCATGTTCGCGGTCTTCGCCTTCTTCGTGCCGCAAGGGGACGGCCCCATCAAGCCGATCGCCTTCGGGCTGGCGATCGGGGTCGCGATCGACGCCTACGTGGTCCGGATGACGCTCGGGCCGGCGGTCATGAAGCTGCTGGGCGAGCGCGCCTGGTGGTTGCCGCGCTGGCTCGACAAGCGCCTGCCCGTGTTGGACATCGAGGGCGAGGCGTTGGCCCACCAACTCGCCCCGCTGCCGGCCGCCGCGGGCACCGCCGTCTATGCCAAAGACCTCGTCACCGGCGGGTTCGTCGTCCCGGTAACCCTCACCCTGGCTCCTGGCCAGGCCGTGTTGCTGCGGGGGACGTCCTCGGCGCAGGCCGCCGTCGCCTTCGCGCTTACCGGACGCCTGCTGGCCGAAAGCGGGGACGCCCGCCTCCTCGGGCTCACGCTCCCCGAAGAGGCCGGGCAGTTGCGCCGCCTAAGCGCCGTGTTCCTGGGCGGCACGCAGGAGGTCGCGGCGCACCTCGAGGCTGCCGACGAACCCCTGGTCGCGGTGATCAACGCCGACCGGTTGGATGCCGCCGGGCGGGCCGCGCTCGACCGGACGGCCGCGCGGCTGGCCGCCACCGGGGGCGTCCTGCTGGTGGGTGTCGCCGACGAGGCGGCCTCGCCGCTGGCGTCCGGGCCCCAAGAACTTCACCTCAACCAGATGCCGGCCGCCGCCGGCCAGCCGATCTAAGGACGGTCCGCATGTGGCACCTCGAACGCGCGAACCGGCGGCTGCCGGTGCGCTGGTACTCGCTGCTCGGCGTCATCCTCGTTCCGATCCTCATCGCCGCAGGCGTCCTCGGCGCCACCTGGAACGCCGACGCGCGGCTGCGCAAGGTCGAGGCGGCGGTGGTGAACCTCGACGAGGCGGTCACGATCAAGGGCCAGATCGTGCCGCTGGGAAGGCAGTTGACGGCCGCGCTGGTCGATCGGCAGAAGGAGCAGAACTTCACCTGGGTCCTCGCCGATGAGAAGCATGCGCAAGACGGGCTCGCGTCCGGGCGCTTCGCCGCGGTCGTCACGATCCCGAAGGACTTCTCGGCGGCAGCGACGTCCTTCTCGGCCAACAAGGCCGATCAAACCCGCCAAGCGACGATCACGATCGCCCCGTCGCAGATCACCGGAATCGCCGACTCAGTCTTGGCCCAGGTGATCGCCCGCTCCGCGGTCGACACGCTCAACCGGACGCTGACGGCGAGTTACCTCGAGAACGTGTACATCGGCTTCAACGACACGGGGAAGCAGTTGCTCACCGTGTCCGACGCCGCGCGCCAGTTGGCGGACGGCTCGACCAAGCTGAGCAATGGGGTTGGCGACGCGGCGAAGGGAACCGGCGACCTGGCCGCCGGTCTAAATACTTTGGCCACCAAGGGGACCGAGCTGAAGAACGGTGCCGGGCAGATCTCCTCTGGGGCACACCAGTTGGCCGGTGGCCTGAACACGATGAAGACGAAGACGGCGGGGCTGCCGGGCGGGACCCGGCAGCTCTCGGACGGTGCGGCCAAGTACGCGGCCGGTGTGCGGCAGTACGCCGGCGGGGTGATCCAGGTCGCGGCCGGATCCGAGAAGCTGGCCGCCGGCACCAAGCAATATGCGACAGGGGTCAACCAGTACGTCGACGGCACCAACCAGTTGCTGGGCGGGATCGGGGGCCTGGTGGCGGCCCTGCCCGACCTGGTGAGTGGACTGAAGTCCCTTGCCACAGGGGCTAACCAGGTGGCCGGGGGAGCTGACGGCCTCGCGGCTGGGGCGACGCAACTCTCCAACGGCGTGGGCGCCTATCGCGGCGCCATGGGCCAGATCGCCCAGGGCAAGTCCGGCGGCCAGACGATCCCCTGTCCGGCCCAGCTGAAGGCGACGGCCGGGGGGTGCGACGGCTTCTACGCGGGGCTCGCCTACGCGGGTGGGGCGGCGGTTCAGGGCAGCGCCGATCTGGTAACCGGGGCGAGTGGGCTGGCCACGGGGGCGAGTCAGGTTGCGGGCGGTGCCCGCGGCGTGGCGTCCGGGGCGCAGACAATCGTGACGGGACTGGGCCCCCTCTCCCAAGGTGGGGCCGACAAGCTCCCCGGCGCCGTCAGCCAGTTGAAGACCGCCGGCGCGAAGCTGAAGGCGGGGAGTGCTCAGGTCAGTTCCGGAACGTCCGCGCTCGCCTCGGGCTTGCGCAAGCTGTCTGGACCAGCCGATGGCAAGGGCGGCAAGGACGGTAACTCCAAGCAGATCATCGCCGGTGCGGCCGGACTCGCCTCCGGAGCCAAGAAGATCGCGGACGGAATGCCGGCGTTGGTAAGTGGCATCGGCCAGGCTGCGGCGGGGGCCGACAAGCTCGCCACCGGCGCGAACACCTATGCCAACGGTGTCGGCGCGTACGTCAATGGGGTCGCCGCGGCATCGTCCGGCGCGAGCCAGTTGAAGTCTGGGCTGGACCAGCTCGGATCGGGTGGCAAGGAGTTGGCGTCGGGGGCCGGGAAGCTGGCCGACGGGCTGGCCAAGGGAGCCAAGCAGGTGCCCAACTACTCCGAATCCGATCGAAAGACGTTGTCCGACGCGGTTTCATCACCGATTCAGACCGACAACCTGGACCGGATCGTCGACCCGGCGGTGGCCTGGGTCAGCCTGCTGCTCGTCATCGCCTTGTGGCTCGGGGCGCTCGCGACCTACGCGCTCGTCCAGGCGGTCCGGTCCGATTCGGTCCTTTCCAGCGCTTCGTCCACCAGGTTGCTCCTAGCTTCCCTCATGCCCGGCTTGGCGATCGCCGCTGCGCAGGTGGTCTCCGTGGGCGCATTCGGCGCTTTGGTGCTCGGGCTGCCGTTCGCCAAGGCGGCAGCGGTGGTGGCCCTGCTGCTGGTCGTCGGGGTCGTCTTCGTGGCCGTCAACCACGCACTGACGGCGTGGTTCCGGGGAGCCGGGCGGGTGGCGTCCGTGGTGTTCGCCGTAGTCACGGCTGCGAGCGCGCTGACCTACGCGGCGCCGGGTTGGCTGGACGCGATCAGGCCGTTCTCGCCGCTGTCGCCAGCCCTGGACGCGGTGCGCGCGGTGATCACCGACGGTCCGGGCCTTGGGGGTTCGCTGATCACCCTGGCGGGCTGGCTGGCGTGCTCGTTGGCCGCCAGCGCCGCAGCGACGATGCGTTCACGCAGGGCCACTTTGGCGACCTTGCCGGTGTAGCGCGCCCGAGGCCGCGCCGAGAGCCGAGAGTTGCGCAGGTCCGGTGGTTTTGCGCGGCGAGTGGTGTCGAGCTGTACGGGTCCACGCTGA